>NZ_JBSFQF010000024.1:0-34790 GCF_053588575.1 Gordonia sp. NPDC003429
CCCACCCATCGAATACGAGACGCGCTACCGTGACACCGTCGCCTCCAAAGCGGAGGTGGCCTAAACCAGGTCTCCATCCGATCCAGGACGGTTCATTGAGCTTGTCGAAACCACCGCTGGTTGAGCGCCCCAACCCGCTGGTTGAGCTTGTCGAAACCACCGCCCGCTGGTTGAGCTTGTCGAAACCACCGTGACGCCGCTCGCCACCGAAGTTCAGCAGCCAAGCACGATCTTGCCGACCGCCTCCCCCGATTCCGACAGCCGATGCGCGGCCCGCAGGTTCTCCACCGTGATTCCGTCGAACACCCGGTTGACGGTGGTGCGTACGCGGTCGGCCTCCACCAGCGCGGCCACCTCACCGAGAATCCGATGCTGCGAGTCGTCGTGGGGCAAGAACAGCGGCTTGCTGAACATCAATTCCCAATGCCAGCTCTGACTCTTCTGCTTGAGCGGCAACGTGTCGAGGCCCTCGGGTTCGTCGATGGCCACCACCTGACCGTGCACCCGCATGATCTCGGCATAGGTGTCCACATTCCCGGCCGAATGCGGCGAGAACACGTACTCAACGCCTTCCGGCACGATTCCCGGTACAGCGCTACTCATTTCGCGCGGCGACACGATGTGATGCGCACCCATGTGCCGCGCCCACTCAAGAGACTCCGGCCGCGACGCGGTGGCGATCACGGTGAGTTCGGTAAGCGCCCGTGCCAGCTGGATCACCATCGAGCCCACCCCACCCGCACCGCCGACAACCAGCAACGTCTCCTCCTCCACCCTGTTCACCCGCAGCTTCTCGAACAACGACTCCCACGCCGTCAGGCTGGTCAATGGCAGCGCAGCCGCCTCGGCGAACGAGAGGTTCTCCGGTTTGCGTCCGACGATGTGTTCGTCGACGAGCTGCAAGCGCGCATTGCTGCCCGGGCGGTCGATGACGCCGGCGTAGTACACCTCGTCACCCACCGCGAACCGTTCGACGTCGGCACCCACGGCGACAACCACTCCCGCGGAATCGAAGCCGAGCACCTTGGGCGCCTCCGCCGGCTCGAACGACGCGCGCTGTTTCACGTCGACCGGGTTCACCGACACCGCACGCACCTCGACGAGCAGGTCGTGCGGGCCGGGCTCGCCGAGGTCGAGGTCGATCTCCACGAAGGAGGTGTCGGCATCCACCGGACCCGGCACTAACGCGGCGATCGCGGAGGTAACGGCCATAGCCCGACGCTACTCGGGGCTACCGTAGAGGGGTGAGCGTCCACGGCTACATCCTCAATTCACCGTCCACCTTCATCTCCGACTCGCTCCGCGGCTTCGTGGCCGCACACCCCGACATCGGCTGGCAAAACGACCCCGGCTTCCTCCACCGACGCGATCGCGGCGACCACCAGCATGTGGCGGTGATCTCCGGCGGCGGCTCCGGACACGAGCCAATGCATTCGAGCATGATCGGCCCGGGCATGCTCGACGCCGCCTGCCCGGGCCTGGTGTTCACCTCGCCCAACGCGCTGCAGATCGTCGGCGCGACGAAGTGGGCTGATCGCGGCGCCGGCGTACTTCACGTGGTGAAGAACTACACCGGCGACGTGATGAACTTCCGCATCGCACGCCATCTGCTCGCCGACGAGATCGAGACCGACTCGGTGGTCGTCGCCGATGACGTTGCGACAGAATCTGATTCGGGTCCCGGTCGTCGTGGCACCGGGGCCACGATCCTGGTCGAGAAGGTGTGCGGCGCGGCCGCGGCCCGCGGCGACGACCTCGCCGCGGTGGCCGAGATCGGGCGCCGCGCCGTCGACAACGCGCGCAGCTATGCCGTGGCCTATCACGCCTGCACCATCCCCGGCGCCGACGCACCCACGTTCGAGCTCGACGACGACGAGATGGCGTTCGGTGTGGGCATCCACGGTGAGGCCGGGGTGGAGCAGGCCACCAAGGTGGGAGCACGCGAACTGGTCAACCGGATGATCGACCCCATCGTCGATTCGCTCTCGCTGGTACGCGACGAGCAGGTGATCTGCCTGGTCAACGGGCTGGGTTCGGCGCATCCGCTCGAACTCGACCTGGTCTTCGGTGAGGCGCTCGCCGACCTCGACCGCCGCGGCATCACCGTGGCCCGCCCGATGGTGGGCACCTTCATCACCGCCCTCGACATGACCGGCGTGTCGATCACGCTCCTGCGCACCGACGACGAGCTCCTCGAACTCTTCGACGCCCCCACCGGCGCTCCCGGCTGGGCAGCGGCACCGGCCCGCAGCCCCGCCAAACTCGTCGACACCTCCTTTGCCCAGCCCGACGACGCCGCCGACAGCGGCGACGAGAACGCCTGGCTCACCGCGTTCGTGAAGCGGGTGCAGGAATCGATCGACGACCTCACCGAACTCGATCAGAAGGCCGGCGACGGCGATTTCGGCACCAACATGGAGGCGGCGCTGGGGCACTTCGACCTTCCGCTGCGCGGATCGGACGCCGACGTTCTCAAGGCGATCAGCACGTCGTATCTGGTGCGCGCCGGCGGCACGTCGGGCGCCATCTTCGGCGTGCTGTTCCGCCATCTCGCGCAGGAGTTTGCCGACGAGGACGATTTCACCGCCGCGCTGCGCGACGGATCGGCGTCGGCGCTCCACGAGATCCAGACACTCGGTGGCGCCGAGGTGGGCGACAAAACGCTGGTCGACGCACTCTCGCCGGCGTCCGACACCCTTGGGGAAGGCGGATCGTTGTCCGATGTCGCCGAGAGTGCGGAGTCCGGTGCCGAGGCGACACGAGACACCACCGCCACCAAGGGCAGGGCAAGCTATGTGGGCGAAAATGCCAGAGGCGTAGTCGATCCCGGCGCACTCGTGGTTTCCTGGCTGTATCGCGCCGCCGCCGACACCGCCGACTGATCGGTCACACTTGGCGGACACCTCCGATTCACCGCACCGCCCAACCACCGTTATCGCACCGTGACGTGGATTGCGGTTTCATCGCAATTGCTCCGTGACCCGGGCGCCCGGTCGGCGCCACGCACTAGGTTCGGTGCACGGGGGTCAGCACGTGAGGGAGTGATGATGGTGGATTCCGTTGACGAACTCGCTGCACTCGTAGACCGCATCGGACAACGCGACGCGACGGCCTTCGCCCGCTTCTATGACCTCACCAGTCACCGCGTTTACGGCATGGCGCTGCGCATCCTGCGCGATCCCGGGCTCAGCGAGGAGACCACGCAGGAGGTCTACCTCAACGTATGGCGCTCCGCCGATGGTTACCGCCCAGAATCAGGAACGGTACTCGGCTGGCTGATGACCCTCACACACCGCAGGTCGGTGGACCGCGTCCGCGCCGAATCCGCCTCGCGCCGTAGGACTCTCGCCTACACCAACGCCGAACAGCCGAGCCGCGTGGAGCACGACGTGGTGATCGAATCGGCCGAACGACGAGAGACGGTGCGGGAGGTCAGGTCGGTGCTCGACCGGCTCACCGAGCTGCAACGCGAGGCGATCGAGCTGGCGTACTTCCGCGGCCTCACCTACCGAGAGGTGGCCGACGAACTCGGCATCGCACTGCCGACGGTGAAGTCACGCATCCGGCAGGCGCTCAAGCGGCTCGAACCGCACGTGGCCCCCGCGGCCTGAGCAGCCGCCCCTAGTAGCCAGATGATGCGACGAAAGGCTCTGCCCGGTGAGGGCAGAGCCTTTCGACTGCTCATACGTTCATCGGCGTCAGCCGAGAACCAGCGACTCTCCGTCGGCCGACACGTTGACGGGCACCACGTCGCCGTCGCGGATGTCGCCGGCCAGCAGCGCCTTGGCGAGCTGATCGCCGATGGCCTGCTGCACCAGCCGCCGCAGCGGGCGTGCGCCGTACAGCGGGTCGAAACCACGCTCGGCCAGCCATTCCTTGGCCTTGGGTGTCACCTGTAGCTCCAGGCGACGCTGGGCCAGCCGCTTCTGCAGTTGGTTGAGCTGGATGTCGACGATGGAGACGAGTTCCTCGGGGCTCAGCGCCTCGAAGATCACCACGTCGTCGAGACGGTTGATGAACTCCGGCTTGAACGCCGCGCGCACCGCCGCCATCACCTGGTCGCGATCGCCCCCGGAACCGAGGTTGGAGGTGAGGATCAGGATGGTGTTGCGGAAGTCGACGGTGCGTCCCTGCCCGTCGGTCAGGCGTCCCTCGTCGAGCACCTGCAACAGGATGTCGAACACGTCGGGATGGGCCTTCTCGACCTCGTCGAACAGCACCACCGTGTACGGACGACGCCGCACCGCCTCGGTGAGCTGTCCGCCCTGCTCGTAACCGACGTAGCCGGGAGGAGCGCCGACAAGCCGTGCCACGGCATGCTTTTCGCCGTACTCACTCATGTCGATGCGCACCATCGCGCGCTCGTCGTCGAACAGGAACTCCGCCAGCGCCTTGGCCAGCTCCGTCTTGCCCACACCGGTGGGACCGAGGAACAGGAACGAACCCAGCGGCCGGTTGGGGTCGGCCACACCGGCACGTGCTCGACGCACCGCGTCGGACACTGCCACCACGGCCTCTTTCTGACCGATGACCCGGTGGCCGAGTTCGTCTTCCATGCGCAGCAGCTTGGCGGTTTCCCCCTCGAGCATCTTGCCCGCGGGGATGCCCGTCCATGCCGACACCACCTGTGCGACGTCGTCGGGGCCCACCTCCTCCTGCAGCATCACGTCCTGGTCGGGATCGGTGCCGGTCTTCTCGATCGCGGCCTCCAGGTCCTTTTCCAGGCCCGGGATCTTGCCGTACCGCAGTTCGGCGGCCCGACCGAGGTCTCCGTCGCGCTCGGCGCGATCGGCCTCGCCGCGGAGCAGTTCGAGCTCCTCCTTGACGTCGCGCACCGCGTCGATGGCGGTCTTCTCGCTCTGCCAACGGGCGGAGAGCTCGTTGAGCTTTTCCTTCTCGTCGGCGAGTTCTTGGCGCAGCTTGTCCAGGCGGTCCTTCGACGCTGCGTCGGTCTCCTTCTCCAAGGCGAGTTCCTCGACCTCGAGCCGACGGACCACACGCTCGACGGCATCGATCTCCTCGGGGCGCGAGTCGATCTCCATCCGCAGCCGCGATGCGGCCTCGTCGACGAGGTCAATGGCCTTGTCGGGCAAGAAGCGCGAGGTGATGTAGCGGTCGGAAAGCGTTGCAGCAGCGACCAATGCGGAGTCGGTGATGCGCACACCGTGGTGCACCTCGTAGCGCTCCTTGAGGCCACGCAGAATGCCGATGGCGTCTTCGACGCTCGGCTCACCGACGTACACCTGCTGGAAACGACGCTCCAGGGCCGCGTCCTTCTCGATGTACTGGCGGTACTCCTCCAGGGTGGTGGCACCCACGAGTCGCAGTTCGCCGCGCGCGAGCATCGGCTTGATCATGTTGCCCGCGTCCATGGCGGAATCGCCGGTGGCGCCGGCACCCACGATGGTGTGCAGCTCGTCGATGAAGGTGATGATCTGTCCGGCGGAGCCCTTGATCTCGTCGAGGACGGCCTTGAGCCGCTCCTCGAACTCGCCGCGGTACTTGGCGCCTGCGACCATCGAGCCGAGGTCCAGGGAGACGACCGTCTTGTTGCGCAAGGATTCGGGCACATCGCCGTCGACGACGCGCTGGGCGAGGCCTTCGACGATGGCGGTCTTGCCGACACCGGGTTCGCCGATGAGCACCGGGTTGTTCTTGGTCCGGCGGCTGAGCACCTGCACCACGCGGCGGATCTCGGCGTCACGGCCGATCACCGGATCGAGCTTGCCCTCACGGGCCGCCTTGGTGAGGTCGGTGGAGTACTTCTCCAGAGCCTGATAGGTGGATTCGGGGTCTTCGGAGGTGACCCGCGCGCTGCCGCGGACGGCAACAAACGCCTCCCGCAGGGCCTGCGGGGTGGCGCCGGCATTGTGCAGCAGCTTGGCCACATCGGAATCGCCGGTAGCCAGGCCGACCACCAGATGCTCGGTGGAGACGTACTCGTCGTTCAATTCGGTGGCCAGTTGCTGGGCAGCACTGACCGCCGCGATCGACTCGCGGGAGAGCTGCGGCTGGGCGCTGGCGCTCGACACCGTGGGCGCCCGATCGACCATCGCCTGGGCTTGTGCGCGAATGCTCGACGGATCGACTCCGACCGCCTTGAGCAGCGGCGATGCGATGCCGTCGGACTGATCGAGCAGCGCAACCAGGATGTGGGCGGGACGCACGTCGGGGTTGCCAGCAGCGGCCGCCGCCTGCACCGCAGCACTCAGCGCCTGCTGGGTCTTGGTGGTGGGGGTGAAGCTGTCCACTTCGTGTGCACCTTTCTCTACGTGTTCTTAAGTCTGTATGGCTCAATTATGGCCAATCAGAGTGTGCAACGCACGCAGAGTTGAGTGCATTCCGCTCAGGTTTAGGTCGTACTTGTGACTTGAGTCACTTTACATTGCTGCCGCGCGCGGTCAGTTTCTGGACTGAACTCATAAGCGCCCGTGCGCAGCCAGTTCTTTGACCATCGAGCACCGAGTCTCGAATCCGCAACAGCGGCCGTAACGATGCGGACCGTCACGACGACTACTGTGACATAGGTCACTGAAAGGTCCGTCATGTCAGCAACACGCATTTCGACGAAACGGGTAGGTGCGGCAATCGCAGCACTCCTCGCGACCGGCCTTGTGTTGGCCGGTGCCGGCGATGCTCGCGCAGATACGAACAAGTGCGACGTCCGGTGGGATCCGCTCGGTGCGTCGGTGGCATGTCACGACAGCGGCGCTCCCCAGAGCAGAGAGTATGTGCTGATCGTGGAGTGTTGGGGTCTCCACGGTGTTCCCAACAGATTCCCGCTCTATGAGTTCGGCCCCTACAGACAATCCAGTCGATGGTTTGTGCCCACCGGTCGAGCGTCGGGCAACTGTAGTTCGAGTTGGGGCGCGCCGTCGTTCAATGTCGGCGTCGTGACCGGAGCTCACGTGGAGATCTACCGCGCGTAATGATGACCTCGTCGATGCATCCAGAGGCAGCGGCCGCCGCCCTCGTTGTCAGCTGGCATCGAAGTTGATGCGAAGAAGATTCCCGCGGCCGGCCGGAGACTCGATCGCATCCTCGATGTGAACGGGGTCGGCGTGGTGGATACCGACAAGGCGCAAGGCAACATTGCGCGTCAGGCATTCCGGGACTTCGGCAAAGGGATGGGCCATCCTGCCGAGTTGAACCTCGGGGACTGCTTCTCTTACGCGCTGGCAATCCATCGAGACCTTCCACTGCTCTGGAAGGGGAATGACTTCACCCACACAGGGATACGATCCGCCCTGTCCGAGGTGCACAACGACCAAGACACGTGACCTGGAAATCCCGCGGGCCACAATGCAAGTGCGGTGCAGCGGTGGTTGGATAACTCAGAGCTCAGGCGATCGGAGGTGCGTCGGTGTCATCCGAATCGCCTCCACGGCGCAGTATTTCAGCCCGGGCACGGTCGATGCCACCGTGCTCCAACGCTGCGAGAACCGACTCCCCGGCCCACACAATCTCGCCGCCGCGGCGCCGAACTTCGACGGTCATACGTGCCCCGAGATGTTCGATCGCCCCCGGGATGTTGCGTCGCTGGCTGGGAATCGGCACCGGCAGCACATGTGCATCGCCCAATCGGCCGGTGCCTTCGACTCGTACGCTGTAACGTCGTCCGGCGGATTGCAGCAACCATGATTCGTCGGTCACCCGTGCGCGAACCGGAGAGATCAGCGGGTCGCCGACCCGCACCAGACGTCCACCCGGCAGGCGCACCACGACGACAGTGACCTCGGTCTTGAGTGGTCCGGCGCGGACCATTCCGCCCGCGAAGGCCACACACGCGTCCGGCTCGGCGAATCCCTGCGCCTGACCCCACCACCAACTCTCCGGGAATCCTTCACGACCCCAATTCTTTTCGGCGTACACCTGAGCGCCGTCGAGGTCCCATGTCGCGTCGCCGACGGTGGCGGTGCCGCTCGCCCGGCCACCGAGTAGCCACGGATGCCAATACTGGTTGAGTGCCGGCACGGAGTGGAAAAGACCCGAGGCGCCGTGCGAATGTCGCGGCCACGGCACAGGATTGTCGACGCGGACGTCGAGTCGCGAATCCGCGCCAAGATCCATGTGGACCTCGCCCATGTCGGCGCGAAAGGCCGGACTTGCGGTGACCTCGAGGACGCGGGGATTGTCCGACGCATTTGGATGCGCAGACGTCCGCAGCATTCGATTCGGATGGGAGGCCATACCCAGTGTGGCCCAACGCTCGCCGTCCGGAGCCGTGTTGACCCCGCACAATGCGATCAGCGTGCGTCCCCGGTCGGGTTGGGTGAACCGCCAGAAGTAGCCCTCCATGGCCACACCGTGCCCCGCAAGGAGATTGCCGAATGGACGGTCCGCGCCGCTGGAGCGATACCACGAGGTCAGACGAGACATGTTTCTCCCCCAGTCCCTGCAGCTGCGTGCCTGTCACGACGCTACCGCGAGCTGGTGTGATGCGGGTCGCTTTCGACTGGCGCCTACAGTCCGCCGGCCAGCGTTCACATCGGGACGCGCTCGCTTGCAGGTCGGTTCCCGGGATCGACCGCGCTACGTCGTGTAGAGGCTGTGAAGGATCCTGCCGATGTCTCTCCAGTCGACCAGGTCGCCGGTGGCCACCGCGTTCATGAAGTCCTCGGCGCCATCGTTATCCAGCGCGACCTCGGGGTGAATGTCGTTGAGGCCCAGGAAGACGTAAGCGGATTGCCATGCAATCCGCGTGTTCCCATCGACGAACGGGTGGTTCGCAGTGAGCCATTGCAGCAGCGCGGCGGCCTTGCCCCATTCATCGGGGTAGGCGTCGAGACCGAACGCCGACGCCTTGGGTCGCGCCACCGCAGACTGAAGGAGCCCCTCGTCGCGGACGACAAGGGGCTCCTCGCATGCGATCGAACCGACAAGTGACAACCGCGTCTCGATCGAGGTAGATCGTCACTTGAGTCTGCGGTTCAGTTCAGCCGACCACTCGGCCCCCTCCCGGGCAAGGTCCTCGACGCGCTGGCGGTAGTTGCTCGACCGATCAATCACCGCATTGTGGACAAATGCCTTCAGCGACGTGCCCTCTCGTTCGGCCGCCGCCTTCAGTTGGGCGTGTTCCGCATCGGTGAATTCGATGTTGAGTGACGGCATCGTTGAGTTCTTCCATTCACGTCGCAACCATCGGCACCGGATTGGGTACCAGTTAGTACCTCGCGGTGGCCAAAGCGATGTCAGTGCGCTTCCTCGGTGCTGTGCGAGTTGGTGAGAGTGAGCGCACCGAAGACGGAGATGACGCCGACCACCACCGCGAGCACCGCGTAGGCGACGCTCTCGCCGTGGAAGAAGGTGTGCACCAGATCGCTGCTCCATGTCCCGGAGGGCAGGTGTGTGGCCACCAGCGCCGCGATCATGGTGCCGACCAGAGCAGTGCCGACACTGGTGCCCACTTCCTGTGCGGTGTCGTTGAGTGCGGTGCCGATCGAGGTGCGGTTGGCCGGCATCGCGTCCACCAGTGCGACCGCACAGATCGTCATCACGGTCCGCAGACCGATCGTCAGCAACACCATGCAGACCGCGATGGCGAGGTACCCGTGGTTGACGCCCCAGGCGAGACCCACCAGAGATACGGTCAGCGCCAGAGCTCCTATCAGACAAGCGATCCGGTGACCGAAGCGCTTCACCATCCACTCGGTGAGCGGTGTGGCCACCAGCATCGTGACGATCATCGGAAGGTTGGCGAGGCCCGCCTTCATCGGGCTCCATCCCCACGCGTACTGGAAGTGCAGGATCAGCCCGAACATCACCGAGGCCATCGCAACGGACGATCCCACCTGAGCGATCGCGGCACCGCGCACCGTTCCGAGCTTGAACATCGTCAGGTCGAGCATCGGTGCGGCGGTACGACGTTCACGCCAGACGAAGGCCACTGCGGCTGCGATGGATCCGATGATCGAGGCCACCGTCATCGCCGACAGCCAGCCGTGATCGACCCCACTTGTCAGCGACCAGCACGCCAGACCGATGGCGGCAATACTCAGCAGCGCGCCGGGGATGTCGAGTCTGTCGTCGGTCAGTCCGTCGCGGGTGTCGGCCGCCACGCCGAGGCGAATTCCGATGGCGGCGATGAGCGCGATCGGCGCGTTCACCACGAGCAGCCATTCCCACCGCACGTGTGCCAGGGCGGTGCCGCCGAGAATGGGGCCGAGGATGAACCCGCTCATGCCGACGACGATCATCACGGTCATCGCACGCATGCGCAGGGTCTTGTCGTCGAAGAGCCGGAACACCAGTGAATTGGTGATCGGGGCCATCATGGCCGCTGCGATCCCGAGCGCGGCGCGCAACGCGATGAGCTCGCCGGTGGTGGTCACCGCCAGCACCAGCAGACTCAGCGCACCGAATGCGCCGAGGCCGACCATCAGCACACGGCGACGACCGAACCTGTCGGCCACCGACCCGGCGGTCAGCAGCAACCCGCCGAAGGTCAGCGAGTAGGCGCTGGTGATCCATTGGAGGGCGGTGGTGCTGCTGCCCAGGTCGCGGCCGATGGTCGGCAACGCGATCGAGAGCAGCGTGTTGTCGACCATCTCGACGAAGAAGGCCAGACACAGCGCGGCCAGCGGGATCGCCGCCGCGGCGAGGGACGTATAGGTGCGCGACGGTGTGCCGGTCGCGCTCACGGTGGTGGTCATCTGGGACCTCCTCACGGTCAGAGGGACGCTTGATGAACCTCACGGTAAGAAGGCCCGCTGTCGTGGACCTGTCACCGACTGCCGTCGTGCTGTCACCGGCCCGCCCCCGCTGTCGGAACAGGTAGCGCGCTACTCGTGACCGCAGGCCATGCCGTTGCGAACCTTGCTTCACAAGGATGCGCACCAGCGACGAGGACGAGAGCCATGCACACAGTCACCGCCACCATCCCCGTCGGCGAATATCCGGTGGACATCGCGCTGACCGCCGACGGCGCACACGCTTACGTCGCGGACAACGGCAAGACCAGCGCGGGGGGCGCGATCTCCGTGATCGACACCGCGACCGCCACGATGATCGGCACCATCCCGATCGGCGCCTACCTGCAATGCGCGGAAATCGCCCCCAACGGGTCGGCCTACCTCGCGGTCAACGGCAACAACACCGTGCAGGTGATCGACACGGCAACCAACCTCGTCACGGGTCAGATCGGCTTCCCCAGCGCTCCGCAGCAGGTGATCGCCGATCCCGACGGTCTCTTCGCGTACGTCATCGTCGGAGAGGACTCACTCACCGTGATCGACACGACGTCGAACACCGTCACCACCACCACGATCGGTGTCGGCCAGACGCCCCAGCGGGTCGCATTCACGCCCGACGGCTCGCGTGCCTATGTCACCAACATCAACAGCGGAACGGTGTCGGTGATCGACGCGGCCGACAACGTCGTGAAGACGACGATCACGATCGGCACGACCCCCGGCGGGGAGGGTCCGGCGGCGATCGCGACCGCCCCGGACGGCCTGACGGTCTACACGGTCACCGCGAAATACACCGGAGGCGCAGTCTTCGTGATCGACGCGGCCACCAACGCGGTCACCCAGACGATCCCGGTGGGCCGCTGGTCGGTCGACGCCGCAACCAATCCCGACGGCTCGCTGCTCTACGTGACGAACATGGGCGACGGCACCGTGTCGGTGATCGATACCGCGACGCTGGCCGTCATCGACACCGTCGCCGTGGGAAGCTGGCCGACCGGAATCGCGGTGAGTCAGACCGGGACCACCGTGTACGTCGCCAACGCCAACGACAACACCGTCTCGGTCATCACGGTGACATGATGACCGAGACGGATTCGATGCTCAGCGGCGTTCAGCAATACGGTGCCCGCGGCCATCGAAGCGTGCCGTTGTCCGCACTTCAATAGCTGAAGGCGGTTGCGCCGTCACCGATCCACTCCCACAGTTGCACGGTGCCACCCATCTCGGCCGCGGCGATGAACGTCGACGGATCGATGTGCTTGGAATTCACGCAGATCGGGCACACCAGGTAGCGACCGCCTGCAGTCTCGTAGCGTTCCATCAGGGATTGCAGCGACGGGCAGTCAACACAGGCGGTGGCCACCGCGACACCTTTCACCGCGAGGCGAACGGCCTCCTTCGTCAAGAACATTACTGTGGGACGGCCACTTTCGGCGGCACCGACGGCAACGAGGAATGCGACAGTCACCTTCTCCGCGTCTTCGAGGCCGGTGGTCAGACTGATGGCAGCCTTGTTGTCACTCACGTTTACTCCTTCGTGGGTCTGGAAGATTTCGACACCACGAACGCTACGATCCGAACCCGCCGCGGGAATCCGTGCCGGCCGCCACAATTGGTTCGACGTCGACGAGCGACGGTGGCGGCTACCACGTACTTTCGGACACCGTCGACTGATCGACCCTGCGCTCAACCACTCATGAGACGGGCCACCGCCGCGGCCCGTGCCGACCGTCCGCTCAACCCGAGTTTCGCGTAGACCCCACCGAGATGACGTTCGACCGTCCGCACCGACAGCGACAGTTCCTGCGCGATCCGCGCATTGTCGTAGCCGCGCCCGACGAGTTGCAGGACGTCGCGTTCGCGGGTGGTCAGACTGCGTAGCACTGACGGTGTGTCGGGCGTCGACACCGCGTCGCCCGAGATGAACGCCCCGATCTCCCTGACCACCTCGGGCCACACCGGCTCGTCGGCGAGCGTGATGTGGTTGTCGCTGTCCAGGGACATCAAGCGCGCGTGGGGAATTCCGGCGGCCAGCTGACGGCCTTCGGCGAATGGGTTGAAGCGGTCACCGCGGGCATGGATCACCAGGGTCGGTTGCCCGATGTCGGCGAGAAGGGACGTCACATCGGTCTGGGCGCGAGCCTCGCGCGACCGCGCGGCGTTGTCGGCAGAGGTGGCCCGTACCTGCAGATCGTCGAGCCACGACGCCTGCTGCTCGGATGCACCGGGAATCATCAGCTGGGTGAAGACACGACGGAACGTGCTGTCCGGACGAGCCCATCCCACCCTGATCAATCGCTGCAGCATGTCTTCGAGTTCCATCGCTTCGGCGTCACGGACGATGGCCGCATAGGCTCCGTACAGAATGAGCCGACTGACCCGTGCCGGCTGCTGCACGGCATACGCCACCGCGACCGGGCCACCCTGCGACATACCCACGATCGCGCAGCGGTCGAGACCGGCCGCGTCGATCACCGCGGACAGGTCCGCAACGCGTGCCTCGAGTCCGAAATCGTCGACGTCCCAGTCGGACATGCCGAAGCCGCGCTCGTCGTAGCGGATGACCGTGGCGATGCTTCCCAGGTCCTGGAGAAAGTGATGCCACACCGGACTCTGCCAATCGAACTCCAGATGGCTGAGCCAGCACGACGCGAGCAGCAATGGCGGACCGCTGCCATGAATCGCATAGGCAATCCGGGTGCCGTCGGCGCTGCGGCAGAACCGGGTATCGCGGCTGGGCTCCCGGCGCGACAGAGCTGGTGGCGCCATGAATCCGAGAATACCGGTGACCCGGTTACCCCACGCGCAGCGTGGAGATCTGATTCGTCCGCAGGAGCATGTCGTAATAGCGCCCACCCGGGTAGTAGTCGGCAGACTTCTCACCGATCACCATGTCGCTCACCCAGCGCGGCGCCAACCTGCGGAGGATCTGCACGTTCTCCGGGCGTGGCACCCCGAACACCGAGGCGATGCCGATGGCGTCGGTGTCGCTGCCCTCGACGTCGATGTGCAGTCCGGTGGTCAGCTGCGCGCCGAGGAAGTGCTGGCGGGTGGTTTCCTGCAGCCACCGCACACCTTGGCCTCCGGCATTGGAGAGCGACGGCGGCGACGAGAGCACCCTGATCGGCAGTCCAGCCCGCCCGAGTTCAACGGCCGCGGTGTGAAAGTTGTTGCCGATGAAGGAATTCACCGGATCGAACAGCATCAGTCCGGTGAGTCGGCGGTAAACCGCCGGGTGGTCGCGCCGCAGCTCGTTCGCTGCGGTCAGGACGAATTCTCCGCCGGCCGAATGCCCGGAGAACAGCATCTTCGCCGGCATCGTCACGCCGGTGACGTGCGATCGGCGCTCGGCCCGATCCAGACTCTGCGCGAGCGCACCCTTCGGATCGGTGCTGTGCGCAAACACATCGGTCATCGTCGAAATGAACGGTGTGTTGTCGGCGAGATTGTTGGCCACCGAACAACCGGCCGTACTGAACGAGTCGAGTGTCGGCACCACCACCAGCAGGCCCTGGTCGGCATAGGCCTTGGCCATGCCGGCGAGATTGGCGCCCGAACGCAAGAACCCGTGCTGAAGCCACACCAGGCCGACGGCCTCATGCGAGGGAAAATACCAACGCGCGGAGACGTCGACGCGCTGCTGAAGACAGGTGAGGGAGATGTGATCGTCGGCCGTGACGATCGACGGGGCGGTCGCCGGAGCGGCGTGCGCCGAAGCAGCGGTCGGCGCGAGCATCGCGGCGGCCACGATGGCCGCGGTGGCGAGAATCCGCCTGATCAGTGAGTGCATGGACCTTCTCCATCGCCAGTTCTCCGGTCACGCCGGAACGCGCGTTGTGCCGCGTCTAGACAACATAGTCTGGTGCCATGAGCAGCGACTGGCGCGCGACACGCGCCGACGAGGTACGGGCACTGATCATGGCGGCCGAACCGGACATCACCGAAGAGGTCAAATGGCGCAAACCGTCCAATCCGGATGGGGTGCCGACGTTCTCGCTCGACGGCCTGGTCTGCACCTTGGAGACCTACAAGGACAAGATCAAACTCACCTTCGCGCACGGTGCGGCGCTGCCCGATCCGAGCAAAGTCTTCAACGCCAGCCTCACCGCCGGAACGCGCCGCGCCGTCGACCTCAAAGAAGGAGACACCCTCGACGCGGACGCCTTCGGTGACCTGATTCGGGCCGCCGTCGCCTACAACCGTGCGTGACGAGTCTCCCAAATCCTCCAGAAGCACCCAATTCCATCGGCGACATTCCATCGGCGACGCGGTCACGGCACCCGGAATCGCCGCGCGTCGGGACCCTCGCTCCACCCGTGCTCGTCGGCCAGTCCGGCGATGTCGAGCTGGCGCCTGGTGTTCGACAGGGCGGTCACCGTCGCCATGCCGAACGCGCCGTCGCGGTCGAAGAGGTACGCACTGCCCACCGCGACGCCGGCACCCACCAGCTGGTCGATCGCCAGCAGACCGAAATCGGGGGTCCGCGGCATCCGCGAAAGCGCAACGGTGAGATCGGAATTGATGAACCCAACGCCGTCGGTTCCCCAGTTGCACACGAGACTGGTGTTCTCCGCGACCATCGCCGCGCGCACGAATCCCGACGATTCCTCGCCGTCGACCAGCGGCGCCTGATCCTGCCACACGCTCTTGCGTCGTGCGTTCTGATTGGAGAGGTAGTCGGTGGTCCAGTCGTGATCGCCACTGCGGAACAGCGGAATGTTGCCGCCCGCCACCGCGGTACGGTCCGGAGCGGTCAGCAAGGCGTCCACCGGCGCATGCCACGTCTCGCCGCGCGGATCGTCGGCCTCCACCGCTATCACAGCCGCCGCCCGAGCACGCGGCTTTCCCTCCTGGACGATGGTCGCGTCCACCACGACGATCCGCGAGCCCTGGCGCATCACTTCGGTGTCGACGGTGAAGGGCTGGCGCAGCACCGGGCTGAACATGTCGACGGTGAGCCGGATCGGCTGGAATCCCTCGGGGATGAAGCGCTCGAGCGCCCGGGCGAACGCCCCGCACACCACCGGCCCGCCCAGTTGTTTCGGCGACCACGGACTACCCGCGTAGTTGGTCGGCGTCAGTGTCTCCCCGTCGGCGGTGAAATAGAACGGCATCTTCTGTATTTACCATCCCCATCTACCGTCGTGTCACGGCCCACGCACCTCTGCGGTGAAGCCGAGGTTCGTCGTCAGCGCGGTGTCGGTGTGCTCATAGTCCGCCGACGGTACCGACCAGTCGAGGTGCCGGAGCATGTGATGGAGCACGGTGGCCGCCTCCATGAAGGAGAAGTGCATGCCGATGCACTGATGCGCCCCGCCCCCGAACGGCATCCACGCCATACGGTGGCGCCGCTTCTCCTCATCCGCGGAAAACCTTTCGGGCACAAACGACTCGGGTTCGGCCCAGACATCGTCGAGGCGGTGGTTGCTGCCGGTCACGACGATCACAAAGGTGCCCGCCGGAATGTGGTACCCACCCAACGACGTGTCCTTGATCGCGGCACGTGGGATCACCGGTACGGGCGGACGCAGCCGCAACGACTCCTTGAACACCCACTGCATCGCATCTGAGTCCCGCAACTGCGCGAGAGACGGTGCGCGTCCGGCGGATTCGGCCTCAGCACGCAGCCGATCGCGCCAGAGCGGGTTGCGTCCGAGCCGGTAGGCCATCGATGTCATGGCGATCGTGGCGGTGTCGTGCGCGGCGAACAGCATGAACCGCATGTGGTCGACGACGCGTTCGTCGGATAGTTGCTCGCCGTCGGCATCACGGGCCTCGCACAGCGCGGACATGAGGTCGGATCCGGGATTGCGGCGACGCTGCGGCAAAAGCTCACCGAAGAAGTCGTCGACCACCCGGCGGGCCCGGTGTCCGCGGTGCCACCTGCTTCCCGGTATCGGCATCCGCACCAACGCACCTCCGGCCTCGATGAGTTCGACGAATGCCTTGTTGATCCGGTTGGCGTCGGCGCGGGAAAGGTTCTCACCGGCGAACACGTCGAGCGCGATGTCCAGTGCCAGCGCCTTGAGCTCGGCGCGCATGTCCACCGAGCCCCGCGGAAACCGTTCCATCGCCGCCTCGGCGAGCCCATGTATACGACACTGATAGTCGTCGAGCCGATCGGAGGTGAAAGCCTGCTGCATGATCCGGCGATGCCGCCGGTGCTCGTCGTTGTCCATCAGCAGAATGCCGCGCTCGAACAGGCTGCCGAGCGCGAACCCGTAGACGGGTTCGTTCGCGAAGGCGCGGTCGGCGTCGCGCACCAGTTCGGATGCCAGTTCGGGCCCCTGCGCCACGACGATGTCTCGCCCCATGACCCTCAGTACCGAGAGGTCACCGTACCGTTGCCGCAGTTCAAGGGCGAATCCGGCAGGATCCGACCGCACCCGCATCGCCGCCCGGATCGGCACGATCGCGGGCCCCCTCACCGCGCGTAGGGTTGAGACAGGGTCGGGGTCGGAGAGAATTCGGTGACGCATGATGCCCTTTCTGCCCTTCTCTGGGCGCAATGCGGCGAGCGCAGAGGAGATCGGTGTGCGGGTGCTGGTGGTCGACGACGACGTGCATGTCGCCGAGACGGTGCGGCGGGTCCTGGCCAGCGAGGGATGGAATGTGGCCGTCTCGTCCGACGGCGTCGACGGATTGCGACGCGCCCGCGACGAACACTTCGATGCGATCGTCCTCGACATCGTGCTGCCGGGCCTCAACGGCTACGAGGTACTGCGTGAGCTGCGGAAGAGTTCGGTGTGGGTTCCGGTGGTGATGCTCTCGGCCAAGGACGGCGAATACGATCAGGCCGAGGCGCTCGACTACGGTGCCGACGACTACCTCCTCAAACCGTTCTCGGTGGTGGTGCTCAAGGCACATCTGCGCGCCGTGGTGCGCCGCGGAGTGCGTGAGCGCCCCGCGGTCCTGGAGGCCGGCGGCCTATCGGTCGATCCCGCGCAACGAAGCGTCGCGCGTGACGGCGAAACCATCGAGTTGACCCCGCGGGAGTTCTCCGTACTCGAGTACCTGATCCGCAACAAGGGCACAGTGGTGTCCAAAACCTCTATCCTCCAATCCATCTGGGATGAGAACTACGACGGCGACAACAACATCGTCGAGGTCTACATCCGCTATCTACGGCGCCGGATCGACGAGCCGTTCGGTGTGTCGTCGATCGAGACCATCCGCGGCGCCGGGTACCGACTCCGCGAGATCTGATGAAGCCGAACGACTTTCACGTTCCACCGATGATGCCGCCTTGCGCCGCTGCGACCCGATATCGCTGATCGGCAGTCGCAGCTCGATGCAGGCGCCCGCGGTGTCACCGTCCACGATGCGCACCTGTCCCCCATGCGCATTGACGATCTCGCGGACGATCGCGAGCCCCAGTCCGCTTCCGGTCACGTCGCGGCGGTCGGCGTCGAGGCGAGCGAACCGGTCGAAGACACGGTCTCGCTGTGCCCGCGGTATACCCGGGCCGTCGTCGCTCACCGTCACCACGGCCTCACTGCCCACCACCCGCAGGTGCAGCCAGATGGCCGTGCGCGCATAACGCACCGCATTGTCGGTGAGGTTGCGCAGTGCACGAGCCAGCATCTCGCGATCCCCGGACACACGAGCCGCCTCGATGTGCGAGTGGACGGCGAGCAGCGCTCGTGGGCGCAGTCGCGCAACCTCGGCACCCACGATGTCGTCGAGGTCGACCGCAGTCGACGCGATCGGCAGGCCTCGCTCGTCCGCGCGGGCCAGCAGCAGCAGGTCGTCGACGATCCGTTGCATCCTGCGGGCCTCCGGGAGCAGGACATTACGGACGGTCGTCACATCGAGGGCGGCGCCGGTGTCGTCGGCGAGGTCGAGAAGCCCGACGACGGTGGTCAGTGGACTGCGCAGTTCGTGCGAGGCGTCCCCGACAAACCGCTGCTGCGCCTGATGACTCGCATCGAGTCGCTGCAGCATCCCATTCATCGTGGTCGCCAGGGTGCGGATCTCGTCTTTCGCACGGGGCACCGGTACCCGCTGTTCGAGTTGGCTCGCGGTGATCTCGTTGACGCGCCGCGATATCCGCGACACCGACCGTAGCGACCGGCCGACAAGCAGATACACCGCGGCGGCGCCGAGCGCGACGATCACCGGCAATTCGACCGCCATCAGTGTCGCTGCGGTCCACTCACTGTCGCGGATACCCGAGGCGAGATCGAGTGCGACCACCTCGTAGTACTGCCCCTGATACTCGGCGCCGACGACGGTGGCACAGTACACCCCGCTGTATCCGGGAATCCGCACGTCGTCGGCGTAGTAGGGGTCGGCGACGTCGGCACCGGCGTGTGCCCCGTTCACATGGATGTGCTTGCCCGGTGCACCCGGAGACGCGGTCAGTACCACCCCGTCGGCGTTGCTCACCTGCACCATGTCGACGCCCGCGCCCGGCGCCAGATCGTCGGGGTCCACCGCCGCCACTCCTCCGCGCTGCACCGCGGTCGCGATCTGATACGCCTGACGTCCGGTGGCGCGGTACATCGACTCGGTGTTCGCCCGATGCACCAGCACGAGCATGAGCACGCCGCCGAGGACGAGCGCCACCGTCACCGTGATGGCCGCGATCAGTGTCGACTGTGTACGCACACCCCATCGAGGGGTCCGCTCGCACGCATCGAGAGATTCGCTCACAGTCAGTTCCGTTCCACACCTCGATGGCCGACCGGCCGAGGCGCTTGTGTGCCCGAGTGTATGCGCGTGCCGCGAGATGCAACCAGGACGGCATTTCAGCGATCCTTCAGGTTGCCGCGGGCACGGTGACAGAGTGACAGTCCACCGCACAGTTGCGTACCGCGTACTCGAACAGGCACGCCGGCACGGCGTCGCAACGGCATTCGGTGTCCACGGAGCAAACATCGAGGACGTGTACGCCGCCGCGCCGGAGGCACAGCTGCCCGTGGTGGTGGCCAAACACGAGTTCGCCGCCGGTGCCATGGCGGACGCGACGGCCCGCCTCGGGGGGCAGACCGGGATGGTGGTCACCACGTCGGGGGGCGGAGCAATGAATGTGGTTGCTGCGCTGGCTGAATCGTTCGACAGCCGGGTACCCGTGCTGGCCGTGATCGGAGCACCTCCCACCACACTGACCGGCCGCGGGGCATTCCAGGACATGCTCGCACCCCCCGACACCATCGATCTTCTCGGCGTGTTGCGCGGCGTCACGGGCCACTGCGCCCCGCTCGATTCGGCCACCGACCTCGATGCGGCCCTGACCAGCGCTTTCGACTGCCTCGACGACGACCGTCCCGCAGCACTGGTGATTCCCAAGGACATCCAGGCCGCCCCCGTCGGCGACTGTGACATCGGTTTGCGCACAACACCTCCCGCGCTGGATGTGGCGGCCATGTCGGCGATCGACGCACTCGCGAAGCGGCTCGCGGACGCGGTGCGACACGGCGATCGCGTGTGTATGTGGTTGGGCGAGGAGGTATCCCGGACACGGATCGGCCCCGCGCTGGCCGACCTCGCGAGTCGTCTGGACGCCACCGTGGTGGCCGCACCCGGCGGTGCCGACGCCACCGACAGCCTGCATCGTCACGCCGGTGTCACCGGGGTGATGGGACACCCTTCCGCGCAGCGCGCAATCGCCGAGTCGGCGGTCTGTTTGGTGATCGGGTGCCGCATGACGCTCACCGATCGGGCCGGTGTCGACGACGCGCTCGACGACGTCGACGTCCACCACATCGGGCGCTTCCCGCCGCGCCGGAAAACCCCGACCATCCCGGTGCGCTCGGTGGCCGCAGCAGTGCACCGGCTCGACGATGCGCTTTCTGCGCTGGGACTTCAGATCACCCGACCGGCGATTGCGGTGCGACGCGACACCCTGCGCACGCCCGCGGTTCCGGGGAACCCATATCCGTCGCTTGCCGACATCATGGCCGCGATCGGGGGTGCCCTTCCCACCGGGACCCGGGTTTTCGCCGACGCCGGCAACGTCGGCGCTGCGGCGGTTCACCACCTGACACCGCTCGTCGGCGGCCGCTTCGGTGTCGCGCTGGGCATGGGCGGCATGGGATATGCCGTCGCAGCCGCGATCGGCACCGCATTGGCCGACACCTCGAACCGCAGTGTGGTCATCGCCGGCGACGGCGCATTCTTCATGCACGGCATGGAATTTCACACCGCGATAGAGCATTCCGCTCCGGTGACGATGATCGTCCTGAACAACGACGCGCACGGCATGTGCGTCACCCGCGAGAACATCTACTTCCCGGACACGGCCAACGTCAACCGGTTTCAGCACACCGATATCGCCGCCGGCATGGCGTCGATGTTCTCCGGCCTCGACGTGCGCCACCCGAGCAACGCGGACGAACTCGGCGCCGACTGCGCCGAGCTGTTCACCGCAACCGGTCCCAACTGCCTCGTCGTCGAATGCCACAGCGACGAGGTACCCCCGTTCCTGCCGTTCCTCCCGAAAGGATCATGATGACCATTCATCCATCGCCGCTCGCCGATATCGGCGAGCAGGCCGCCGGCATCGACGGCCTCATGCGGATCGAGACCCATCCACGCTCGGTGGCCACCCCGGTCATTGTCGACATGCTCAGATCGGTGTACCCGCACGACCGGATCTACGGCGACTTCTGCCCCGTCCAGGGATACGTCGATGCACCGCCGGCCGAACTCTTCGAGTGGTTGTCCGACACGCGCTCCCTCGAGGAGTGGACGTACAGTCTGCGGGGCTTCGCCGAAACCGAGGAACCGGGGCTGTGGGTGGCCAAGGACATGCTCGGTGACGACACCGACATCTACACGCGCACCATCGCCCATCCCGAGTCGATGACCGTGGACTATCACTGCGCCTGGGATCAGGGCGCGCACCTCTGGATGATCTATCTCATGCGGGTGGTGGACGCGCAGATGGTCCTCGACAAACCCGGATCGGTTGTCCTGTGGACCAATTGCCGCCATCCGTTCTATGACCGCAATCCGTATCCGGAGACCGCGCCCGCCGGACGCCCGGTGTGGGTCGGGGACTTCTGGGACATGTTCTCCGCCGGACACCAACTCGAACTGAACAATCTCACCGCAATCGCCGAGTTCCGCCACGCACACGGACTCCCCCTGACCCCCGATTGGATGAAGCGATGACCACACCGACGCACACCACCACGGTGCTCCGCGACCTCGCGACCTATCTTCCCGAAAACCGCGTACCAGCAGACTATTTCGCGCAGTTCGCCGAGGGCGACGACTTGTCCGGGCACCAGATGTTCTCCGCGCCCCGGTTCCGCCACCACGCCGCCGACGGCGAATCGTCGGCAGACATGATGCTCTGCGCCACGCGCACCCTGGTGGAGCGGCACGGTCCCGACTACCTCGACGACGTGTCGGTGGTCCTCACCCACAGCCAGCTCCCCGAAGTTCCGGTGCGCGGCTGCGGTGGTGAGGTGGCCCACCGGCTCGGACTGCGGCCACGGACCGTGCTCGACGTGCACAACGGCGGGTGCGCCGCATTCATGCACATGATGGATCTCGCCGGATCGCTCCTGCGCGCCGACGGCGGCGGGACGGCCCTGTTGGCACTCGCGCAGAACAGTGCCGCGCAGATCTTCACGCAGCCTCAGGTGCGCGGCAAAGCGCAGGCCGGGATACCCGGAGACGGTGCTGCGGCGGCGGTGGTGTCGCTCGACGGCGCCGGTTCGCCGGTGCTCGGCCTGGCCTCCCACTCCTACGGTGAGTACGCCGCAGACATGACCTCGGTGTCGTACCCGTCGCGCAAGTACTGGGAGGCGGGCCCCGGTGAGATCCACATCGGCTTCACCGAGGCCAAGATCACCAAGGTCCTCGCCCGCGGTAACAGGATGGTGCCGGAGGTAGCGATGGAGGTGGCCGACGCGATCGGTGTTCCGACACCGGAATTGGACTGGTTCATCACCAATCAGCCCAACCGGATCTTCCTGCGCAACTGGCGAGATGCGCTGGAGTTGCCCCGCGAGCGGCACCCCGACACCTTCGACGAGTGCGGAAACCTGTTCGCGGTGGGCATCCCGGTCACCCTGGATGCGGCGATCACCGACGGGAGGATCGCACCCGACGACGTGGTGATGATGTCGGCGTTCGCGCACGCGGGTGACTTCGCCGCCGCTGCCGCGATCCGGTGGGGCGGGCGGCGATGACGTCATGACCCCACTCGTGCACGCGGTGGACCGCACCGCCGGTCCGGGCCGGGTGATTCTCGACCTCAACGAGTCGGCGTACGGTCCGCTGCCCGAGGTGGCGGCAGCGCTGAGCAGGGCAGTCGAAGAGGCGAACCGATATCCGGAGTTCCTCCCCGACACGACGCGGCGCACGATCGCCGCCCACATGGGTGTCGAGGAGGCACGGGTGACGGTCGGCGCCGGCGGGACCGGCGTGATCGCCGCCGCCCTGCAGATGAGTCTGCGAGACAACCCATACCACGTCACTGAAGCGCCCGAATTCGTCACGCCGACACCAACGTTCGGCGGGTACCCGCTCATCGCCCGCATGCTCGGCCTGCAGATGACCGGTGTACCGCTCGACGTGCTCGGACGCCCCGACCTCGACGCGGTGGCCGCTGCGGTCGGACCCCGCACCGTTGCGGTGGCGATCTGCTCACCGCACAACCCGACCGGCGCCGTCGTCGACTCGGGGGCACTGGCCGCTGTCCTCGGGTCGCTGCCCGACCGAGTGACGGTGATCGTCGATCAGGCCTACATCGAGTTCGCCTCCACGGCACCCGATCTAGAGCATCTGCTCGCCGCTCACCCGCGAATCGTCGTGGTGCGCACCTTCAGCAAGGCGTACGGACTGGCCGGTCTGCGCGTCGGCTACGGGATCGGTTCGCCCGAGACGATCACCGCGCTGCGCCAGTTCGAGATGCCCTTCGGTGTGGCGACACCGGCCGCCGCGGCGGTACCGGTATCGCTCGCGCAGCGATCGTCACTGGCTGCGCGGATCGCGCGAATGCGTTCGGAGCGAACCGAACTCGAACATCGCCTGCGCGCGGTGGGCGCTCGCCCGCTCGCGAGTGAGGCCAACTTCCTGTTCGTCCCGGGTGCCGCCGGAATCGCCCTTGGCGAGGTCTTGACGGCGTGCGGGGTGGCCGTCAAACAGTACCGGCCCTACGGTGTGCGGATCACGGTGGGCGACGTCACCGACACCGATGCACTGCTCCGGGCACTGCATACGGTGGCGGCGACTGCCTCGTGAGTTCTCGCTCCTGACCGCAGACTCAGGCCTGCAGCGTCAGACTCAGTCCTGCAGCGTCAGAGGACCTTCTCGATGTCGTCGGTCAGCTTCTCCGGTTTGACCGTCGGCGCGAACCGGTCGACCACCTGCCCGGACCGGTCGACGAGGAACTTGGTGAAGTTCCACTTGACCCGGTTGCCGAGGACGCCGGACTTCTGTTCGCGCAGCCACCTGAACAGCGGATGCGCGTCATCACCGTTGACATCGACCTTCGCGAACATCGGGAAGGTGACGTCGTAGTTGAGGGAGCAGAAGTTCTTGATCTCCTCCTCGTCACCGGGTTCCTGGTGGGCGAACTGGTCGCACGGGAAGCCGAGCACCACCAGTCCGCTGTCCTTGTAGGTGCGGCTGAGTTCCTCGAGTCCGGTGTACTGCGGTGTGAATCCGCATTTCGACGCCGTGTTGACAATCAACAACGGCTGCCCCTTGTAGACACTCAGGTCCACCGGGTTGCCGTCGATGTCGGTTGCGGTGAAATCGTAGGCGGATGTCATGCTTCTCCTGTCCGGCACGTGTTTCGGCCTCTGAGACAAGGGTAATCAGTAATTGACGGCCCGGATCGGTCCCGGATTCCACAACCCGCCGTGCACGTCGGTGGTGACGGTCAGCTGCGCGGTCTTCTGCGGCACCAGCGGGGTGAGGCTCTGCAGCATGCCCCAATCCTTGGCCCAGTCATTGCGCAGGTACGACGGCAGCACCGTCGGCGACACGAGGTTGTCGACGATGCCCAAGGGACCGCCGGCGTCGCCGGCCATCCAGCGCTGCGAGTTGACGCGTTCACCCTCACGGTCCGGCGAGATTCGCCACTGCGGTGTCTCGAGGACACCGTTGTGAACCTCGGCGGGGCGCTGGCACGGGAATGCCAGACCGGCCTCCCAGTCGATCATCACCGGCGCCTCGCGACCCACGAGGCTGTCGAGGGTCACCATCTTCGAGACGCGCGGCGGCGTCACCGCCAGCCACTGGTCGGCGTTGGTGGAGGTGTCCTCGGCCACCACGCGCACCACGGTGGCACCGGTCGGCGCCTTGTCGAGCGGGAAGCGCAGGTTACGCCACGCGGGGGCACCTCCGATGTCGAGCGGTGTCATCATTCCGGCCGGCACCACGGCACCGTCGGGTTGCACCCGGCCGAACTGCAGACGCACCGGCTGGCCGCTGCGTGTCACGGCGAGATCATCGACGTAGGTGACCTGCCCGGCCACCGACATGGTGATGAGCGGGGCGTCGGCCGAGCGAGCCGGAAGCTGATACCAGTCGGAGGTGAGTGTGCCTGTACCGGTGGGTGATCCGTAGGTGCCGAGCACAGGCGTCTGCTGCGGCGAGAGACCGAAGGGCAGCTTCACCATCGATCCGTTGACCCCGGTGACCCCGGTGGTACCGCCCTGGGTGTCCGACGACGGGCTCGTCGACCCGGTGGTGTCCTCCTTGGTGGGGTCGTTCTGGGTGCGATCCACCTCGGGCGACGACGAGCCGCCCGTCTCCTGTGAATCAGTGTCGTCGTCGGACAGATCTGATCCCACACCGTTCGGGGAGAATCCGGTCATGCCCTGCCCGGCCAACGCCTGTCCCGGGCTCGGATTGTTCTGTCCGGCAACCGCAGCCGGCCGCAGCAAACCGACGTTGGGGTCGGCCTCCACCAGTACCGCGTCGGCCAGCGCACACGGATGTCCGCGCAGCGCATCCACGTTCGAACTCAGCCACGACCATGAGTGCCGTTGTGTCCAATCGGCTTTGGCGAAGGACACCAAGGTGAACGCGAGCATGATGGTCGAGACCACGATGATCGACGGGCTCCGCAGGACCGACGTCCACGAACGCCGCTGCGCCGCACCGCCGCCACGCCGCACGTCCTCGGAGACGTAGTCGTCGCGGAAGTGTTGCCACAGCCCGAGCAGCGTGAGCGCCACCGCCACCGCGAGAAGCACCGACCAGATCGGGATGCCGCGGACCTCGGGCACCGCATCGCCCCACGGGATGCCGTAACTGCCCACGTACCACCACTGGTTGCGGCCGGTGAACGCGAGCGCCAGCACGTAGAAGCACGCCGCGGCGAACAGGGTGCGGTTGCGGCGCCGGTGCATCACCGATCGGTCCACGCAGGCCGTGGCCACCGCCGCCAGAGCACCCGCGATGCACGCGTACACGCCCATCTGATGTGTCCACTTGGTGGGCAGGAACGCCATCATCACCGCGGTACCGGCGACCGTCGCCACCAGCCGCCAGGTGGGGGCCGACGCGATGCCCGGCAGCCGCCGCCGGTGCAGCAGCATCACCACCACGAGAATCAGGCAGACGAAGGTGATGAGTACCCCGAATCGCCGCGCGATGCCGCCGTCGGCCGTGGGGTTCATCAGCATGTAGTAGCGCATGCCCTCTTCCCACCATTTGTTGGTGGGACCGACCGCCGAGTTGACCCTGATGGCCTCCATGATCGAGGCGGGGGTCTGGTCGGCGAAGATCTCGTACAACACCGCCAGGCCCGCGGCCCCGATCGGTATCAGGATGGGCCACAGACCGTCTCGGCGTCGCCGGATCATCAGCCGTTTGAGGAGCGGCCGGATTCCGGCGATCAGGGGGATGGCGGCGATCACGCCGGTCGGGTGGATGGTCAGCGTGAATGCGGCCACCACCACGGCCACCGAGAGTGGGAAGAACCGGCCGCTGGCGATGGCCCGTTCCACCAGCACCCACGACAGCAGCGTGCCCACGGCAATGATCGGTTCCACCCGCAGACCGTTGTTGAACGGCATCCACACCGCGAGGAACACCAGCGCCGCCGCCCAGGTGGCCGACGTGGAGCGCCGTACCGCCTCGCCGAGCCGGGGAATCGCCACCCGGCTGATGAGCCACCAGCCGACCATCGCGTAGAGGAACGGCAGCAGACGCAGCCACGGCGTGGCGGTGCTGACCTCCATCCACAGCGACAGATACTGGTAGTGCCATCCGAAGGGATCTTGCGGCACACCGTAATAGCGGTAGTAGTTGTCGAGGTATCCGGCGTTGCGAGCGATCCGGCCGACGGTGACCTGATAGCCGTCGTCGGCGGTGTTGCCGCCGACGAACAGCCAGATCAGCAGGATCAGGGTGACGAACCCGTCCACCCAGCGCGGCCGCCACCACCGACGCGGCAACGGCGCCAGGAATCCGCGGCCGTCGCGCGCGTCGAGCACCGCCAGGGCGAGCATCGACGCGACCGTCATCAGGATGCCGATCACCATCACCCAGAACTTCAGTGTGGTCGGCGTGGAGACGAACCGGGTGTCGAGGGTGGCGCGGAAGCTCAGTCCGTCGGTGGCGGTGCCGGCGGGGAGTTGGGAGTAGACGCCGATGATCTGCGGGCGGGCGGTGGGATCGCGCAGGTCGAAGGATTCAAGGGTGTTGTCGCCGGCGGCGAGGTTCTCGAAGCGGCCCGCCGCGCCCTGCCCGTCGGCGTGGATGACGATCCGACAGTCCGGGGCCGCTTGTGCCGGCGCGCGAGGTGCGCTGAGCAGCACGATGTTTCGTTGCGTCACCTGCAGCGAGTCGCGCGTGGCGCGGACGAAGAGACCCACCTTGTTCGCGTCGGGCGCGTTCCACGGAACCGTCGACACGATCACCCCGCCGTCAGCCGGCAGGTCTGCACCGAGCGCGCACGGCACTACGATGTCCATCGATACCGGCGCGAACGACACGCTGGGCGCCGCGACGCTGCCCACCGAGTTCTGTTGCGGCCAGTTCACTTCGGTCTTGGTGACGTTGACGGGCAGGAACGGCGTCAGCACCGCGAGTGCGATGCCGATCAGTCCCGCGACCACTGCGACGAGTTTCGCGATCCGGATGCGCCGGTCGGTGCCGCCCGTCGTCGACGTCGGCTCGGGTTGCTTGCTCTGGTCCACCACCGTCTCACTCACCTTGCGGCACCACCTGCATCGCTCCGGGCCTGTCCCAACCCCACCGCGTGACCGTGCCGGTCGACACGGCTGCGGGTACCGCGTCGGGCACCAGCGGTGTCAGTTGCTGCAGGCTCCCCCAGTCCCGGTACCAGTCGTTGTCGAGGTAGGTGGCCACCGTCGCCGGTGACGTGAGCGCCTCCGCCGTGGTGAGCAGGCCACCGTTGACCGTCGCCATCCACGTCTTGGACTGCGAGTTGGCGATCGACGGTTCGGGCAGGATGCGCCACTGCGGGATCTGGTTGATCCCGTTGGCCGCGGTCATGGGGTGCTGACACGGGAAGGCCGCGCCCACCGCGAAGTCGACCAGCACCGGTGACGTCGAACCCACCATGCGCTGAAGTGTCTCGAGCCGGGGCGCGCGCGGCGGGGTGATGGCCAGCCACTGGTCGGGGTCGAGGTTGTTGTCCTTGGCGACGATGCGCATGGCGGTGGCCCGCGGGGGCACCCAGGCCATTGGGATGCGGAGGTTGCGCCACGGACGGTTGGCGTCGTTGTCGGCGTCGATCGGGATCACCGGCGCACCCACCTCGTCGAAGTCGTTGCCGCGCTGCACACCGAACTCCACCTGCAGCGACTGCCCGTAGGTGGCCACCCCGTCGGGATCGGTCGAGGCGATCGCGCCGGCCGCGGTGATCACGATCAGCGGTGAGGCATCGCGGGCGGGCAGTTGATACCAGCCGGTGGTCAGCGACGCCTGACCGTCGGTGGCGCCGTAGCTCCCCATCACCGGTGTGGTCTCCGGGTTCAGCCCGAACGGGAGCGCCGCGGTGCTGCCGTTGACACCCTTCGGGCCGGTTCCACCGGTGGTGCCGGGGCTCGCCCCGGAGACGATGAACGTCTTCGACAGATCCGCCGAGGTGTTCTGCGTGCCCGGCTTCATCGATCCCGCCTTCGGCGTCAGGTCGGCGGCCACACCCTGCGGGCTGAATCCGCGCGATTTGCCCTCCAGCGTGGTCGAGATGTTCGCGCCGCCCACCGGGGCGAGTGTGCCGTCGTTGGTATTCGTTTCGGCCAGAACGTAATCGGCCATACCGCAACCACCGGTCAAGGCGTTGACGTTGCCTTTGAACACAGAGTAGGTGTCGGCTCGTGCAGCGGCCGCTTTGGCAAACACGGCGAGTTCGGCGATCAACACGATCACCGCGATCACCGCGATGGGCGAGGACGCGACGGCGATACGCCACCGCTTGGGCGGTTTGCCCGCGTCGTGATGCAGGCCCGTGTCGGAGACGTAATCGAGTCGCAGGTGCTGCCAGAGCGCCACGGCCAGCGCGATCGCGGCGAGGACGAGCAGCACCGACGACACCTGGACGCCCGCGACCACGGGGGCCTTGTCGAACCAGGAGATGCCGAAATCGTATGACCACGGCCAGGCGTTCTTGCCCGCTGCCGCGGCCGCACAGGCGACGAGCAGTCCCGCCACCAGGATCGAGAGATTGCGCGTATTGCGAAGCGCCACTTGCTCGATACCGACGCAGGCCACCGCGGCGAGGGCTGCGGCCAAGCCGGCCCAGATGCCGAACTGGATGGTCCATTTGGTGGGTGTCAGCGAGAGCAGGCCGATGGTGATGAGCACCGCACCGGTGACCCGCCATACCGGGCCGCTGTCGACACCGCTGATTCGCTTGCGGCGCAACATGATGGCCAGCACGACGAACAGTGACACCGCGAGCAGCAGCACCGGCACCCGGCGGGTGAGGGCGCCGTCACGGGTGGTGACCGCGAGGAAGTAGTACCGCAGCAACTCCTGATACCAGCCGAGGGTGGGCCCCACCGTGTAGCGCACCCGGATCGCCTCGAACACCGACGCGAGGGTCTGGTCGCGGAACACGATGATGAGCACGATGGCCGGTGCCGCCAGCAGCGGCGCCAGCAGGGAGGCGAGGCCCGATTCGCGGCGTCGTCGCACCAGGATGCGCAGCATCGGACGGGCGCCGGTGATGAGCAGCGCGATGGCGATGACCCCGGTGGGTGCGGTGGCGAGGGTGAGCGCGGCGGCGAACGCCGCACCGGCGGCGGGCAGCATGCGGCGCGTTGCGATGGCCTGCTCCACACCCCACCAGGTGAGCAGGCTGCCCAGCACCACGACGCCTTCGCTGCGCAGACCCGAGGCCATCGGTAGCCAGAAGGCGAGGAAGACGGCTGCGGCGGTGAGCATCGCCCAGCAGGACGTGCGCACCGACCGTCCGAGTCGGGGCAACAGCACGCGGCTGAGTACGAACCAGCTGACCAGACCGATGATCAGCGACGGGATCCGCATCCACACACCGGTCGCCGACACCGTCGACCAGTGCGCCAGGAAGTCGTAGTACCAGTCGAACGGCGCCTCGGGGATGCCGTAGTAGCGGTAATAGTCGGCCAGGTAGCCGGCCCGGGCGGCGTTGCGGCCCATGTTGAGGATGTAGCCGTCGTCGGGTGATCCGGCGCCCAGGAAGTGCCACACCAGCAGAACCGCGGTGACGGCGACATCGGTGACGCGGGGCCTTAGCAGGGCCAGCCACCGCACCCGTCCGATGCGGCGGTGATAGCCGTAGAGGTAGTCCAGCGCGGCGAGTGCCGCCAGCGCGACTATCGCCGCGAGCACGCCGACCACCATGACGATCCACTTGATGATCGACGGTGATGAGTCGAACCGGTCGTCGACCACGATGCGCACCTGCAACCCTTGCGCGGCCGCGACCTGGGAGGTGGAGAGGTCGGTGAACAGCCCCGACACCTGCGGGCGATGACCCGGTTCGGCGATCTGGGCGGGGCCGGCGCCGACGAAACGGGCGCCGGTCTGCGCGGCCGACGACCAGATGTGCAGTTCCTGGCAGCGCGACAGATCGGAGCGCGGGGCACTGGCGATGGTGTCGCCCCGCGCGGAGACGGTGACGGTGTTGGCGTCGGCGGTGACGATCAGCGCCGATTCGCGCTGCTGCTTGGCACCCGACGGCATGGTGGCCAGAACGGTGCTTGTCGTGTCGGTGTCCAGCTCACGCAGCACGTCGCAGGGGATGGTGACGTCGAGGTTCTGGGGGATCTGCGCGACGAGGGGGGCGGTGATGTCGGGGGTGCTCGACGACAGTTGCTGTCCCTGCGGCCACGTGACGGTGGCCGTGGTGGTGACGACGGGCAGGAACGGGGTGAGGACCGCGGCGACGATCGCGGTGATGCCGGCGACCACCGCGACGAGCGCCGTCGTTCGAGGTGAGAGGCGCTGTGCGCGGGTGGTCGGATCGTCGGATCGAGGGGGCACCGGCCCCGGGGTGGTCGCGTCCGCCGATCTGCTCACCTCGCGAATGCTAGTCAGCGACCCTGTGACGATCCCAAACCACCCCAACCGTCGAGCGTGCCCACATCCGCGTCGAGCGTGCCCAGATCCGCGTCGAGCGTGCCCACATCCGCGCCGAGCGTGCCCAGATCCGCGTCGAGCGTGCCCGGATCCGCGTCGAGCGTGCCCGGAACAAGGTCCTTCGACGGCGGAATGTCCGAAATGCACGGCTCATGCACGACTGCGGCCATGTCGGCAGACTCGATAACGGTGGGTCCGAGTCCCCGACAGATCGTCGCGCGGCTCCTCGGACCCATGGAGAGGATGACGTGACGACAACCGTCAACGCATACCAGGCGACCGCCGCCGATCAGCCACTGTCGAAGACCACCGTCGAGCGACGCGAGCTGGGCCCCCGCGACGTGCTCATCGATGTGGCGTTCGCGGGCATCTGCCATTCCGACATCCACACCGCCCGCAACGAGTGGGGAAACACCACCTACCCGGTGGTGCCCGGCCACGAGATCGCAGGCCTCGTCGCCGACGTCGGTTCGGAGGTCACCCGGCACAAGGTCGGCGACCGCGTCGGCGTGGGCTGCTTTGTCGACTCCTGCGGCGAATGCGAAGCCTGCAAGAACGGTGACCAGCAGTACTGCTTCGCGGGCGTCGTGCAGACCTACAACTCCAAGACCTACGACGGCGAGTTCACCCACGGCGGCTATTCGGAGAAGATCGTCGTCACCGAGGACTTCGTACTCAAGATCCCCGACGGCATCGACCTCGACGTTGCCGCGCCGCTGCTCTGCGCGGGAATCACGCTGTACGCACCGCTGACCCATTGGCGTGCCGGGCCGGGCAAGAAGGTCGCGATCATCGGCATGGGTGGACTCGGACACATCGGGGTCAAGATCGCCCACGCGCTCGGCGCCGAGGTGACGGTGCTCAGCCAGACGCTGAGCAAGCAGGACGACGGTCGACGATTCGGTGCCGACCACTACTACGCCACCGGTGACCCGGAGACCTTCACGACGCTGCGCAACGAGTTCGACCTGATCATCAACACCGTGTCGGTGAATCTCGATCTGGACCAGTACCTCTCGCTGCTCGCGATCGACGGCACCCTCGTCGAACTCGGCGTTCCCGAGCATCCGCTGCAGGTCAAGGCCTTCTCGCTACTGGGTAACCGACGCTCACTGGCGGGATCGATGGTCGGCGGCATTCCCGCGACCCAGGACATGCTCGACTTCTGCGCCGAACACGGGATCGGGGCCGAGATCGAGAAGATCAGCGCCGACGAGATCAACGCCGCCTACGACAGGGTGGTCGACAGCGACGTGCGCTACCGCTTCGTGATCGACGCCGCCACGCTGAACTAGGGCACGCTCGACCCGGATCCGGGCACGCTCGACGGGGAAGTGGGCACGCTCGACGGGGATGCGGGCACGCTCAACCGGATCCGGGCACGCTCGACCGAGATCCGGCAAACGCGCGCCGCACCGGAGGCTGTGGGACCGTTTACCCATGAGCAGCCCCGAGTTCGATGTGAACAAGCTGTTCCCCGGCAAGTTCTTCATCAGCACCACACTCGACGTGCTCGAGTCGAAGAAGAAGATGACCGGCCATCTGCGACGCCGATTCATCCAGCGCGCCGCGATGGCCGGCATCATCATCGCGATCTTCTACGTGATCAACTACACGATCGTCGGCGCCTTTGACGCGATGGGCAGCACCACCGCGCAGCTTCACGCGGTGGGCAAGCTCATCGGGGCGTTGGCGTTCGGCTGGGCGCTGGTGTTCATCTACTACTCGAAGTCCGAACTCCTGACGTCGAACATGATGATCGTCTCGGTGGGAACCTACTACCGACGCGTGACTCCGATGCTGGTCCTTCGCATCCTGGGATTCTGCTATCTGGGCAACATCCTCGGCGGCCTGCTGATCGCGGCCCTGCTTCGCGGAACCACGCTGATCCGCGGCCCGGTGTTGGAGGCGATGAACCATTCCGTGGCCGTGAAGACCGGATATCTCGACGCCGGGTTCAGCGGGTGGCTCGACCTGTTCATCCGAGCGATCCTCTGCAACTTCATGATCAACCTCGCGATGTTGCTCGTGTACAACGGCTACCTCACCGAGGACATCGCCAAGTGCATGACGATGATCACCGCGGTGTTCGTGTTCGCATTCCTCGACTTCGAGCATTCGGTGGCCAACACGGTCCTGTTCATGATCGTGGGACTGCAGGACGGCATCAATGTCGGTGCCGCGCTGGGAAATCTGGGCATCGTCCTGCTGGGAAACCTGGTCGGCGGCGGTGTGCTCATCGGCTTCTACTACGCGTGGGTCAACGACGAGCGCGACACCCACCTCGTGCACCTGCGGCGTCATCGCCACTGATCCGATTCACCAGGACGAAGGCGGGGATCACTGACGCGCACATCGCCCTTGTCGCGCGTTGCGGTTGCGTCACGGTCCCGCCGCGATGGACGCGACGCGACGGCGGCAGCCTACGGTGGCTTTAGGCCCCCGGCGAAGTGCTTTCGTCGACGGTCCATCCATGAAGCAGCCGTGGAATGCGTCCGCCAAGGATCGGGGCCCCCACAACAGAGGAGTTGCAGGGTGATCGGAACCATCATCAGCGCGATCGTCGTCGGCTTGATCATCGGCGCGCTGGCCCGTCTCGTCATGCCGGGCAAACAGGACATCGGCATCATCATGACCATCGTGCTCGGTGTCGTCGGCTCGTTGCTCGGCTCGTGGCTCACGTACCAGTTCGGCTACAGCAACAGCAACGGCGGTTGGGAGGTCATTCCCTTCATCGTCGGCGTCGTGGTGGCGATCGCACTCATCGCCGCCTACCTGTCGATCAGGGGCCGCACGGTACGTCAGTAACCCCGAGCGGCTCATTCGTGGCCGGACGGCCGGACCTGATTCCGACTGTCCGGCCACAGTCGTTGCACAGGGATCTTGCAGCACCCGCGGATACCGTTGATCGCATGAACTCCACGCTCAGCACCGAACCCGTCGCCGGCATCGTCGCCGACCTCTACGACAAGGCCCACGCCCACACCGACGGTCCGCCACGCCGAGCCGGAAGACACGTCGGAGCAGATCCGCACATGTCGGCAGCCGAACGCGCCGACGCCGCCGCCGAGCGGTACATGGCCGTGAGCCCCGCAGCAGGGCGCCTGATGTACTCGCTGGTACGCAGCTCGCGACCCGAGATCGTCGTGGAATTCGGGATGTCCTACGGCATCTCGACACTCCATCTCGCAGCGGCCTTGCGCGACAACGGGACCGGACATGTCTACACCACCGAACTCAACGCCAAGAAGATCGCCACCGCCGGTGCAACGTTCGCCGACGCGGGTCTCGGCGATCTGATCACCATCCTCGACGGCGATGCCATCGAGACGTTGTCCACCGTCGACGAGACCGTCGGCTTCGTCTTTCTGGACGGCTGGAAAGAGATGTACCTACCCGTGCTCCGGCTTCTTGAACCCAAGCTGCGCCCGGGCACCCTGATCCTCGCTGACAACACCGAAAGTCCGGGTCTCACCGACTACTTGGAACGCGTCCGGAATCCTAGTGTCGCGTTTCGTTAGTTGGTTTTCGGTTGAGCTTTCTTGAGAATCTCCTCGACCGGTTTCGTCCACACGAAGGGGTGTTTGCGGTCGT
>NZ_JBSFQF010000025.1:0-30722 GCF_053588575.1 Gordonia sp. NPDC003429
GAACGACCGCAAACACCCCTTCGTGTGGACGAAACCGGTCGAGGAGATTCTCAAGAAAGCTCAACCGAAAACCAACTAACGAAACGCGACACTAGTTTCGGTTACCTCCCCCCAGTCGCGCCCAGGGGACCGGCACGAAAATAGGGGAAGAATAACCCTCCCCTAGTTTCGGTCTCCTCCCCCACTTGTACCTAGGGGACCGGCACGAAAGTGGGGAAAGGATGTCCTTCCCCTACTTTCGATCCGCGCGTCAGGACGCAGCGGCCGCCTTGGCGAGTGCCGGCTTGAGCAGGTCGAGGGTGGAGACGATCGAGTTCGGCGACGGTGTGTTGAGTCCGGTGATCTGCGCCTGCGTCAAGAAGGCCACCGCCCCGGTCTTCACCGACTTCAGATTCTTGTATCCGGCAAGGCCTTTGAGCCGTTCGGTGTCGCGGTCGTTCGTGGTGGCCACCACCAGCAGATCCGAGTCGAGCATCGGAATGTTCTCGGTGGACAGGCCGAAACGAGGCTGACCCGTCTTGCGGTACTGCGCCGCGAGCGCCGGGGCGATCACCATGCCGAGGTCGGTGAACAGCTTGGCCGCGCCGTCGTTCTGGTCGCCGAACACCGAAAGCTGATCGGCGCCATACATGAACGCGAGGCTGTAGGTCTTGCCCTTCAGCGAGGGGTATTCGGCAGCCACCGCGGCAACCGACGAGTTGGTCTTGTCGATGATCTGCTTGGCCTTGTCGGGCTGATGGAGCACGGTTCCCATCACGGTCACCATGTCTTCCCACGGGTCCACCTCCTGGCCGCTGATCGAGCCGACGGTGGGCGCGAGCTTGGAGATCTTCTGGAACAGCGGATCGTCGGAAGCGAACCCGGGCGCAAAGATCAGGTCCGGATCGAGTTTGGCCACCGCACCCACATCCGTGCCCTTCGTGGGATCGAGGAAGGTGGAGTCGTCGAGTTTGTCGTCGTACCAGGGCTGCAACTTGCCGGTGGAGCTCTTCGTGTAGTCGTAGTAGCCGACCGGGGTGACGCCGAACGCGAGCGCGATGTCCGTCCACTGGTCACCGAGGGTGATGATCCGCTTGGGAGTGTCGGGAATGGTCACCGACCGCCCGTCGGGCAGATTCAGTTGCACCGCACCGGCGTTGGAGTCGTCCGACGATCCGCCGCACCCGGCGACGAGCGCAGTGACCAGCAGCAGGGCGCCGACCACAGCCGCCACATGGCGTTTCGCATGCATCGAGTGACGTCCCCCGCTCACAGGCTGCATGGCAGCAGCACGAGACCGGCCACGTCGCACACACTCTTGTCCGAGAGCTTCCACTTGCTGCCGGTCCAGTTCCAGGTGAGCTGCATGGTCTTGGAGCCGCGGCCGACGATCGACATCTTCAGGGGAGCGGTCATGGTGGTTCCATTGACCTGAACCGGGTTGACCACGGTGTAGCTGAAGCCGACGTTGCCGTAGCTCGCCTTCGCCTGGGCCACCAGATCGATCTGCCTCAGCGCGCGTTCACCGCTGACCAGTTCGTCGGCGCGCGCCGCACGCGACGCACCGGGGTTCATCACGAGATTGAGCTTGGTGTTGAGCTGTCCGGGGGTCAGCGCTGCCGGTGCGGCGGCGGCCGGGGCCGCGTTCTGGGTTGTCGCACCGGTGTTCTGCTGCGGCGCCGCCTGCGGTTGCTGGGCCTGCGGCTGCGTCTGCACCGGACCGCTGTCACCGCCGCCACCGCTCTCGGGCACCTGCTCGGCGGCCGGCGCCTGAGTGCCCGGTGCCGCGGCGGCAGGGGCGTTCGGTTGTGCCGCAGCACCCGGCGTCGCCTGCTGCTGATTCGGAACATTTTGTGCCGCACCGAGATTCATCACGGTGGGGGTTGCGGCCGTGGAAGCCGTCCTATCGCGATCGGCAACCACCAATCCGACGACGCCGATGGTCACGATCAGTGCGGAGATCACCGCGGCGATGCCCGCCGACGCCAGCACCGTCGGGACGTTGATCCCCGCCTTGGGCTTGGGCGCCTCGGTCGGTTCCTCGGCCGGATAGGAATAGGGCTCGGCATTGGGGTCCGTGCCGTAATCCTGGGTGCCCGGGGCGTAGGCGCCCTCCTGGTATGCCGTCTCCTGCATCACTCCACCGATCGTCATTTCATCACCCGACAGACCCGGGCCAGAATTGGTCACGTGACCCGAATCGGAAATTTCCCCGACCGTATCACGTCAGGATAGGGAACCCTAAGTCGAGCATTCCCGGCGCCGCTCAGTCCGCCGCCCCGGCGAGGACCTTGTCGAGGGCGGCGACAAAGGTGTCGGCGTATCCGGGCAGCGCCTGCTTGTCGGTGACCACACCGAAGGTGGTGCGGGTACCCAGCACCAGCGACGTCACCGAGAACGAGTAGCCGGCCAGCGGCGAGAGCGCGGTGAGACGTTCGATCGGCGCACCCAGCACCGACCGGACCCGCGAGAATCCGGGATTGACGCCGATGTGCAGATCGGGGCTCATCTTCTTCATCGACGCGTTGACCGCGGCACGCTGCAGCGGCCACGGGAGTCGGGGCGCGTTGTCGGTGGCGGCCAGTGCCAACTCGGGACGAGACTTGTCGATCAGCCCCAATTCGCTTCTGCTGTGCGCGATCTGCGCGTCGAGGTCGGATTGGTCGATCGGCAGGTTCAGCAACGACACCGAGACCGCGTTGCCGGTGTGCCGGTAGTCGGCGTCGAGGGTGACCGGAAGGGTGACCCGGGCCAGTCGCGCGTCGTCGCCAATCCCCAGCGGCGGTGCGCTGCTGATGGCGGTGCCGATCGCCGCGATCAGGAACTCGTGCACCGACGCCTGATGGCGTCGTGCCAGGCGTCGCAGGTCGCGGGTGGCCACACTGTGCAGGCCCACCTCGCGGCGACCGGATCGGGTGAGCGCGGGCCAGCCCCGGGCGTCCTGGGCCGCGGCCCACTGTCCCTCGAACGCCTCCTTGGCCGGACCGAGGTCGTCGGCGTCGACCTCGGCGACGTGGAAGCGCGGACTGTCGGCGAAGCGGTCGAACTCGGCGAGTTCCTCGTCGGAGCCGTCGGCGAGCAGGGCGGCGAAGGCCGCCCCCGCGATGCCGTCGGAGATGCTGTGGTGCACCCGCAAGAGCACGAACTGGGATCCCCCACGCTCCGTGCGTGGGCTGTAAAGCGTGATGTGCCAGAACGGATCCGGTCGCCGCAGATGGGTTTCGAGTTCCGCGGCGATCTGACCGTGCATATCCGCGCTGTCGGTGTACTGCGCGACACCGACCTGACGGACCGGATCGATCGTCGATGACACCACCACGTGCGGTGGGCGCCAACGCCCCTGGGCGATTCCCATGCGGAAGATGTCATGCCGGGCGGCGCGCTGGGCGACCCGCGCACGAACGTCGTCGAGGGTGAGCGGTGTGCCGGTGTCGGCCACCTCGAGGAGCATGGCCCACTGCATGGGTCTGCTGCGGGTGTCCATGTGCAGGTAGGTGTGGTCGGGCGGCGCGAGTTCCACCGGACTCAGGCTGGGTGTTGCGGTCATGACTGTTCCTCCGTACCCGAGCAGATCTTCTCGTAGCGTTCGTTGTCGGGTTTCATCGCCGCGGCGACGAGTTCCCACAGCACCTCGTCGGTGCCGCCGCCCACGCGGGCGAGTTTCATGTCGCGCCACCAGCGTCCGATGGGTGTCTCGGTTTCGAGATAGCCGATGCCGCCGAAGATGTGCAGGCATTCCGAGGCCACCTCCTCGCCGAGATTGGCTGCGGTGGCCTTCAGCGCTGCGGCGGTCCGGAGGTTGATCCGGCCGTGCGCGGCGACACCGTCGAGCGAATACCGCAGCACGTCGATGCGTGCCTGCAGGTCGGCGAGCCGCAGGCGCAGTGCTTGATGGTCGTAGAGACGTTTGCCGAACTGGGTGCGATCGAGCATCCGCGCGAGGGTCACCCCGATCATCACCTCGCCGGCGGCCGCGATCTGCGCGGCCACCGAGAGCCGTTCGTGCGCAAGCCCCCAGCTGATCACGGCCAGGCCGGTTCCGGGCCGGGCGACGAGGGCGTCGGCGGGAATCCACGTGTCGATGGTGACCGGCGCGGTATCGAGCGGTCCCGCACCGAGTTTGCGGTACGGGGTGCCCACCTCGACCTGCGACACCGGAACAGCCGCCAACGCCACGTTGCCGTGCGACTCGTCGGTGCCGGTCGTGTCGCCGACGTCGCGGCACACGACGAGCATGTGGTCGGCGATCGGTGAGAGGGAGACGAACTTCTTGTGGCCGACGATGCGGTAGCCGTCGTTCTCGGCGGTGATGGTGGTCTGCGCGTTCTGCAGGTCGGAGCCACCGGATTCCTCGGAGGCACCGATGCACAGCACCGCGTCGGCGGTGATCGCCCGTTCGGCGAGGTCGCGCAGCCGGTCGGTGCGGCCGAAGCGGCGCAGAATCGCGATCGCCGAGTCGTGCAGACTCACCCCGACGCCGATCGCCGCCGAACCCAGCGACCCCAGGTGGCGGCCGAGTGCGAAATGGTCGGCCAGGTCGGTGGTGGTGCGGTGATCCCATTTGCGGGCGAAAACCCCGGCGTCGCCGACGTATTCGAGCAGCGGCCGCGGGAAACGCAGGTCACGTTCGGCCTGTTCGGTCCATGCGATCACCCGCTCGCCGAAGACGTCGTCGAGGAGGTCGGTGTACGTCGGAGTGGTGGGGCTCGTCGTCGTTGGGTCCGCGAGGGCTTCGGTCGTCGTTGACATCGGGGCCCGGCCTAGGTGCTCACGCTCGTGAGCTTCGCGCGGATGCACTGCTCGAGGTCGGCGACGGTGGAGGATTCGAAGATCTCGCGTTCGGTGAGTTTGACACCGAGCCGCTCCTCGATCGCGACCACACCGATGGCGATGGCCACCGAATCGAGTCCGAGGTCGTCGATGAGTCGCGAATCCTCGTCGACGTCGGCGACGTCGAGGTCGAGATCCTCGGCGAGGATGGATTGCAGGGCGTCGTGCACGGTGTCGGACATGGGGGTTACTCCTTCGGGTGGGTGGGTGGTTTCGACAAGCTCAACCAGCGGATGGGGCTCAACCAGCGAGGGGGGCTCGACCGGCGAGGGGGTGGTTTCGACAAGCTCAACCAGCGCGGGGGTGGTTTCGACAAGCTCAACCAGCGGACCGGGCTCGACCGGCGAGGGGGTGGTTTCGACAAGCTCAACCAGCGGATGGGGCTCAACCAGCGACGCGGGCTCAACCGGCGAGGGGGGCTCACCGGCGGAGCGGGCTCAACCAGCGAATGTGAGACGAAATCGAGTATCGCGGTGCAGATCTCGTCCGGGTTCTCGAGGTGGGGGTGGTGGCCGCGGCCGGCCAGTAGCCGCGTCTCGACCGGCGCCGTGGCCGCGCGCTCGATGCGCTCGAGTTGCGCCGGGGAGGCGTAGGCGTCGCCGTCGCCCTGCAGCACCAGCAACGGCGTTCTGATCCGTGCGATGTCGGCGGTGACGTCGAAGTCGGCGAACTCGTCGGAGAGCCACACGCCCGACCAGCGCGCGAACACCTCGTCGGGGTCGTCGTGGAACATCGCCAGCGAGGGTCGCACCTTGTCGGCGAAAGTGCCTGCGGTGCGGCGTATCCCGGCGAGAGTCGCATCCTCCACGATCACGTGTGGTGCGATGAGGACCGCTGCGGCGGCGTCGAATCGCGCGGCGTAGAGCGCGGCGATGGTGGCGCCGTCGCTGTGGCCCACCAGAATCGGGCGGGTGACCCCGAGCGAGGCGAGCACGTCGGGGAGCACGCTTGTCGCCTCGTCGTGCAGGTACCGTGCGTTGCCGGGACCGTCGCCCGACGACCCACCGTATCCGTGTCGCGAATAGGCGATGGTGGTGAGCTGCGACCGCTGATGCAGCAGTGCGGGCAGCCGACCCCACTGTCCCGCCGACCCGAGTCCCTCGTGCAGGAAGACGACGGCGGGCCGGTCCGGGTGGCCGTCGTAGCGGATGTATTCCAGACTTCCGCGGGTGTGGGCGAGCGTCGGCATCCGATCACCACCTCTGCGCGGTGACGTCGAACATGTTGGCACCCAACTGAGCCCGTCCCACGAACGACAGGCAGTCGGCCGGCTTCGCGGGCATGATCGAGCAGAACTGCACCTCCCGCAGCAGCCGCTGCATCGGCGCATCGGCGGCCATCGCGGCCGAACCGGTCACCTGCACAGCCCGCGCCGCGAGCGATTGCGCAGTGGTCCCGAGGTGAAACTTGGCGGCGTAGATCAGGGCGTTCGCCGACGTCTGCGAGCGCTGCTCGGTCACCGCCCGCGCGGCCGTCAGCGTCATGGCCCTCGTGGCCTGCAGGTCCACGGTCATCTGGCCGAGGGCGGTGACCGTGTCGGGATCGTCGCGTCGTTTCGGGTCGGCCCCGACACGTCCGGTGACGAAGTCGACGATGGAGGTGGCCAGTCCCAGATAGGCACCCAGGTAGCCGGCGGCCATCCAATGCGGTTCGCGGACAGCCTTGAACAGCGACATCCCCTCGACGCCGAGAAACAGGCGGTTGCGGGGAATCGTCGTCGCGTCGAGCCGCATCTGCGCGGTCGAGGTGCCGGCCAGTGCCGCACCGTTCCATTCGGCTCCGAACGACACGCCGGGATCGCCGGCGCTCACCACGAAGTGCGAGACCTCGAAGTCGTCGTCGGCAGCGAAATCGTTGTCGGGGCGGGCCGGTCGTGCGGTCACCACGTAGTGGTCGGCGACCCCCGACAGTGACACAAAGGATTTGCGGCCGTCGAGCACGTAGTAGCCGGACTCGCCATGCTCGGGCTCGACGCGGTAGGTGGTGCTCAGGCCACGCAACCGCGCCCCGTTGCCGGGTTCGGACGCGGCGGACGCGAACATCGCGCCGCGACCGATCACCTCCTCGATCACCCAGTCCCGAAACTGGGTGCCCCTGTCCCCCAACGCATCCGGGTCGGCCTCGAAGAGGGAGCCGATCGCAACATTGTGCATGTTGTAGCCCAGCGCGATGGCCCCGTTGGCGGCGCCGAGCTTCGCCAGCACCTCGGTGTAACCGGCGAAATCCAGTCCGATACCACCGGATTCGACGGGGATCATCGCGCCGAGCAGGCCCGACTCCCGGATGAGCGCATAGGCGCGGTCGGGGGCGACCTCACCCCGGTCGATCGGGTCGGCGAGGGCCTCGAGGTCGGCGGCGATGTCGTCGACCAGGCCGAGCGCGGTGTCGCGGGGCGAGAGGGTGAACGTTGTCATGTCAATTCTCGGCTCTCAGTTTTCGACGGGCAGGCCGAGATCGCGCGCGATCATGATGCGCAGCAGATCGTTGGTACCCGCGTAGATCGAGGCGGCCACCGCACCCGACGCGTCGACGGCGTAGCCCGAATCGGCCACCACGGCACGCGCACCGAACAGTGGTGCCGCGGTGGTCTCGAACGCGAGCAGATCCTGGGCGCAGGAGATCTTGACCGCGGCGGCCTCGGTGGACAGCGAACTGAGCGTGGTGTTTTCGTCGTCGATGCGTCGGGCCATGTCGTACACCAGGGTGCGTACCCGGTGCGCCAGGATCGCGAGGTCGGCGACGTGCGAGGCGACGAGCGGACTCGAACCGAGCCGGTGACCGAACTGCTCGCGTTCGGTGAGCCAGGAGCTGACCCGCGAGACCGTGCGCGCCATGATGCCCACCGCGTAGCTCATCAGCAGCGCCCGTTCCCAGGTGGTGGTCGCCGCCAGGAAGGCCAGACCCGATCCCTCATCGGCGACGAAGTCGTCGTCGGAGATGTGGACATCGTCGAAATCGACTGCACCCATGGGCACTTCGGTCAGCGCGGTCTTGGCGAAGGGCTCCGACCGGGTGATCCCGGCGCGGGAGGCGGGCACCAGCAGCGAACTCAGTGCGAAGGGATGACGGGCCGCGTCGGTCCGCGCGAAGGTGAGTACCAGGTCGGCCACCGGGGCCGCCGTGACGTATGCCTTGCGTCCCTGCAACCGCCACGATCCGTCGTCGACGCGGGTGGCCGAGGTGCGCATGGACAGCGGATCCGATCCACCGGTGTCCTCGGTGAGCGCATGACACAGCACCAGCGTGCCGTCGACGAGGCGATCGGCGTACTCGTCGAGCGGGCGCCGGGCGACCAGGCTCAGCGGCCACTGGATGCCGAACAGCTGCGAGGCGAATGCGTAGCACAGCCCGGCGGGCACCCCGGCGCGGCCGATACCCTCGACCACCGCCACGGCATTGGTCACCCGGCCGCCGCCACGCGTACCCGACAACGAGTCCGTCAGCGCGCCGGCAACTGTCGGCGACGCCACCAGGATGCGCCACGCGTCGCGATAGTCGGCGCCGGCGATACGGGAAACCTGCTCGGCGAGTTCTGCGGCGACCCGCTCGGCGATCGCCGTCGGATCAGCGGTGATGGTTGCGGTCACCGCTGATCCTCGGCGAGCGCGGCACTCACGGCGGTGTGCAGGGTGGTCGGTGTACGGAAATTGCGTGCCACCACCAGGTTTTCGGGCAGCTTGCGGCCCACCCGCGATTCGAGGTCGCCCACGATGGTCACCAGGGTGAGCGAGTCGAGCATGCCGGTCAGCAGCACTTCGGTCTCCGGTTCGACGATCTCGGCGCGGCCGTGGCGCCGGGAAATGGCGGCGGCGACGATCCCGCACACCTCGTCCACCGAGATCGGCTCGGTCAGTTGCGAATTGGTGGGGGTCATCATCGATTCTCCTCGTCTGCGGCGATCTCGGCGAGCTTGGTGCGGTCGACCTTGCCGCGGCGGTTGATGGGAAGTGGTGAGTAGGAGCGGATGTCGTCGGGTTGCGCGGCCACCGGAAGTCGTTCACGCAGGGCCGCGTCGACGGTGCTCACCGCTGCGGCTGCGGCCGGCGAGTTCGCCGGCGCTCCGGCGTCGACGAACAGCGTGATGCGGTTGTCGCCGCCGGTGGTCACCGCGGCGGCGCCGAGTAGTCCGGCGGCGGTGACGGCGATGGTCTCGATGCCGGCGAGGTCGATGCGGTAGCCGTGCCGTTTGATCTGGTCGTCCACCCGGCCCCCGAGGATCAGCCGGCCGGCGTCGTCGATGCGGGCGCGGTCGCCGGTGCGGTAGGCGCGGCGGCGGATTCCGTCGGGGAACCTCACCTGCATCGTGGGGTCGACGAGCGCGCCGTCGATCACGTAACCGGTGAGCAGGGTGGGTCCGGCCACCACCAGTTCGCCGTCGACGAGGCACGTCGACACGCCGTCGATGGCGGTGCCCACCGGCACCGGCTGGTCCGGTCGCCACGCTCGCATGTCGGCACCGGTGCACACGTTGGTTTCGGTGGGTCCGTACCAGTTGTGCACCGCTGTGTGGTCGAGCGTGTGCAGCAGATCCTGCAGTGCGCCGGGCGGATACGGTTCACCGGCGAATGCCACGGCACGCAGCGACGGCACGGTGCGCCCGGCAGCGGTCATGGCGGCGACCAGTCCGCGCAGCAGCGTGGGTACCGCATAGAGGACGGTGATCTCGTTGTCGGTCAGCCAGTCGAGCGCGTCGGCGGGAAATGCCTTGAGCCACTCCGGCATCAGTACCGCGGTGGCACCGCTCAGGGCGGTGGCGAAGATGTCGAAGGTGCTCAGGTCGAAGGTCAGTGCCGCCTGTGCGGCCACCCGGTCGCCGACACCGAGGTCGAGACGGGCGGCGGCCCAGCGGACGAAATGGGCGACCGCACCACCGGCCAGCAGTACACCCTTGGGGGTGCCGGTGCTGCCCGAGGTGAACAGCAGATACCCGCCGGGTTCACGTGCCCGGCCGTGGTCGGCGACCCAGGGACTCGGCCCCGTCGATGCGAAGGTGGCCAGCGCGAGGCGCTCGTCGAGCGTGCGGATCTGCGCGTCCTCGAACGGGCCGGAGTTGACGCTCTCGACGGCGATGACGGCGTGGGTCAGCGCGGCCTGGCGCACCAGTTCCTTAGTGCGAGTGGACGGGTCGACGACGTCGAGGGGCGCCACCACCGCGCCGGCGGCGGTGACCGCGTGAATGGCGATGATGGCGTCGGCCGACCGCGGCAGGTACACCGCCACCGCGCCGGTGTCGTCGACGCCGGCCTCACGCAGGGCCTCGGCGAGGTGACGTGCCCGCTCGTCGAGTTGCCGGTAGGTGAGATCACCCGTCTCCGATGCGATCGCGCAGCGTTCGCCGTGTGCGGCGGCGGCCTCGCGCAGGATATGCGCGAGGGTGCCGTCTCCGGTGCCGGGGGTCGTGGTTTCCGGGGCGGACAGGGTCTCCATACCGATCAGACCCGTCCGGCGGGCGCACCGGCCGTGGCCGCCTCCAGCAGCGGGCGCAACGCATTCTTGTCCATCTTGCCCAGCGGGGTGAGCGGCATCTCGTCGATGATGCGGACCACGTCGGGCGACTTGTAGGCGGCCAGCCCCGCATCGCCGAGGAACCGGGCGAGAGTCCGTCGTGTCGGCGGCTTTTCGGCATCCGGCTCGACGACGACGAAGGCGACGGTCCGCTCACCGAGCACCGGGTCGGGCGCACCGACAAGTGCCACCGACCGGATGTCGGGGTGCATCAGAAGCACACCCTCCACCTCGGTGGCCGCGATCTTCTCGCCGCCGCGGTTGATCTGGTCCTTGATGCGTCCGGACACGATGAGGTGGCCGCTGTCGAGGCGTCGCACCAGGTCGCCGGTGCAGTAGAACCCATCGGGGGTAAAGGACTTCGCATTGTGTTCGGGTGCGTCGAAGTAGCCGCGCAGCGTGTACGCGCCGCGCACGGTGAGTTCGCCCACCTCACCGTTGGGTACCTCGTTGCCGTCGGCGTCCACGACACGGATCTCGTCGTACTCCGACACCGGGACGCCCTGGGTAGTGCACAGCAGGTCCGCAGTGTCGTCGAGATGTGTTGCGCAGAAGAGTCCTTCGGACATGCCGAGGATCTGTTGCAGGGTGGCGTCGAACTCGTCGACGATGCGTCGCGCCTCGTGGTCGGAGAGCCGGGCCGAACCGATCTCGATGATGCGGAGCGAACTCAGGTCGGCCGTGGTGCGTGCGCGTTCTTCCAGCCACAGCGGCACCAGTTGCGGGTTGATGGCCGTCATGGTGACGCCTTCGCGTTCGATCAGGTCGAAGCACACCGACGGATCGGCGTTGGGGGCCAGCACCACCGTGCCGCCCACGCGCAGGGTGGCGAGGATACCCGGGCAGTTCCAGGTGTAGTTGAACGCGATCGGCAGCACCGCAAGGTACACGCTGGTCGCGTCGAGGCGGCTGCGTTCGCCGGCCGCCCGCGAATTGTATTGGTAGTCGTCGTGGGTGCGGCCGATGAGTTTCGGCATGCCGGTGGTGCCGCCGGAGAGCAGCAGCAGTGCGATGTCCGACGACGCGACGCTGTCGTCGATCGTTTCGGTGCCGTGACCGAAAAGTGCGGTGTAGGAGTGGAACCGGGGGTCGGCGGCGTGTTCGCCGAGGTCGCCGACGATCACCACCGCACGCAGCGACGGTGCGGATTCGGCGATCTGGCGTGCCAGGTCGCGGTGATCGAATCGGTTGAACACGTCGGTGGTCACGTATGTCACCGCCCCCGTGGCGCGGGCCAGGTGGCCGATCTCGGTGTGACGGTGACCGGGCTGGGTGTGCACGGGTACCGCGCCGAGACGCTGCAGCGCGAACCACGTGACGATGAACTCGGAGGTGTTGGGAAGCTGCAGCAGCACGGCATCGCCGGTGCGCACGCCCAGCGCGCGCAGCCCGTGGGCAACCTCGGTGGCCCGATCAGCCAACTGCCGATAGGTGATTCGCTGGTCACCGTCGACCACGGCGGTCGACGCACCGAAACGGTCGGCCCACGCGTCGAGTGCGGCACTGAAGGTCGTGCCCTCCCACAACCCGAGGTCGCGGTAACGCTGCGCGTAGGTGTCGGGCCAGTTGGGAACCTTCTCGCGGATGGTCGGGGTGACGGTTGCGGTGTCGGTCGGGTGGGTCATGCCTGCCCCTGTTCTGCGGAGACCATTTCGGCCACCTGCTCGTCGGTCATGTCGGCGATCTCGCAGTAGATCTGTGCCACCGCATCGAGGCGCGTGGTGTCGGAGGACCGCGCGATCATCCGGTCGGCCAGGCCACGGACGGTTCGGCCCAGGAACAGATCCCCCACCGACACCTCCCGCGTGTCGAGGCCCTCCATGACGCGTGCCACCGCCAGGGTGCCGCGCACCGAGTCGCCGCCGATGCGGAAGAAGTCGTCGTCGATGCCCACACGCTGCACCTCCAGCACGTCGCCGAGGATGAGGGCCAGCGCGCGTTCGAGCGGACTTCGTGGCGCCACATAATCATCGGCGGCGTAACGCCTCTCGGTGAGAGCGAGGATCGCGGCGTGGTCGATCTTGCCGTTGCCGGTCAGCGGGATCGCATCGGCGAACTCGACGAGTTCGGGCACCATGTAGCTCGGCAGGGTGCGGGTCAGCGCGTCGCGAGCGCGCTCGGCGAGGGCCTCGATACCCTCGCTCGTACCTCGCTCAGCATTCGCAGCGGGAACCACGAGTGCGCACAGGCGCGCGGCACCGCGGCGGGTGTTGATCACCACCACCGCGTCGGCGATGCCGTCCACGCCGCGCAGCGCCGCCTCCACCTCGCCCGGTTCGATGCGGTAGCCGCGCAGTTTCACCTGGTTGTCGATGCGGCCGAGGAATTCGATCTCGCCGTCGTCGCGGTAGCGCACCAGATCGCCGGTGCGGTACCAACGGTGCCCGTCGTAATCGACGAATCGTTCCGCGGTGCGCACCGGGTCGCCGAGGTAGCCCTCCGCCAATCCTGCTCCGGCGACCCAGAGTTCGCCGGCCACCCAGTTCGGGCAGTCCAGCCCGCTGTCGGCGGCCACCACCCGGCAGCCCACCCCGGGCAGCGGACGACCGAACGGGACGTTGGCCCAACCCGGGATGTCGCCGTCGAGGATGTCGCGGGGCACCACACAGAGGGTGTGGTGGATCGACGTCTCGGTGCAGCCGCCGAGCCCGGCGAACACGACGTCGTCGGCGCACAGAGTGAACGCGCGGCGCGGCAGATCGACGCCCACCCGGTCGCCGCCCACCACCACCGTGCGCACCGTGCGCAGGCTGTCGGTGCCCTGCGCGGCCGCGAGGATCATGTCGAGAATGCCGGGGACACAATAGAGCTGGGTGACACCGAACGTATTGATGAGCGCTGCGATGCGCTGCCCGTCGCGGCGGGTGGCCTCGTCGATGGTGACCACCGAACCGCCGACGTCAAACAGCCCGAAGGTGTCTTCGATGGAGAGGTCGAATTCGAGCGCCGACAAGGCGATCGAGCGGTCGGAGGCGGTGACACCGAACGCATCACGGCACCGTTCGAGGGTGTTCATCACCGCGCCGTGCGACACCGACACACCCTTGGGCGTACCCGTCGACCCGGAGGTGAACAGAATGTAGGCAATCGCATCGTCGGAACCCGCATGCGGCGGAACAGAATCGACGTCGTGGGCCGCGGCCTGCGCGATCGGCAGCACCGGCACCGACCCGGACTCGCGCGTCCCGGCGTCGCCGACGATCGCCGCGGCGATTTCCGCGGTGCGTTCCATCTCCGCGCGACGCGCAGCCGGCTGATCCATCCCGACCGGGAGGTAGGCGGCACCGGCGGCCAGCACACCGAGCACCGCGGTGAGCTGATCGGGACCCTTGGGCACCTGGATCGACACCGTGTCGCCGGGCGTGACCCCGGCGGCGCGCAGCGCGGCGGCCACCCGCAGCGCGCAGTCGGCGAGTTCGCCGTAGCTGCGTTCGCGGATCGCCCCGTCGCGGTCGAGATGCACAGTCGCCACCGACGTGGGCGTGTGCGCCGCCACCTCGAAGAACCTTTGGTGCAACAGTTTCCGTGACCGCGCGGCGGGCCGGAAGTTGTCGGCGCGGCGCCGATCGAATTGCGTGGCCCCGGGTTCGTGATCCGGGGATTCGTGATCCAGGGATTCATGGTTCGGGAATTCATGGTCGAGCGGCGCGTCCCAGTCGGCGTCGTCGGCGAGCAGCCGGTCGAGGATCGCGCTGTAGCGTGCGAACATCGCGTCGATCACCCCGGGGAGGAAGGCGTGCTCGCGCACGTCCCAGTTGACGAGCAGCCCGCCGCGCAGTTCGACCACCTGGGCGTCGAGCGCCACCTGCGGGCCCTGCGACACGATCCACACCGGATCGCCGAAGGTGTCGAGCACCTCGGGTGCGAACAGTTCACCGAGGTCGAGTCCGCTGGTGTAGACCACGGGGGCGAGGACCGCCTCACCGCGATAGCGACCGAGGTCACGGATCACGTCGAGACCCGGATACGCCGAATGCATCGCGCTCGCATGCAAACTGCCCTGCAGGGACTTCACGAAGTCGAGGAACGAGCCGGGCGTGGTGGTGTCGACGGTGACCATCACCGAACTACTGAAGTCCCCCACCAGGTTCGACACGTCGGGGTGGAACGGTTCACGATTGAACAGCGGCAGGTTGAGCAGAAAGCGCTGTGCGGTGGACCACCGGCCGACGACGTCGGCGAACACCGCGGCCAGCACCACCGCGGGTGTCACGCCGCGCCGGTGGGCGGCGCGCATCAGGTTGGCCTTCTGAGTGGGCGTCACGTGGTAGTTGCGTCGCGTGGTGAGGTGCGGGTCGGCGCGCTGCGCCTCGGGCACCAGCGGTAGCTGCGGAGGGTCGGGCAGTTCGTCGAGATGTTCGCGCCACCAAGCCTGTTCGGCTTCGCGTTCTGCGGCGTTGACCTCACGCTTCTGCGCCAGGTAGTCGCGATACTGGTAGCCGATCGGTGCGAGCGAATCGCCGCGGCCGGTGTAGAAGGCGGCGAGATCGGCCATCAGGGTGCGGTAGCTCATGGCGTCGGCGGCCAGCATGTCGACGTCGACGTGCAAGCGCCCGCGGCCGTCGGGGAGACGGGTGAGGGCGACGTCGAATACGTGCCCGGCGGCGACGTCAAGGAGTTGATGTGACTTGACGTGACGGAGCCGGTCCAGCTCTGCGGCAACATCTTCCGGCGTGTGATCACGAAGGTCGTGCACCGAGAAGACGGCGGGCGAGGGTTCGTCGGCCACCACCTGCCTGCCGTTCTCCCCGAAACGCGCACGCAGCATCTGGTGACGGTTGACGAGGTCGTGGACGGCGGTCCGGAGGTGTTCGGGGTCGAGATCGGCGCCGTCGAATTCGGCGTAGAGGTGAGCGGCGACGCCGCCCATCGACTGCTCGTCCCGGCGACCCACCCAGTAGGCGTGCTGCATGGTGGCCAGCTCGAACGACTCGTCGTCGCCGGTGACACCCGGGATGCGGGCAGCGGAGGTGATCTCGGCGCCCGTCGCGACCCGCGGGGCGCGCCGCGACAGTAGCGCCTTCCAGGCGGCGACGGTCGGGTCGGTGGCGAGCGCGGCGAAGTTGACGTCGTATCCGCGTTCGCGCAGCTGGGAGGCGATGCGGATCATGCCCATCGAGTTGAGTCCGAACTCGATCAGGTCGTCGCCGTCGGTCACCTCGTCGATGTCGTCGGCGATGTGGTCGGCGAGAAGACGACGGATCTCGTCGTCTGCGATCTGCGTGGCGCTGGTCATTCATCCCTCCGGCGATGGATCGGTGACACGTGACTGCTGGACGGCATCGTGCCGATCGGCACTCCAAGTGAGGTTAGCCTAATCAATCCCCCGTAGTGTAGGGGGGTGAGCAAATTCAACGAGGCACGCCACGAACTGATGCGCCGACGCCTACTCCGGTCGGGGTTGGGCACCGCAGACGCCGGCGCCGCCGACCAGACCGCTGCGGCAGCATTGCCCGCGCAACCCGGATTCCAACCGGGCGAGGCACGAATGTGGAAGATCTACCGGCTCGATCCGGCGTCGGTGTCGCATAACATCGGCCTCGCCTTCGACATCGACGGCGGCCGGTCGACCCGGGAGATGGTGGCCGCCACCGAAGTGTTGATCGACCACTGCGACGTGTTGCGGTCGGTGATCGACGACGCCGACGGCACGCCGCGGCGGGTGCCCACCAATGTCGTAGGAGGCTGGTCGACCCCCGAGATCACTTGGGACTGGGGCACTTTGCCGTCGAAGTCGGTGGTCGCCGGAACCGGGCGGCCCGAAGCGTGGACCCGGGCCGAGATCGACCGCGACGCACAGACACTCACCCGATCTCCGTTCGACCTGACCGCACAACCGCCGCTGCGTGCCCGCGTCTACGCGCGCACAGACGGCGGTACGTCGGTGGTGTTGGTGGTGCATCATCTCGCGGTCGACGCCACGTCGTGGCCGACCCTGATCACCGCCCTGTTGCACGGATCGTGGCCGACGGATCGGGACATGCGGGTATCCGCACCGTCTGCTGCACAACCCGATGTGGCGGCGGCCCTGCGGCATGCGCTCGACACGTGGGCCGCCGACGATGTGCGCTATCCGCTGTCGGGCGAGTTGCCCACCGACTCCCCCGCCGACAGTTGGCTCGCTCCGATGGACGACGGTGCCGGTTCTCGCCGCAGCGTGCCGGTGGATCCCGCCGACGTCGCCGCGCTGGCATCCGTCGCGCCGGAGGTGGGGGCCACCATCAACACGCTGCTGCTGACGGTCTGCGCGCTGAGCGTGTACGCGGTGACCGGCGCCGCCAACCATGTGCTGGTGGTGCCCGCCGACAATCGCCATCCGGCGCACACCCCCGATCGGGTTGGCTACAGCGGCAACATCATTCCCAAACGGTTCCGGTTCGATCCGGACGCCCCCGTACGCGACGCGCTGCGCGATTCGGCGGCGAGGATCTTCGCGTCGATGGAGTTCGCCGCCGTCGACTACGGCACCATCCTGACCGCGCTTCGCGGTGCCGGCGGGCGCTTTCCGGTCGCCCAGGTCATGGCGTCGGTGCGCGACGCGCCGCACCGCGGGGTGGCGATTCCCGACGGTCTCGGCGTGAGCTGCCGGTCGGTGTTCACCGGGGTGGCGAACTACCCGCTGGCGTACGCCTTCGAGTTCGACGCCGACGACGCACTGCACCTCGAACTCGATCACCGGCCCGACGTGGTTAACGACGCCACCGCGCAGGCCGCCGCCGACGTGGCGCTGGCGCTCATCGCGCGGATGCCGACGTCGCTGAATGTGCCGCTGGGGGAGCTGATCTCGTCAGTGACGCTGGCTCTATCCCCGGCCTGACGCCGGGGCTCGGTGTGGGTGTGGCTACCGGCTGGTCTGCACGGCCCGCCGGTAGCCGCGCACCGCGAGCGGCCCGAACACGACGATGAGTCCTGCCGTCCAGACCAGTGTCCACGCCAGCGGCACGGCTACCGCGCCGCCCTCGGTGAGGCCGCGCATGGTGTCGATTGCCGGACTCATCGGCTGGTAGCGCACCACCGGTTGCAGCCACCCCGGATACTCGGAGACCGGCGCAAATCCGGTGTTGAAGAACAACATCAGCAGGAACAGGCCACCGAGTTGCTGAATGGCGGCCTGCCCGGAGGAGACCGTGGCCAGCGCCAGTACCGGCACCGCGAACCCGATCGCGAACACGATGGGCACCAGGATCGCGCCGATACCTGCGGCAACGCCCTGTTCGAAGCGGAAGCCCAGCGGCACCGCCACCAGGAACAGGATCACCGTCGCCATTCCGGTGCGCAGCCCCTCGGCGAGGAGTCGCCCGGCGAGAAACCCCGATCGCGGTACCGGCAGTGTCCACAGCCGTGCGAGCAGGCCCGAATCGCGTTCGTGGATCAGGGTGATCGCGGTGGCCAGGGTGCCGAACATGGCTCCGACGAGGGCGACGAGTCCGGTGTTGCCGTAGACGCTGTCGCCGCCACCCATCGCGGTGACCGTCTTGCCCAGCACCAGTTGGAACATCAGCAGCATGAACGCGGGGAAGGCCACCGACTGCACCACGATGCCCGGATCGCGGGCCCAGGTGCGTAGCAACGCGCCGCTGTGCACCGCGGCCTGTCTCGGCAGCGACACCGACCGGCGGCGTGGCCATGCGGCCGACGTGGCGTCGGCGCTGCGCTGGTCGGCGGTGTGATGGTTGGCGGTGTGATGGTTGGTGGTGTGGCTCAACGGTTCACCTGCGCCCTGCCGGTCTGCACGATGACCAGCCATCCCGCCACCAGCAGCCCGGCCGTCCACAGCAGCACCGCGGTGAGATCCGGATTGCCGGGTGCGGCGAGCCCGCGCAGCGCGTCGGCGTACACCGAGAGCGGTTGATTGCGGACGAATGGCTGTATCCATTCCGGAAAGCCTTCTGCCGGAACGAGTCCGGTGGAGGCCATCACCAGGATGAGTTGTGGGATCATCAGCACACTCGCGATTCCCACCGAGTTGCGCGCAACTGTCCCGAGTGCGTCGGTGAACATGCTCAGTGCCAGGCCGAAGGCGATCACCAGCACGAAGAACAGCAGGGTGTGCGCGGCCGAACCGTGGAACCCGAAGCCCAGTGCCGAACCGATCGCGAGGCCACCGGCGAGCGCGAGAATCAGTCGCACGATCACCCACGTCATCCGGCCCAAGGTGGGTGCGATCCGCGGGATCGGCAGCGACGCAAGGCGTTCACGCACGCCCGCACGGGCGTCTTTGCCCGCGGTTTCGGTGGCCGTGATGGCGGTGAACAGGCATGCCTGCAGCAGGATGATGGGGGTGAGGAATTGTGCGTAGTCGCCGCCGGTCAGCTCGAAGCGGCGGTGCAACGGCACGTAGAAGCAGACGAAGAAGACCACGGGACTGAGGAAGGCGAGGACGGCGTCGCCGGAGCGCACCGCCGCCTTGATCTTCTGCGCCGAGAGGGTCGCGGTGGCCGCGACGAGTCCGACCGATGTGCGGGTGGCACTGCCCGCACGGGTTCTGGCGGCGTCGGCATCGAGTGCGGTGGCCATCAGCGACTCTCCGTCAATTGCAGGAACACCTCGTCCAGAGACGGTTGCCGCAGCCCGACGTCGACGACGTCAACGTGTGACACCTGCAGTCGGGCAATGACATCGGCGACGGTGGCCATACCCTCGGGGGCGCGGACCACGATGCGCGGATGCGCCTGACTCGCGGCGGTGGAGCGTGCCGACTCGGGTGATTCCATCACCTCGAGGCCGTCGAGCACGGCCAGGACGCGAGACGTGTCGTCGCGGTCGGCGAGGGTGACCTCGCAGACCGCCGCTCCCGCCTGTTGTTTGAGGTCGCCGGGTGTGCCGGAGGCCACCACCCGGCCGTCGTCGAGCATCACGATGCGGTCGGCGAGCCGGTCGGCCTCTTCAAGGTACTGGGTGGTGAGCAGTACCGTGATGCCCTCGGCTCGCAGGGTCGACACCGTGTCCCACACGGCATTTCGGCTGCGCGGGTCGAGTCCGGTGGTGGGTTCGTCGAGGAACAGCACCTCTGGCCGGGTGACCAGTGCGCTGGCGATGTCGACGCGTCGGCGCATGCCTCCCGACAGTGTGCCGACGCGCTGGGTGCGCACGGACGCGAGATCGAACATCTCGAGTAGTTCGTCGACCCGCGCCTTGAGCGGATGGCCACGCAGACCGGTGAGTTTGCCGAAGACAGAAAGGTTTTCGGTGGTGGTCAGCGCCTCGTCGAGTGCGGCGTACTGGCCGGTGAGCGAGATGAGTTCTCGCACCCGGGCCGCCTGCGACACGACGTCGCATCCACAGATCCGTGCGGTGCCGGAGGTGGGTCGTTGCAGGGTGGAGAGCAGGGTGACGGTGGTGGTCTTGCCGCTCCCGTTGGGGCCGAGCAGTCCGAGGACCTCGCCGCGCCCGACGTCGAAAGAGATTCCGCGCAGGGCGTGTACCTGGCCGTAGTCCTTGGCCAATTCCGAGATCTCGATCGCCACATCCGACGACATCGATGGCCTCCTCGTTCGACGGTGGGCGCGCAACACCGCACCCGCACGTTTCTTAGGTCAGCCTAGACTAACTAGTCGGGCGCGGATCAACCCCCTGCGGCGTCGTCGCACATCCGGGCGACCTGCGCGATCACGCGGTCGAGGGGTTCGACGCTGCGCTGGGTCTGACACAAGCCGACCGCACCCTCGATGGATGCGATGACGAGGTAGGCGAGCGAGTCGGCCTGCTGCGGCTCCACGCCTTCGTAGGCCAGGCGCGCGGCGATCAGTCGCAGCCAGTGGCCGAAGACCTGCTCGGCCTCGTCGGCCACCTGCGGCTCGGATTGCCGTGCGAGTCCGCCGGCAAGGACGGGGCAGCCGAACTCGTAGTCGCTGCTCAGCAGCATGCGCCGCCAGACATCGCCGATCGCGGTGACGGTATCGGCGGGTGTGCCCGTCGTGCGATCGCTGAGCCTGCGGGAGATGTGTTCTCCCGCATGACGAACCGCCTCGGTCATCAGCTGGGTCTTGCCGCCCGGGAAGTGGTGGTAGATAGAGCCTCGCGGCGCGGAGCTGGCGGCGATCACGTCGCCGATGGATGTGCCGGCCACACCGCGTCGGCCGATCAGGTCGGCGGCGTGCGTGATCATCCGCTCACGGGGCCCCCGCGATTCGGACTTCTCGGACTCCCGGCCATCCGCGCCGCCGGATTCGCCCTTCATCGTCGACACATCTCCTATGTAGACCTTCATAATCGAGTGGTTCTATGCAACCATACATAGTCATGACCGACATTTTGCGGAACTCCCCGTCCACCGATCCGAGCTCACTGTCGGGACTCGAATTGTTGCGCGCGTGGCAGGCGAAAACCGACGACGATCACCCGAGCATCGGCCGGCTGCTCGGGATGCGCGCATCGCGTATCGACCCCGGCGAGGTGGAGTTCGTGGTGACGCCGAAGCCCGATTTCGCCAATCCGCTCGGCACCGTGCACGGCGGCATCTGCGCCACGCTTCTCGACTCGGTGATGGGCTGCGCGGTGCATACGATGCTGCCCGCCGGCGTCGGCTACACCACGCTGGAACTCAAGGTGAACTACATCCGTTCGGTACCGCTCGACGGTGGGGATCTCACCGGGGTCGGCAGCACGGTCCACGTGGGTGGGCGTACCGCGACGGCCGAGGGCAAGGTGTTCGGGGCAGACGGCAAGCTGGTGGCGCACGGAACCACCACGTGCATCGTGTTCCGTTGAGCCGCTTACCTTTCAGCGATCAGGCCGCGACCAGATACTTGTCCCGCAACGCTTGCAGCGCGTCCTTGCCGAGGCCGAGTCCGTCGACGAAGTAGCCCTCGATGGTGCCGAATTTCTCGTCCACCTCGGCGAACGCGGTGTCGAGGTAGGAGGCGTCGACACCGAGGACCGGCTTGAGCACGTCGGGATCGCCGCCGGCTTCGGCGAATTCGTCGAACAGCGGTTTGAGCGCGGGTACCAGGCGGTCGTTGGTGAGCAGGTAGTCGTGGTAGACGTCGTCTTTGGACACCCCCACCAGCGACAGGAACGACGCGGCGGCCCAGCCGGTGCGGTCTTTGCCGGTGGTGCAGTGGAACAGTGACGGTCCCGCGTACTCGCCGAGCAGACCCTGATAGAACCCCGTGTACGACGACACCGCGCTCGGCAGCGTGACGAGTTGCCGGTAGGTGCCCGCGATCAGTTCTTTGGCCTTGTCGGCGTCGAGTTCCTTCGACACCAGCGCGACCGTCTTGGGGTCGGAGAGGACGTGCTGAAGGTTTCCCGGAATCGCGGTGGTGGCGTCGGCGAGAACGTCGAGATGGATGTCGCTGACGTCGGGGATGTCGGGGTCGGGCTGCGCGCGTCGTTCGACGGCCGAACGCAGGTCGTAGATCGTGCGGATGCCGAGATTCTCGAAGGGGGCCAGGTCGACGGTGGCCATGAAGCTGAAATCGGTGGAACGGTAGAGCACACCGGGGGCGGTGACCTTGCCGTCGAGTCCGGTGTACCCGCCGAGGTCTCGCAGGTTCGGCAGGGTTCGGATCGGGCTCGGTGCACCAGGTGTTTCGGTCATATCGCCATTGTCGCCCAGATGGCGAATGAACCGAGGCACGGGTCCCGATCATCAACTCCGATGGGCACAGATCACTCGGTTGCTTCGAGTGAGTCCGACGCCGGTTCGTCGGTGACGGGTACCGCGCACACGCCGTCGGAGCACACCATTTCGGCTGTGCCGCCGATCATCGCGAACGCGGCCTGCGGCGAGCCGTCTGCGGAGAGTGTTGCGGCGGAGAGTGTTGCGGCGGCGTCGGGTGCGGTGCCGTGGTCAGGCATCGCTCCGCTCCGATGCCGCGCGACTCAAGGCCTCGGTGAAGACCTCGGGGGGTTGCGCCCCCGACACTCCGTATCGTCCGTCGACGACGAAGAACGGGACACCGTTGATGCCGTAGCGACGCGCCTGGTCGATGTCGGCGGCCACCGCGTCGGCGTAGACGCCCGACTCGAGTGCCGCGAGGGTGGCATCGCGGTCGAGGCCGATGTCGGCGGCGAGGTCCGCGAGCTCGTCGACCTGTCCGAGGTGACGTCCTTCGGTGAAGTAGGCGCGGAAGAGCCGTTCGGCCATGTCGAGTTGGCGGCCTTCGGCTTTGGCGTGGTGCAGCAACTCGTGCGCCTTGAGTGTCTTGGTGTGCTGGAGGACGTCGAATCGGTAGTCGAGTCCGGAATCGGCAGCGATGGCGGTTACCTGGTCGAGCATCTGCTGCACCTGCGCGGGGGCGATGCCTTTGTGTCCGGCGAGGAAGTCGATCTCCGAGCCGTCGAAGTCGACCGGGGTGTCGGGTGCGAGCTCGAAGCTGTGGTACGTGACGCTGACATCGTCGGCGCCGTCGAATTGCGCCAGACCGTCCTCGAATTTGCGCTTCCCGATGTAGCACCACGGGCAGGCGATATCGGACCAGATGTCGACGTTGATGGAACCACTCACATTGCGATGCAACAACCTCGCGTCGGAAACGATTCCGCCGGGCACGCTCGAAGCGGTTGTGGGCACGCTCGACGGGAGGGTAAGCGCGTGTTTTCGCTGGTTGAGCTTGTCGAAACCACCCCGGGCACGCTCAACGGGAATCTGGGCACGCTCAACGGGATTCTGGGCACGCTCGACGGGAATCTGGGCACGCTCGACGCGGGTCCGGGCACGCTCGACAGGATTCTGGGCACGCTCAACGGGAGGGTGAGCGCGTGTTTTCGCTGGTTGAGCTTGTCGAAACCACCCCGGGCACGCTCGACGCGGATCTGGGCACGCTCGACGCGGATCCGGGCACGCTCAACGCGGATCTGGGCACGCTCAACGGGGACGGACCTCACCACCTCCCGCTGGTTGAGCCGCCCGCCCGCTGGTTGAGCTTGTCGAAACCACCCCGGGCACGCTCAACGCGGATCCGGGCACGCTCAACGCGGATCCGGGCACGCTCGACGCGGATCTGGGCACGCCCGACGCGGATCTGGGCACGCCCGACGCGGATCTGGGCACGCCCGACGCGGATCTGGGCACGCTCGACGGGATTCTGGGCACGCTCGACGCGATTCTGGGCACGCTCAACGCCGATCTGGGCACGCTCAACGGCAGGTTGAGCGCGTGTTTTCGCTGGTTGAGCTTGTCGAAACCACCCGACAGCGTCGCCTCAGACGTCGAGGTACTTCTCGCGCAGGGCCTGCTGCTCATCGGGCGAGATGCCCAATGCTTCGGTGAAGTACCCGTCGACGCTGCCGTATCCGTCGGCGACCGCGGCGAAGGCTGCGTCGAGGTAGGCCTCCTGGACGCCGAGGAGTGGCCGAAGGAGGTCCGGGTCGCCGCCGGCTGCGGCGAATCCTTCGAAGACCGGCGCGATGGCCGGCAGGAACAGGTCGTTGGTCAGCAGGTAATCGTGGTAGACCGCATCACGTTCGACACCGAGCAGCGTCAGGAAAGACGCTGCGGCCCAACCGGTTCGGTCTTTGCCCGCGGTGCAATGGATCAGCCCTGCGTCGGCCTCGGCGAGCAGGCCGCGGAAGAGGGCGCGGTACGAGGTGCGCGCGCTCGGAAGTTCCACCAGTTCCCGGTAGGAGGCGATGAGCGCCGCGACCCCCTCGCCGCCCGCGAGCCGCTGATTGGCCGCGGCCACGATTTCCGGGTCGCTGAGCACCTTGTCGAGGTTGGCGGGTACCGAGATCGCCTCCGCGTCGGCGAGCACATCGAGATGAACGGAGGTGACGTCGGCGACGGCCGGGTCCGGTGACGCCTCGACCTCCGCCGCTGATCGCAAGTCATAGATGGTGCGCACACCGAGCCCGAGCAGCGCCCGACTGTCGTCGTCGGACATCTTGTCCAGGGCCGCGGACCGGAACACCTGGCCTCGCCGGACCACTCGCCCGTCCGTCGTGGCGTGGCCGCCGAGGTCGCGCAGGTTGTTCACCGTGGGCAGGCTGACGTGCTCGGCGATCGGATCGCTCATGGGGTCCATGGTGTCAGATCTGGGAGAGGCACCGCGATACAACCGCGGCGTGTGCGGGCATTCAGGACAATAATTGTCGCGAAGCTGCTGTGTGGCCGCGGTTGTATCAGCATCGGCTCTTGTCCCGACGATCAGACACGACACATGCCGAAGGCCGGCCACCCGCGTGGGGTGACCGGCCTTCGGTGTGTAACGCGTTGTGTGCGTTGAGTTCTGAGCTAGATCAGAATCCCATCCTCGTCGGAGACGAGATCAGAATCCCATCCCGCCCATCTCGTCGCCGCCCGGCATGGCCGGGGCCGGGTTCTTCTCCGGCTTGTCGGCGACGACGGCCTCGGTGGTGAGGAACAGGGCCGCGATCGACGCAGCGTTCTGCAGCGCCGAGCGGGTGACCTTCACCGGGTCGTTGATGCCGGCGGCCAGCAGGTCCTCGTAGGTGCCGGTGGCGGCGTTGAGGCCGGTGCCCTTCGGCGAGTTGAGGATCTTGTCGGCCACAACACCGGGCTCGAGGCCCGCGTTGATGGCGATCTGCTTGGCCGGGGCCGAGAGCGCAACCTTGACGATGTTGGCGCCGGTGGCCTCGTCACCGTCGAGGGTGAGTCCGTCGATGGTGGGCTCCGACTGCAGCAGGGCCACGCCACCGCCGGCGACGATGCCCTCTTCCACGGCAGCCTTCGCGTTGCGGACGGCGTCCTCGATGCGGTGCTTGCGCTCCTTGAGCTCGACCTCGGTGGCCGCGCCCGCCTTGATCACCGCAACACCGCCGGCCAGCTTGGCCAGGCGCTCCTGCAGCTTCTCACGGTCGTAGTCGGAGTCGCTGTTCTCGATCTCGCTGCGGATCTGGGCCACACGACCGGCGATGGCGTCGGCGTCGCCGGCACCGTCGACGATGGTGGTCTCGTCCTTGGTGACGACGACCTTGCGGGCCTGGCCGAGCAGCTCGAGTCCGGCGGTCTCCAGGGAGAGGCCGACCTCTTCGCTGATGACCTCGCCACCGGTGAGGATGGCGATGTCGGCGAGCATGGCCTTGCGACGGTCACCGAAGCCCGGAGCCTTGACGGCGACGGACTTGAAGGTGCCGCGGATCTTGTTGACCACCAGGGTCGAGAGGGCTTCGCCCTCGACATCCTCGGCGATGATCAGCAGCGGCTTGCCGGCCTGGATGACCTTCTCCAGCAGCGGCAGCAGGTCCTTGACGGTCGAGATCTTGCTCGACACGAGCAGGATGTAGGGGTCCTCGAGGACGGCTTCCTGACGATCGGCGTCGGTCACGAAGTAGCCCGAGATGTAGCCCTTGTCGAAGCGCATGCCCTCGGTGAGCTCCAGCTGCAGCCCGAAGGTGTTGGACTCCTCGACGGTGATGACGCCTTCCTTGCCGACCTTGTCCATCGCCTCGGCGATCAGCTCGCCGATGGATGCGTCGCCGGCCGAGATGCCCGCGGTGGCAGCGATCTGCTCCTTGGTCTCGACCTCCTTGGCGCTCTTGAGCAGCGACTCGGTGACGGCCTCGACGGCCTTCTCGATGCCGCGCTTGAGACCCAGCGGGTTGGCGCCGGCGGCAACGTTGCGCAGACCCTCGCGCACGAGCGCCTGGGCGAGCACGGTGGCGGTGGTGGTGCCGTCACCTGCGACGTCGTCGGTCTTCTTGGCAACTTCCTTGACGAGCTCGGCACCGATCTTCTCGTACGGGTCCTCGAGCTCGATTTCCTTGGCGATGGAGACACCGTCGTTGGTGATAGTGGGGGCGCCCCACTTCTTCTCCAGAACGACGTTGCGGCCCTTGGGTCCCAACGTCACCTTGACTGCGTCGGCGAGGCTGTTGAGACCCCGCTCGAGGCCGCGGCGGGCCTCTTCGTCGAACGCGATTTGCTTGGCCATGGGTAAGTGATCCTCCGATAGGGGGTGACACTAGGTTCGGTATGGCCGGAACATCGGTGCCCGCGACGGACGACCGGCGTGTCAGGTGCCGATCTCACCGTCCCGACCTAGCACTCACCGTACGTGAGTGCCAATGACCGTTTTAGCACTCGACCATGGTGAGTGCAAGGTCGGCGGCACGTTGTCCGCGGCGCGCGAACACGCCGGTCACTCGCCGCGGGCGAACAGCAGCGGCACCAGCAACTCGTCGGCGGTCCACCCGCCGTGATGGCCCACCATCCGCGTCTCGTTCGGCTCGTCGACGAACCTGCCCAGAATGGTGCGCCCACCCGCGACGGCCACCACGTCGCCGACGCGTCCGGGCGGGAGGTCGCCGGCGCCGAACCAGTCCTCGTCGAGTACCTGTTCGCGGGTGGCGACGGTGGCGTCGCCCGACAGCAGCTCCGACCAGGTGGCGGCGACGTCGGCCGCAGCGCCCTCGACCGCATAGACGTGCCGCGCCCGCGCCTCACCGGCGATCGCCTCCACCGCGCGGTTGAGGTCGTCGGCCCGGTCGTCGGCGGCGTCGAGGTCGATCACCTCGCCTGCCGCGAGCATGCCGTGATCGCCGGTCACCACCAGCGCGACCCCCGAGGGCAGGTCGGTGAGGAGGTCGGCCACGAAGGCGTCGACGGTTCGTAGCGCCGCGAGCCAGGCCTCCGACCCCGGGCCGTGCATGTGGCCCGCGGCGTCGAGGTCGGGGAGATAGGTGTAGACGAAGCGTGGCCACTGCGACCGGGAGACCGCACGCGTCAACGCGGCGGCGACGCCGGCACGCAACTCGTCCGGCGTGGCGGCGGGCATGTACCGGGCCGACGAACCGAAGGCCACCTGGGTGAATCCGGTTCCGCGGAACACACCGGGCATCACGGTGAAGGTGCGCACGCCGGCCGCCGCAAGATCGGCGAGGGCGCGACCGGCCGACGGCGCGACGCGCCCCGTCGGATAGATGTCGAGGGCCGACGGCCCGTTCCCGGCGTCGAGCGTCCAGCGCAGCGCGTTGAGCACACGCGCCGTATCGCCCACCCGCACCGCGGCCTCGGGCCGGAAGCTGTAGCCGATGATCCCGTGCGTGGCGGCGGGCGCACCGGTCATCAGGCTGGTGATCGAGGTGACGGTGGTCGACGGGAACCCGGCACGCAGCGTCCCGGCCCGGAGGCCGGCAAGGGTGGGCGCGGCGTCGGCATGCGCGGCGAGCTGATTCTCCCCCAGGCCGTCGACCAGGAGTAATACGACGTCCGATCCATCGAGTGCGGGCAGGGCGGTGCTGGGCGGCGTGCCACTGTGCGGGGCTACCCCGGCACGGAACCCGCCGGCGATCCACGGCAGGACGTCGGCGAGGGTGTCGGGATATTCGGCCCACCTGCTCGGCGGGAGCTCCTCGAGGGGATCGCTCGACATGTCTACACACTCTGCTCCCCGCGACGCGCACGCCACCCGACACCCCGCGACCGCCGGTCATCGACTTCCGGAATAAAAGTTGATCGTGTTACGCTCCACTTGACATAATCACTACCGCTCGAGATGAGAGGACACCAGTCATGGCAACCAATGCTCGCTTCGTTCCTGTCCGTCGCACCGCCGCTCCGTCGGTGTTCAGCCCGTTCCGGTTCTTCGATGACCGCGGACTGATCGACCTTTTCGACACCGCCTTCGCCGGCGTCGAACCGTCGCGGTTCGAGACTGCGTGGACCCCGGCCGTCACGGTCGAGGAGACCGAGGGCGCCTACATCGTCGAGGCGGAACTGCCCGGCATCAAGCGCGACGACATCACGGTGGAACTCGACGACAACGTGCTCCACGTCCACGGCGAGACCACCGAGACCGAGCGCACCGGCGAGATCCGTCACCAGACGCGTCGCACCGGCAAGTTCGACTACCGCCTCTCCCTGCCCGGCGAGGTCGACGGCGACAAGGTGTCCGCGGCCCTCACCGACGGTGTCCTGAAGCTCGAACTCGCCAAGGCCGCACCGGCTCAGGCCCGTCAGATCGAGATCACCGAATCGTCCGACAACAGCTGATCCCCCTGTCACTGCTGTCGTGACCCGGCCGCCCGGACACGTTGTGTCCGGGCGGTTTTCGTCACAGCGCCCGCTGCCCGCCGATGTAGAGCCTGCCGCCCACCGCGGCAACCACCTCACCGGTGTCGAGGTTCGACAACTCCCAGCCGGCGCCCGCGCCGCTGGTCATCACCGACGACGGGTACGTGCGCAGCAACGCCAGCCGCCGGCCGTCGGTACCGAGCAGATCGGTCGAGTCGGGGATGCGCTCGCCGATCTGATCACCGGAGTACGCATCGAACACCTCATGGCCGACGATCACCGCGGTGGACGTTCCCTTCACGGTGCCGGAATCGGCAGCCCGGTGATGCCAGATGATCTTTCCCGACGACGGATCGACGGCTCCGACTTCGGAGCCCTTCGTCGCCACCGGTAACGACATCGCGCTGACCACCATCGTCTGGTTGTCGCGGAAGTCGAGGGATTGGGGCACGGCCAGCGTCCAGCCCTCGTCGATGTCGGCGGTCTTGGTGCCGTCGGCGTCGAAGATCTCTGCTCGGCTACCGGCCTGCGAGAAAGCGAAACCGCCCGGAAATGCGTTCAGGACGGACGGATTGTCGAGTGGAAAGTCCCTCGTCGCCATCACTTTGCCGTCACTGAGGCGAATCACCTTGCTACTCAGCTTGTTTCCGAGGGCACCGGTCGCGATCGGGGTGTCGACCTTCAGATAAGGGGTGGGGCCGTCGATGACCACACTGCCGGGGCCATACCCCTGAGTAAGCACCAGGGGCACTTCGGCAACCGATGTGCCCGAGACATCATAGGAACGTGCGACGAGGTTCGACGAGCCCCGGCCGATCACCGCCACCAGACGCTCACCCGCCGCCAGCACCGTCGGCACGGACGACCCGCTGACATCGGCGGTGACTGCGCCGCGGGCGATGTCGATCACCACCAGTCGCGAACGGTCGGCCGAGCCGCCCTCGGCCCACGCACAGACCGCGCCGGTCGCGGGCTCGTTCACCGCACAATGCAGGGAGATCGGGCGGTCGGCCGATCCGACGGGCAGCACCACCGGCGGGGCGCCGGTGGGTGCACCGGTGTCGGCATTGACCGCGGTGAGCCGGTACCCGTCCTGATACACGAGGAACAACACCAGCTTCTCGTCGCCCCCGACCACCTGCGGTACGCCCAGAGTGCCCTTCGGCGCGAAGGCCCACACCGGTTTGGTCGGTTGCGTTGCCAGCGAAGCGAATTGCGGCGTCACCGGTTTGTGTGGCAGATCGTGTCCGGGGGAGCCGCCGAACACCTGCCACGACACCACCCCCGCCACCACGACGAGCACCAGCGCCAGCACCGGGGCCACGATCAGCCACCGCCTCGGCGAGCGCTTGCGGCCCACGGACGCCGGCCCACCCGAGTGCCGGTGCTGCGTGGGACCGAACACTTCCGGACGAGCACCGGCCGCGTGTGCCGTGCTCGCGAACGCCGGAGACGACGATCCGGCGTGGGGCGCGCCGGCCGGCCCCGGCACCCGCACCTGCGTGGCGTCCGATCCTCGTTGGCTCAGTGCCCATTTCAGCGCAGCGGCAAACGCCCGACTCGACGGGAACCGATCATCGGGCCGCTTCGCCATGGCGCGGAAGAAGACCTGATCCACCGCCGGCGGAAGGTCGGGTCGCGCCGCGACCACACTGGGAACGGGCATGGTGGCGTGTGCCACGATCACACCCGCCGCGGTACTCCCGGTGAACGGCGGATCACCGGTGAGCAGATGGAATGCGCTGCACGCCAACGAGTACTGGTCGGCACGGGTGTCGACGATGCCGCCGCTCATCTGCTCCGGCGAGGCGTAGCTGAGCGTGCCGAGTGCCATCCCCGTCTGCGTCAGCTCGGAGTTGCCGGGACCCATCCGCGCAATGCCGAAGTCGCTCAACAGCACCCGGCCCGACGACGTCAGAATGTTCGCGGGCTTCACGTCGCGATGAACCAGTCCGCGGGCACCGGCGAAATCCAGGGTCTCGGCCACGGCGTCGACCACCCGGGACACCTCGGCGGCCGGCAGCCCGTGCGGCGCCCGGCTCAGCACGACGTTCATGTCGGGGCCGTCGATCAGTTCCAGCGCGATCCACAATCGACCGGCGGTCTCGCCGCGGTCGTAGACGGTGACGATCCCCGGATACGACAGGGCGGCGACGAGATCGGCCTCGCGCTCGAATCGTCGACGGTACTGCTCGTCGGCGGCGAACTGTGCGGCGAGCACCTTGAGCGCGTCCCGCCGCGGCAACCGGGGGTGGCGTGCCACATAGACCTCACCCATACCGCCGGCACCGAGGAGCCGTTCGATGGTGTACCCGGCGAACACCGAACCCGGTTCGAGTACCGCCACGCCCACCCCCACAACTCCGACCGGGCCCGACCCCCGGCGATCAGGGCAACGCTAGTGTCGCGTTTCGTTAGTTGGTTTTCGGTTGAGCTTTCTTGAGAATCTCCTCGACCGGTTTCGTCCACACGAAGGGGTGTTTGCGGTCGT
>NZ_JBSFQF010000026.1:0-27030 GCF_053588575.1 Gordonia sp. NPDC003429
CGGCCCCATTCCGAACCCGGAAGCTAAGCCCTCCAGCGCCAATGGTACTGCACCCTAACCAGTGTGGGAGAGTAGGACACCGCCGAACACAATTTAAAGAAATGCCCCGCACTTCGGTGCGGGGCATTTCTTGTCTCATCACTCTTTTCAGTGTTGCGTCGGCTCGGGGCGTCGGATTTCGTTTTCGGACGTGGTCCCGGTGCCGCCTCAACCGTCAGGAGGGCATAGATTGGCATCCATGAATGATCGCGACCGCGGACGCGGTGCGGGTAGGCGCCCAGCGCGTTCGAATGTGCGGCCCGCAGAGCCCGCGCTCCCCGATGACGTCACGGCTTCCGATCTCGACCCCCAGGTTCGGCGTGATCTGTTGACGCTCGACAAGGCGAACGCCGATCGGGTGGCCCGTCATCTGGTGATGGTCACCCGGTTGCTGGACGAGGACCCGGTCCTTGCGCTCGACCATGCCCGCGCGGCGCGCGAGCGCGCCGGCCGCGTGGGACTGGTGCGCGAGACCGCGGGCATCGCCGCCTACAGCGCCGGCGAATGGCAGGAGGCGCTCACCGAACTGCGGGCGGCCCGTCGGATCAGCGGCGGCACTGCGCTGTTACCGCTCATCGCCGACGCCGAACGTGGCCTCGGCCGTCCCGAGCGTGCCATCGAGATCGCGCGCAGTGAGGATGGCAGGGCGTTGTCGGGTGAGGAAGCCACCGAGATGCGCATCGTCGAGGCGGGCGCCCGGATCGATCTGGGTGAGCCGGAAAAGGCGATCGTGACGCTGCAGGCCGAGGATCTGTCACCGTCGCGGACCGGGACGCCGGCCGCGCGCCTGTTCTACGCCTACGCGTCCGCGCTGCTGGCGGCAGGACGGCGCGACGACGCGGTCACCTGGTACATGAATGCGGCGGCCGCCGATGTCGACGATGCCACCGACGCGGAGTTCGCACTGATGGAACTCTCCGCCGGTGACGAGGGTGACGGCGAAACCGAAGATCACAGGGCCGTGTCTTCACCGGCTGTTGAAGAATCGGCCGCCACGGAATCGGCAGCCGAGGAATCGGCTGTTGAAGAATCGTCAGTCGAGGAATCGGCGGGGGATACGTCGAGTGCTGCGGCGGCCGTAGGGGAGGTGTCGAAGCCGCAGTCGCCGCCCTCGGCGACGCTCGCGGCCGGCTATCAGGCTTTACTGCTCGATCTGGATGGCACTGTGTTCTCCGGTCACCGACCCGTCGACGGTGCCGCGGAGACTCTGGATTCGCTCGACATTCCGCAGTTGTTCGTCACGAACAACGCGAGTCGCCGCCCGGACGCCGTGGCCGCGCATCTCACCGAACTGGGGTTCACCGCGACACCCGAGCAGGTGGTGACCAGCGCCCAGAGCGCTGCGCGGCTGCTCGCCGAGCACCTCGCACCGGGTTCGCGTGCGCTGGTGCTCGGAACCGACGGCCTCGCCCAAGAGGTCCGCGAAGTGGGCATCGGGGTCACCCGCAGCGCCGACGACCGGCCCGCGGCGGTGATCCAGGGTTTCTCGCCCGACACCGGGTGGGCGCAACTGTCCGAGGCCGCGCTCGCGATCCGCGGTGGGGCGTTGTGGATCGCGACCAACGTCGACGCCACCCTGCCCTCGGAGCGCGGTCAGATGGTCGGCAACGGCTCGCTGGTCGCCGCCGTCGCGAACGCGACCGGTGCACAGCCCCTGGTCGCCGGCAAGCCGGCGGCGCCGCTGATGTCCGATGCCATCGCGCGCAGCGGTGTCGCCTCGCCACTCGTCGTCGGCGATCGTCTCGACACCGACATCCAGGGCGCACATGCCGTCGGTCTCGACAGCGCCCTCGTGCTCACCGGGGTGAGTTCCGCCAAGGACTTGCTGGTCGCGCCGCCCGAACAGCGCCCCACCTATGTGATCGACGACCTCACCGGACTGTTGGAGGCGGCCGACCTCGTGCGGGTGGCAGCGCAGGAGCAGTGGCAGGTCTCGATGTCGGGTACCACGGTGACCGTCGCGGCGACCGGTGACGTCGACTCCGCCCGGTCCAGCCTGCTGCCGGCACTGGCGGATGCGGTATGGCGACTCATCGACGGACAAGACCTGGATTCCGACGCGGTGGACCCGACATCGGTCACGATCACCAGCGACGACGACGCGGTCCGGTCGTTGCTCGAGACTCTCGGCGTCGGGACGCTGGACTAGCGTGGACTCCGACATGGACCCTGATCAATACACCGCCGAAGGACAGCCGGGCATGCCGGCCGGTTCCGCGCTGCCGGTCACCGAGGCGATCGGCGCGTTGCTCGCCGAGGTGGACGAGATCCGCGCACGGACCGAGGACTCATTCGATCTGGCGGCTCTGGGCCGACAGGCCGAACTACTCGAACGCGCCCACGACACGCTGACCCGGGCACTGGCCGAGGTCGACCCCCGATGAGGCCGGGCTGAGTGGCCGCGCGGCTTCGTCTCGACGCCGAACTCGTACGCCGGGGCCTGGCCCGGTCGCGTGAACAGGCACGAGACCTCGTGGACGCCGGACTGGTCAAGGTGAACGGAGTGGTTGCCACCAAACCGGCCACCAACGTCGGCAAGGACACACCGCTTCTGATCCTCGACGATGATTCCCGCGACGACTGGGCCTCTCGTGGAGCGCACAAACTCATCGGCGCACTCGATGCGTTCGCCGCGGACGGGCTGACCGTCGACGGTAGGCGATGCCTGGACGCCGGCGCGTCCACCGGTGGCTTCACCGACGTCCTGTTGCGGCGTGGCGCTCGTGAAGTGGTCGCGGTGGATGTCGGGTACGGCCAGTTGGTGTGGCGTCTGCAGAGCGACGACCGCGTCCACGTGCACGACCGCACCAACGTGCGTCACCTCACCGCGGCCGACATCGGTGGGCCCGTCGACGTCGTGGTCGCCGACCTCTCGTTCATCTCGCTGTCGCTGGTACTACCCGCCTTCGTCGCCTGCGTGCATCCGGGTGCGGATTTGCTGCCCATGGTCAAGCCGCAATTCGAGGTCGGCAAGGATCGGGTGGGTGCCGGTGGTGTGGTGCGGGATCCGCAGCTGCGCGAGCAGGCCGTGGAGGGTGTCGCCCGGGCCGCCGCGCGGGTGGGATTGATAACCCGCGGCGTCGTCGCCAGCCCCCTGCCGGGGCCGTCGGGAAACGTCGAGTACTTCCTGTGGCTCACCTACCGCCCCGACCTGTCGCATCCCGATCCGTCGGCCCATCCCGATCCGTCACCACCGCCGGGGAGCGATAGGGTCGGTAACCGGGTCGACTCGTCGCACGACGAACCCGATCTGTCGGAGATGATTCGGAGCGCCGTTGCGCAGGGACCTCGCTGAACGCGGGGTGAGCGACCGTAGGAAAGGGACACACGTGGTCAACGAGTCCGTCGGCGCTCGTCCGGGTCACCGTGATATCCCGGGTCAGCGGGAATTCCTGGTCGTGGCCCACACCGGCCGGGAGATCGTCACCCGCACCATCGTGGCGATCGCGCGGCACTGCGCCGAGGCCGGTGTGCGGCTGCGGATCGTCGACCACGACATCCACGCCGACAATCCGGCTCACCGGCTGCAGGCCTATCCCCAAGATCGCGACGACGCCGAGCACGGACGGGCGCGACCTCCCAACCACCCCGTCAATCCGAGCGAATTGCGAGGTCTGGGCGCGTCGGTGGAGGTGACCTCCGGAGACCCCGACTCCGCGGTCGGCTGCGAGATCGTGATCGTCCTCGGCGGCGACGGCACCTTTCTGCGGGCCGCCGAACTGGCCTACCCTGCCGGCGTTCCGGTCCTCGGAATCAACCTGGGACGCATCGGCTTCCTCGCCGAGGCCGAGGCCAATCGGGTCGATGACGTGATGCGTCAGCTCATCGCCCGCGACTATCGCGTGGAACCGCGGATGACACTCGACGTGACGGTACTCGACCCCGCCCGGCCCGACTCCCCGCAGCGATCGTGGGCACTCAACGAGGTCGCCATTCTCAACCGCACCAGCAGTGGTGTCCTCGAAATGGTCACCGAGGTCGATGGGCGCCCAGTGTCGGCGTTCGGCGCCGATGGCGTGCTGGTGTCCACTCCGACGGGTTCCACCGCGTACGCGTTCTCCGCCGGCGGGCCCGTGATGTGGCCCGACCTCGAGGCCATACTGGTGGTGCCGAGCAATGCTCATGCGCTCTTCGCGCGCCCGATGGTCACCAGCCCGCGGTCGCGGATCGCGGTGGAGGTCGACAAGGACGGCCGCTCGGCGATCGCACTCTGCGACGGCAGACGCCGCCTCGATGTGCCGGCGGGGGCTCGCGTCGAGGTGGTGCGCAGCGAACGGTCGGTGCTGTGGGTCCGGATCGACTCCGACCCGTTCGCCGATCGCCTGGTCACGAAATTCGAACTGCCGGTGACCGGCTGGCGGGGGAGGCAGGGGTAGGCATGCTCGAAGAGCTGTCGATCACCGGGCTCGGCGTCATCGACTCGGCGGCCGCGCAGTTCCCACCCGGATTCAGTGTGCTCACCGGCGAGACGGGCGCGGGCAAGACGATGATCGTCACCAGCCTGCGGCTGCTCTCCGGTGCGCGGGCTGATGCGGCACGCGTCCGGTCGGGAAGCGCCAAAGCCGTTGTCGAGGGCCGGTTCCGGATGAGCGACACAGCCGACGACGTCGCCGAGATCCTCGAGTCGAGTGGCGCCGAACTCGACGACGACGACACCGTGATCGCGGTACGCACGGTGAACGCCGACGGCCGTTCGCGGGCACACCTGGGCGGCCGGTCGGTGCCGGCGGGGGTGTTGGGCCGCTTCACCGGCACACTGCTCACCATTCACGGCCAGAACGACCAGCTCCGGCTGCTGCGTCCCGAACACCAGCGTGCCGCGCTCGACACGTTCGCCGGTGAGCGGGCCGCCAAGGCGCTGCGCGGCTACCGCACGGCCCGCGACGAATGGATCTCGATTCGCGACGAGCTCGACGCGAGACGTGCCAACCATCGCGAACTCGCGCAGGAAGCCGACCGGCTGCGATTCGGTGTCGACGAGATCGGTGCCGTCGACCCGCAACCCGGCGAGGACTCCGACCTCGCGGAAAGCATTCGCCGACTCTCCGATCTCGAGTCCATTCGCACCGCCGCGGCCGGTTCGCACGACCTGATCGCCGGTGACACCGGATCGGTGATCGACGCACTGGGGCAGGTGCGTGGTCTGCTGGAATCGGCCGGCGACGCCGAACTGCGCACCCTCGCCACGCGCGTCTCGGAATCGCTCACCGTGGTCACCGACATCGGTGCGGAGTTGTCGGGATTCCTGTCGGGTCTGCCCGCCGACGCCGACGAACTCGACAAGATGCTCACCCGGCAGGGCGAGTTGAAGGCGCTGGTGCGCAAGTACGCTCCCGACATCGACGGCGTGATCGCCTGGCGGGCCGACGCCGAGCGCCGGCTCGCCGAGATCGACGACCCGCAGGGATCGATCGACGAACTCGAAAGCGCGGCCGCATCGGCTCGTGCCGCGGTCGAGTCGGCCGCACATCACCTGGGCGCGGTGCGCCGTAAGGCGGCGAAATCGATGGCCGCCAAGGTATCCGCGGAGCTTGCCGGCCTGGCCATGGGTGACGCGGTGCTCTCGGTGACCGTCGCGCCGGAGACCGCGGTCGACGCCGACCGCCTGGCCATCACCGTCGACGGCATCGAGGTACACGCGGGAACCGATGGTGCCGACCACGTCGAGTTCGCGTTGGTCGCGCACAAGGGCGCCGACCCGCTGCCGATCGCGAAGTCGGCGTCGGGTGGCGAACTCTCGCGACTCATGCTGGCGTTGGAGGTGGTGCTCGCCGAACCCACCTCGGGGTCGGTGATGGTGTTCGACGAGGTCGACGCCGGGGTGGGTGGACGTGCCGCGGTCGAGATCGGACGCCGGCTCGCCGATCTCGCGCGCGCCCATCAGGTCATCGTGGTGACCCATCTGCCCCAGGTCGCCGCCTTCGCCGACAATCACCTCGTGATCGGCAAATCGTCGACCTCGGGTGCGCGAGCCCAGACCAGTTCGGTGCGTGCCCTCGACCGCGACCAACGCGTCGCCGAACTCGCCCGCATGCTGGCCGGACTCGGTGAGTCCGACACCGGGCGCGCACACGCCGAGGAACTGCTCAGCACCGCCGAGAACGAGAAGAACGGCTGACTCCGGGCCCGAAACAGCTGTTACTCGTGTGACAAAAGTTGCAAATGATGCGGCGCGCCTCCCCGCAGATGCGTCCGCGGGCGTCAATCATGTGCTGCATGAAGATGCCCGCACTGCTCGCACGTAACACCGACGAACTGCCTGGCGTGTCCGGTATCGCCAGGATCGACAAGAACACCCGCCGTCTCCTCGACCGGGTCGGCCCGGGGGACATCGCCATCCTCGACGAGGTCGACCTCGACCGGGTCACCGCCGACGCCCTCGTGCAGGCCAACGTGGTGGCCGTGGTCAACGCGTCGTCCTCCATCACCGGCCGCTACCCCAATCTCGGTCCGGAGGTGCTCGTCGCCTCGGGCATCGTGCTGCTCGACGACGTGGGCCCCGAGGTGTTCAAGCGCGTCAAGGACGGCGCCAAACTGCGGGTCCACGACGACCGGCTGTTCATCGGGGAGCGGCGTCTCGCGCGTGGCACCGAACTGTCCGAACACGAGATCGCCGACATGATGATCGACGCGAAAACCGGGTTGGTCGATCACCTCGAAGCGTTCTCCGGCAACACCATCGAATTCATCCGCAGCGAATCACCACTGCTGATCGACGGCGTCGGGATGCCTGACATCGACGTGTCGGTGGCCGGCAAGCACGTCGTGATCGTCGCCGACGGTCCCGACCGCGGCAGCGATCTGCGTGCGCTCAAACCGTTCATCAAGGAGTACTCCCCGGTGCTCGTCGGTGTCGGAGCCGGTGCCGACACCCTCGTCAAGGCGGGCTACAAGCCGGCGCTGATCGTCGGTGATCCGGAGGACATGAAGATCTCGACGGTGAAGTGCGGTGCACAGGTGGTGCTGCCCGCCGACACCGACGGCCACGCACCGGGCCTCGAACGCATCGAGGACCTCGGTATCGGTGCCACCACTTTTCCCGCCGCGGGCTCGGCCGCCGACCTCGCGTTGCTGCTCACCGACTACCACGGCGCCGATCTGATCGTCACCGTCGGTTACGGCGGGACCCTCGATGACTTCTTCGACCGGTCACGCCGCGAGAGCAACCCGTCGACCTTCCTCACCCGGCTGAAGGTGGGACCGAAACTCGTTGACGCCAAGGCCGTCTCGACGCTCTACCGCAGCCGCGTCTCCGGCGCGGCGGTCGCCTTCGTGGTCCTCGCCGCGCTCATCGCGGTGATCGCCGCGGTGATGCTCTCCAGCGCGGGCGCCGAGGTCACCGACTGGGTGGTCGCGCAGTGGAATCACCTGATCGCCTGGGCGCACGAGGTCTGGAACAGGTAAGCGATGATCTCCCTCCGACAGCACGCCATCTCACTGGCGGCCGTCTTCCTGGCACTGGCGCTGGGACTGTTCCTCGGGTCGGGGTTCGTCGGCGATCAGATGAACTCGTTGACCGGAACGAGTCGTGATCGTGTCGGTGCGCTGGAGAAGGAACGTGATGGGCTTCGTGATCAGCTCACCACCGCCAACGGGTTCACCACCGCTGTCGCCGGCAGGCTGGTCGCCAATCAGTTGCGCGGCCAGTCGGTGCTGGTGGTGACCGTGCCGAATGCCTCCGACGGTGATGTGGACGCGATCCGCAAGCTCATTGTCGGCGCCGGCGGCACCGTCAGCGGCCAGGTGGGCCTCACCCCGCAACTCCTCGGCGATCAGAAGGCCGAACAACTCGGCACCATCGTCGATCAGACCATCCCGCCGGGTGTCTCGCTCCGCGCCGAACTCGTGGATTCCGGTGGGCGCACCGGAGATCTGCTCGGCGCGCTGCTGCTCGAGCGTGCCGGCCAGACATCGGTGTCGGCCGGCGACCGCGGCACCGGACTGCAGGCGCTGCGCGACGGAGGCTTCATCGGCTACGCGGGCAACACGGTGCGGCCCGCAGATCTCGTCGTCTTCGTCACCGGCGGCGCATTTCCGGCCGACTCGGGCGCACAGGGCCAACTCGTCGCGCGCCTGGCCGCGGCCATGACCGCTCGCGCGCAGGGCGGGGCGGTGGTCGGCCGCAGCGGCTCGGCCGCGCAGGGTTCGCCCATCGGGGTCATCCGCGGCGATCCCTCCCTCAACGATGCGGTGTCCACGGTCGACAACGTCGATCAACAGATGGGTCAGATCACCACGGTTCTCGCCCTGAACGCCGAGAGCGACGGCCGCACCGGGGCGTACGGCACCGGCCCGGGGGCCAAGGCGATCACCGTGCCCGCACCGTCACCCGGCGGCGGCCCGGCCGCCTGACATTCGCTCCTGCACGGTGTGGCGGCGCCCAGACGGTGCCGTGGGTGTTACCCTGGAGTCCCGTAGGTGAGAAGGTTGTGCAACCTGATCCGGCCGACGGGAGACACGCGTTTTGCGACCACTGCGCCACGTGCATGCGGGCACCAAACATATTTTCGTGACGGGCGGAGTCGCGTCGTCACTCGGTAAGGGATTGACGGCGTCGAGCCTCGGGCAGTTGCTCACCGCTCGCGGTCTCCGCGTGACCATGCAAAAGCTCGATCCCTATCTCAACGTGGATCCGGGCACCATGAATCCGTTCCAGCACGGTGAGGTGTTCGTCACCGAGGACGGCGCCGAGACCGACCTCGATGTGGGACATTACGAACGCTTCCTGGACCGCAACCTGTCGCAGTCGGCGAATGTGACCACCGGACAGGTGTATTCGACGGTGATCGCCAAGGAGCGACGCGGCGAGTACCTGGGGGAGACCGTCCAGGTGATCCCGCACATCACCGACGAACTCAAGTCCCGGGTGCTCGCGATGCGGGAACCCGGCGACGACGGCGAGTCACCAGACGTGGTGATCACCGAGATCGGCGGCACCGTCGGCGACATCGAGTCGTTGCCGTTCATCGAGGCCGCGCGGCAGATCCGCCACGACGTGGGGCGCGACAACGTGTTCTTCCTGCACGTCTCGCTGGTGCCGTATCTCGCGCCGTCGGGCGAGCTCAAGACCAAGCCCACCCAGCACTCGGTGGCCGCGCTGCGCAACGTCGGTATTCAACCCGACGCCCTGATCCTGAGGTGCGACCGCGACGTCCCCGAAGCCCTCAAGAAGAAGATCGCGCTGATGTGCGACGTCGACATCGACGGTGTGATCTCCACCCCCGATGCGCGGTCGATCTACGACATTCCCAAGGTGCTGCACAGCGAGCAACTCGACGCGTATGTGGTGCGCAAGCTGGGGCTGCCGTTCCGCGACGTCGACTGGACCGAGTGGGGTGAACTGCTCAACCGCGTCCACGAACCCCGCGAGTCCGTGCGAATCGCCCTCGTGGGCAAGTACGTCGACCTGCCCGATGCCTACCTGTCGGTGACAGAAGCGATCCGTGCGGGCGGATTCGCGTGGCGGGCACGTGCCGAGATCAAATGGGTGCCGTCGGACGAATGCGCCACCGACGCCGGCGCGCAGGCAGCCCTGGGCGATGTGGACGGTGTGCTCATCCCGGGCGGATTCGGCATCCGCGGCATCGAGGGCAAGGTGGGCGCGATCCGTTATGCGCGCCGCCGCGGTATTCCGCTGCTGGGTCTGTGCCTGGGCCTGCAGTGCATCGTCATCGAGGCCGCCCGCTCGGCCGGACTCGACGGCGCGAGTTCCGCCGAATTCGATCCCGACACACCGCATCCGGTGATCTCGACGATGGCCGACCAGGCCGAGATCGTGGCCGGTGAGGCCGACCTCGGCGGCACCATGCGACTCGGGGCCTACCCGGCCGTCCTGCGGGAGGGCAGCGTCGTCGCGGAGGCGTACGGCACCACCGAGGTATCCGAACGCCATCGTCACCGCTACGAGGTCAACAACACCTACCGCGACAAGATCGCCGCGTCCGGACTGGAGTTCTCGGGCACCTCGCCCGACGGGCACCTCGTGGAGTTCGTCGAGTATCCGCCGTCGGTGCATCCCTTCCTGGTGGGCACCCAGGCCCACCCGGAGCTCAAGAGCCGCCCCACCCGGCCCCACCCACTGTTTCGCTCGTTCATCGATGCCGCGTTGAAATACAAAGCAGCCGAACGGCTTCCGGTTGACCTCGGTGACTACGATCCGCCTCCGGTGACGGTCGGCGCCGAGTTCGAGGACGAGGAACGCGGCGCTTGAGCCCGTCGGAGAGCGCCGACGCACCGCACGAATTCACCGTACGGTCGAGCACCACCGTGTACGAGGGCGCCATCCTCGCGCTGCGCGTCGACGACGTCACGATGCCCGGCGGTCGCCGGGCCCAGCGCGAGGTGGTCGAGCATTTCGGCGCGGTCGCCATCGTGGCGCTCGATTCCGCCGACCGCCTCGCGATGGTGCGGCAGTACCGGCACCCGGTGGGGCGGCGTCTGCTCGAACTTCCCGCGGGACTGCTCGACAAGGCATCCGACGAATCGCCGTTGGAAGCTGCGCAACGCGAACTCGGCGAGGAGACAGATCTGCGCGCCGATCACTGGGACGTCCTCGTCGACCTCGTGCTCTCGCCGGGATTCACCGACGAGGCACTGCGACTGTTCCGCGCGACCGGTCTGCACGAAGTGCCTGCGGCAGCGCGTCACGACGAGGAAGCCGACATGTCGCTGGAATGGGTGCGCCTCGGCGACGCGCTCACGATGGTCATGAACGGGGAGATCGTCAACGCGACGAGCGTGGCCGGCATCCTCGCCGCCGCCACCGCGGCACACCGGGATCTCACGCTGCGCACCCCCGAGGCGCCCTGGCCCGACCGGCCCACCGCCCTCTGGGAACGACGGAACGGGTGAACACGGTGAAAGCGCGTGTCGGCGACGATGTCTCGCGCTACCTCGACCACCTGACCGTCGAACGTGGCATGGCAGCCAACACGCTCGCGTCCTACGGACGCGACCTCGACCGCTATCAGCGGTACCTGCACGGCCGCGGCATCAACAGCCTCGCCGAGGTCACCGAGGACGATGTCCGCGAGTTCCTCGTCGAACTGCGACGCGGCGACGAGGCCTCGGGCGCTGCGCCACTGGCGGACAGTTCGGTGGCACGAACCCTCGTGGCCACCAGAGGCTTTCACAAGTTCGCCGCAGCCGAGGGGATCGTGGCCACCGACGTCGCCGTCGCGGTACGGCCACCGCGACCGGCCCGAAGGCTCCCGAAAGCCCTCTCGGTCGATGACGTGTTGTCGCTGCTCGACGAGGCCGCTCGGGGCGATCATCCGCGGGCGTTGCGCGACCGAGCGCTGCTCGAACTTCTCTACAGCTGCGGCGCGCGGATCTCGGAGGCCACGTCTCTCGACCTCGACGACCTCGATCTCGACGCGCTGACCGTGCTGCTGCGCGGCAAGGGCGGCAAACAACGCCTCGTCCCGGTCGGCGGTCCGGCGGCCACCGCCGTCGACGCCTACCTCGTCCGCGCCAGGCCGGCGTTGGTGAGCCGCTCGACGCCCGCGCTGTTCCTCAACGCGCGAGGCGGCAGGCTCACCCGGCAGGGTGCCTGGCAGGTACTCGCCGACACGGCGTCTCGCGCCGGGATCACCACTACGGTGTCCCCGCACACACTGCGCCACAGCTTCGCCACGCATCTCCTCGACGGCGGCGCCGACGTGCGGGTGGTGCAGGAACTGCTCGGGCATGCGTCGGTGACCACGACGCAGGTCTACACGCTCGTCACGGTCAACACGATGCGCGAGGTGTATGCCACCACCCATCCGCGCGCCCGGTGACTCCCCGACGCGATCGGGCGGCGCGCTCTCGGCGATGCACCACGGGGTGAGAGAAACGACGCACTACGCTGGACAAGACGTCGGGCAATCCGGCCCAGGTCACGACACCGATGACGACACGGTCTACTCGGGGAGGGAGAAGCGGACGACGTGAGCAGCCCGATCACACCGCGCGGTCCGTCGACTCATGCCGACGATCAGTACCGCATCGAGGTGTCGCCGGTGGCCGACCGCGACGACACCGAGCACGATCCCGACGAGATCGGCCCCACCGGGCGGCCCTATCGCGACGTGCCCGAACCCGCCCCGCTCGACCGGCACGGCCCCGCCACGGTGATCGCGGTGTGCAACCAGAAGGGTGGGGTCGGCAAGACCACCTCAACCATCAATCTGGGGGCGGCCCTCGCCGAGTACGGGCGACGCGTGCTGCTCGTCGACCTCGACCCGCAGGGCGCGTTATCAGCGGGGCTTGGGGTACCCCACCATCAGCTCGAGGAGACCGTCTACAACCTGCTGGTGCCACCGCACGCGTCGATCGATGACGTCCTGATGCGCACCCGGGTGGACAACCTCGACCTGTTGCCGTCCAACATCGACCTCTCGGCGGCCGAGATCCAGCTCGTCAGCGAGGTGGGACGCGAGCAGGCGCTGGGGCGGGTGCTGCATCCCGTCCTCGACCGCTACGACGTCGTCCTCATCGATTGTCAGCCGTCGCTGGGATTGCTCACCGTGAATGCGCTCGCGTGCGCCGACACGGTGATCATCCCCATGGAGTGCGAATACTTCAGTCTTCGTGGTCTCGCCCTGCTCACCGACACCATCGACAAGGTGCGCGACCGGCTGAACTTCCGTCTCACCCTCGGCGGCATCCTGGTGACGATGTTCGATGCGCGGACCCTGCATTCGCGCGAGGTGATGGCCCGGGTGGTCGAGGTGTTCGGAGATGCCGTCTACGACACCGTGATCTCGCGGACGGTGCGATTCCCCGAAACCAGTGTCGCCGGGGAACCGATCACGTCATGGGCGCCACGATCGACCGGAGCCAAGGCCTACCGCGCGCTGGCCCGAGAGGTGATCGCGCGCAACGTCAAGCAGGCATGAGCGGCGATTCCCCCAGCGATGTCGCCGCGATCGATGTCGGCGACGCTGATCTCGTCGCCACCGACAAAGCCGACCCCCGGGACGACGGGGCCTCGCCGTCGACCGGATTCCGCGTCAAACTGGCCAACTTCGAGGGTCCGTTCGACCTGCTGCTGAACCTGATCAGCCAGCACCGCCTCGATGTGACCGAAGTGGCCCTGCATCTGGTGACCGACGAGTTCATCGCCTACACGCGTGAACTGGGTCCTGAGATGGGGCTCGAGCAGACGACGGAGTTCTTGGTGGTCGCCGCCACCCTGCTCGACCTGAAAGCCGCCCGTCTGCTCCCGACCGGCGAGGTGGACGACCCCGAGGATCTCGTGCTGCTCGAGGCCCGCGACCTGCTGTTTGCCAGGCTTCTGCAGTATCGGGCGTACAAGCAGGTGGCGGCCCTGTTCGGGGAACTCGAGGCCGCCGCCCTGCAGCGTTACCCGCGAGCGGTATCGCCGGAGCCGCAGTTCACCGAGTTGTTGCCCGAGGTCACCCTCGGGGTTGATGTGGCCGGTTTAGCCCAGATCGCCGCGGCGGCGATGACACCGCGACCGGTGCCGACCATCGGACTCGATCACCTGCACGACGTGCAGAGGGTGTCGGTGCCGGCGCAGGCACGGCGGATCACCGGTCTGCTCACCCACGCGCACGGCGCATGGCTCACCTTTGCGCAACTCGTCGCCGACTGCGACGGGGGACTCGAGGTGGTGGGCAGTTTCCTGGGTCTGCTCGAACTGTTCCGGGAACGCGCCATCACCTTTGAACAACCCGAGGCACTCGGAGAGCTCCGGGTGTCCTGGACGGGTGAACGCGACCCCGACGACCTGCGAATCGACAAGGCCGAGGACTACGGATGACCGATCACGGAGAACCCCACCAGACCGCGCTCGACGTGGACGCCGACATCGCGCCCGCCGACATCGCGCCCGACGGGGTGGAACTCGATGGCATGGCGCTCGACGACGACCGGCTGCGGGCCGCACTCGAGGCCGTTCTGCTCGTCGTCGACACCCCGGCGACCACCGACGAACTCGCCAATGCCGTCGACGCCGAACGCTCCCGCGTGCACGCGATGCTGCTCGCGATGGCATCGGATCTGACCGCGGCGGCCAGCGGCATCGACCTGCGGTTCGCCGGCGACGGGTGGCGCTTCTACACCCGCGCCGAGTTCGCGCCCTACGTGGAACGGTTGCTGCTCGACGGCGCACGGTCGAAGCTCACCCGCGCCGCACTCGAGACCCTCGCGGTGATCGCCTATCGGCAGCCGGTGAGTCGCGCCCGGGTCAGCGCCATCCGCGGCGTCAACGTGGACGGTGTGGTCCGCACCCTGGTGGCCCGCGGACTGATCAGCGAGACCGGAACCGACCCGCAGACCAACGCCACCACATACGGAACCACCGAGATGTTCCTGGAACGCCTCGGGTTGGCCTCCCTCGAGGAACTGCCCGATCTGGCGCCACTGCTGCCCGACGTCGACATCATCGATGCCCTCGACGAGGAGATCTCCGCCGACCCACGATTCGCCAAACTGGGCGGTGGGCGGTCAGACTCGAAGGAGATCGATGCACCCGAGACCACGCCGACGGGCGACCCGGGCCTCGACACCACCGACGAGAACCAGGACTGACACATGGCAACCGCTGGCCGAGACGGCACACCGGATCCCCGTAAGAAGCAGGCGCGACGCGCTGCCGGCAAGCAGACCCGTGCCGGAGGAGCCGGGCAACCTTCCAGTTCGAAGAAGCCGACACCGCAGAAGTCGGGCGCACAGAAGCCGACCCCGAAGAAGCGGCACCGCAAGGGCGGTTCGCAACCCGATGCCGCCGCCGGGCGTATCCGGCTCAACAACGCTCGCCCGGCCCGCCATCAGACGCCGGTCGACGCCGATGAGGCCGGGCACGCCACGTACGTCTCCGATGGGGTGCGGTTGCAGAAGGTGCTCGCCCAGGCCGGCGTCGCCTCGCGGCGCGGCGCCGAGGAGATGATCGCGGCCGGGCGGGTGGAGGTCGACGGCGAGGTGGTCACCGAACAGGGGCTGCGCATCAACCCCGACACCGCGGTCATCCGGGTCGACGGCGCGCGCGTCATCATCGACGAGACGCGGCAATATCTCGCGCTCAACAAACCCAAGGGCTGGCAGTCGACAATGTCCGACGACCAGGGCAGACCCTGCGTCGGCGACATCGTGGCCGAACGCGTGATGTCCGGTCAGCGTCTGTTCCACGTCGGTCGGCTCGACGCCGAGACCGAGGGCCTGCTGTTGCTCACCAACGACGGTGAGCTCGCCCATCGGCTGATGCACCCGTCCTACGAGGTGCCCAAGACCTATCTGGCCACCGTTCGCGGTGAGGTGCCACGCGCGCTCGGCAGGAGCCTGCGCGACGGGGTGGAACTCGACGACGGGCCGGTCGCGGTGGATTCGTTCACCGTGCTCGACGTCAACGAGGGCCAGTCGCTGGTGCGGATCACGTTGCACGAAGGGCGAAACCGGATCGTGCGCCGGATGATGGAAGCCGTCGGATTCCCGGTGACCTCGCTGGTGCGGACCCACGTCGGCAATGTTGCGCTCGGCGAACAGCGACCCGGCAGCCTGCGGGTTCTCGGTCGTGACGAGGTGGGCTCGCTCTACAAGGCGGTGGGGTTGTGACCGGTGGCGGCGTCGTGACCGGCGGATGTGGGCGGGTGATCGCGATCGACGGGCCTGCGGGAACCGGGAAGTCGACGGTCTCCAAGCGTCTCGCCGACCGGGTGGGTGCGCACTACCTCGACACCGGTGCGATGTACCGGGCGGCGACGCTCGCGGTGCTCGACGCCGGAGTGGACCCCGGCGATGTGTCGGGGGTCGCCGCGGCGGTGTCCGGCGCCGACATCGAGCTGCGGCCGGCAGACGACGGCGGCTCTCGCGTGTATCTCGACGGGGTCGACGTGTCCGGGCCGATCCGTGGTGACGAGGTGACCGCGGCGGTGTCGGCGGTGTCCGCGGTGCCCGAAGTACGCACGAAAATGGTTGCCCTGCAACGCCGTCACGCCGAGAACGACTTTGTGGTGGTGGAGGGACGCGACATCGGGACCGTGGTGTTCCCCGACGCGCAGGTGAAGATCTTCCTCACCGCCAGCCCCGAGGCGCGTGCCCAGCGTCGGCACCTGCAGAACCGGGCGGCCGGACGCGACAGTGTCTTGGAGGCCGTCCTCGAGAGCGTCAACAGGCGCGACCACCTCGATTCCACCCGCACGGTGTCCCCGCTGCGTCCCGCCGCGGACGCCACGATCGTGGACACCAGCGACCTGACCCTCGACCAGGTACTCGACGAACTCGTCGGACTGGTCCACGCACGAACCGGAGAGACCGCGTGAGCGACAGTGACAGCGACTTCTCGTCGGGCGAGCTGGCCGCGCAGCCCGGCGACGGCACCTGGTCGGACGAATCCGATTGGCAAGTAGGAGATTTCGACCTCGCCGACGATGAGGGTGGCGCCGAGCGCATGCCGGTGGTGGCCATCGTCGGGCGGCCCAACGTCGGAAAGTCGACGTTGGTGAACCGTATCCTCGGGCGTCGCGAAGCGGTGGTCGAGGACATCCCGGGTGTCACTCGCGATCGTGTGTCGTACACGGCGTCGTGGGTGGGCCGCCGGTTCACCGTGGTGGACACCGGCGGATGGGAACCCGACGCCAAGGGGATGGCGCAGGCCATCGCCGCCCAGGCCGAACTCGCCATGCGCACCGCCGACGCCATCGTCCTGGTGGTGGACGCGACGGTGGGGGCGACCGCCACCGACGAAGCCGTGGCCCGGGTGCTGCGCCGCTCCAAGACGCCGGTGATCCTGGTGGCCAACAAGGTCGACAGTGAACGGATGGAGGCCGAGGCCGCGTCGCTGTGGTCGCTCGGACTCGGCGAGCCGCACATGGTGTCGGCGGCGCACGGTCGCGGTTCGGGTGACCTGCTCGATGTGATTCTCTCGACGCTTCCGGAGACCCCTCGTGAGGACACGGCCACGCTCGGCGGCCCGCGACGCGTGGCGTTGGTGGGCAAGCCCAACGTGGGCAAGAGTTCGCTGCTCAACAAGCTGGCCGGATCGGAACGGTCGGTGGTCGACAATGTCGCCGGCACCACCGTCGACCCGGTGGACGAGGTGGTGGAACTCGACGGCAGGCCGTGGCTGTTCATCGACACCGCGGGCTTGCGGCGCAAGGTGCACACGGCCAGCGGACACGAGTACTACGCGTCGCTGCGTACGCGGTCGGCACTGGAGGCCGCCGAGGTGGCCATCCTGCTGATCGACGCGTCGCAGCCGATCACCGAGCAGGACCTGCGGGTGCTCTCGCTGATCATCGACACCGGCCGCGCGCTGGTGATCGCCTTCAACAAGTGGGATCTGGTCGACGAGGACCGCCGCTACCAGCTCGACAAGGAGATCGACCGCGAGCTCGCGCGGGTGCCGTGGGCGCGTCGGGTCAACATCTCGGCGATGACCGGACGGTCGGTGCAGAAGCTGGTGCCCGCCCTTGAGGGCGCATTGGACTCATGGGACAAACGCATCTCCACCGGTCCGCTCAACAACTGGCTCAAGGACGTGATCGCGGCCAACCCGCCGCCGCTGCGGGGAGGTCGGCAGCCGCGGGTGCTGTTCGCGACGCAGGCGGCGGTGCGGCCGCCGACCTTCGTGCTGTTCACCACCGGATTCTTGGAGGCCGGTTACCGACGTTTCCTGGAGCGACGGTTGCGTGAGCAGTTCAACTTCGACGGGTCACCGGTGCGCATCAACGTGCGGGTCCGGGACAAGCGGGACCGCCGTAAGCGCTGAGCGGCACCCACTTATACTTGCGCAATGCTGATCCTCGCTCTCATCGTGTTCGGAATGGCCATCGGCTGGGTGGCCCAACTCATTCTCGGTAAGGGCATGTTCAACACCGACTGGGTACTCGCGATCGTGGCCGGTGTGGTCGGTTCGTTCATCGGTGGCTTGCTGATCAGCCTGCTCAGCGGCGACGGTCTGGCATTCCGGCCGAGCGGCATCATCGGCTCGCTGGTCGGTGCGCTGCTGGTCACGGGGGGATGGATGTGGTTCAAGAACAAGCAGGCCGCACCGAAGTGAGCCGGCGCCGGACACACCGAGCAGGCGATTGGCCTCTGCGGTAGGCGTTCGGCTAATCTTGTCGAGGCCCTCTCGAGGGCAACGGGCTGTGGCGCAGTTTGGTAGCGCACTTGACTGGGGGTCAAGTGGTCGCAGGTTCAAATCCTGTCAGCCCGACAAATGAATTAGCAGGTCAGGGACCATTCTTGGACAATCCGGGAACGGTCCCTGACTTGTATTTCGGGGCGGCGCCAAGCGATTCGTGTCCGGTCTATCCCAGAGCATTTACACGCGCTCGTCGAGCCAGTCGAACATCCGCTGCGCGGTGAGGGTCCGGGCGAGCGGCTGGCAGTGACCGTCGGCGCCCTCGGCCGCGGTGAATCGCACGACAGTGGAGACCGTGCTCGTCAGTGCCGCGAGTTGCTCGGCCTGCCCGGGCCAGAACTGTTCGTTCTCGGGCGAGAGGATCAGCAGCGGCGTCGTGATCTGCCCGGCGACCTCGGCGACGGTGTAGCGGCGCACCGTGGCGATGGTCTCGGCGTAGCCGGGGGTGCCGTACGGGCGCGCGCGGAACTGCCACGTGCGGTTCGTGGTGGGGGAGAACTTCATCCCGAACGCCATTTCCTTGTCGAACTTCTCGGTTTTGCCCTCGTCGAGCAGCTTCAGGAGGTTGTGCGGGATGTGCGAGGTCCACGACGTCGCGACATCGACGATGCCTGGATCGGTGATCGCGGCGGCGAACCGATGCTCGAATGCGAGGGCGCGCGTGACCCAGTAGCTGCCCTGGCTGATGCCATAGGCCGCGATCCGTGCGGGGTCGATGCCCTCGATGCCCGAGATGAAGTCGTACACTGGGGTCAGTACGTGCTCCCAGTCGGGCCGGAAAGAGGTGCCCTTCTGGAAGAGTTCGGACTGCTGGCCGGGTCCGTCGAAGACCACCACGTTGTATCCGCGTGCGAGGGCGGCGGCACCGCTGCCGCCCCACAGACTTGCGAGTGAGCCATCGCTGCCGTTCACGATGACGAGCGTCAGGGCGGCTGGTCCCGCTGGGCGGAAGAGCCACCCGCGCAGCGCGCGGTCCTCGTAGGGAATTGCGATTTCGGTGACATTCGCCGGAGTCTGGACGATGAATTGCTCCCACGCCGACATCTGCTTGTCGAAGGTTGCGCCGAGGCGGTCGTCGGCGAGTGCGCTGGCCGCATCGACGGCGTTCGCGTAGTAGGCCGATGCCCGGAGATAGGCGCCCGCAGCGCTCACCGTATGCCCGGCCGTCGCAGATGAGTTCGCCGTCGTCGCCACGCGGTCACCGAGTGCGAGCCACGCATCGAACCAGGCTTCGTGATCGTTCTTGTCGACATGGGCGACTGCGGCGAGGATCTCGCCGGGGTCGCCGGCGCCGCCGACGCCCTTGCCGAGCGCACCTCGGATATCGGCGTCGAAGTCAGGGTTGTTGGAAAAGGGCCGGATGAGGCTTTTTGTATGCATGTCTGAAGTGTGCGCGGCGGCGCCGCGCGGTGGACTGTGCGGAGTGCACAGTCCTACCGATCCGGTCCTAACCCGCGTTGTCTCGAATCAGCCGGGAAAGCTCGTGTCGCGTGCTCACGCCGGTCTTCGCATACACGCGTCCGAGGTGGAATGAGATGGTGCTGCGGGTGACATACAGTTCGTCGGCGATCTGCGCGTAGCTGTAACCCGATGCCGCCAGTTCGGCGACCTCACGCTCCCGATCTGTCAGGGCCGCGAGTGGCCCACGGGGGACGCGCGAGGTTGATTCGTCCGCTCGCACGTATGCCGTGGCGCCGAGTCGGCGGTATAGATCTTGCGCATGATCGCTCATCTCACGCGCCGTCACCCCGGCACCGGATGCGGCCATGACCCGCGCCGCGTCGGTGAGTACGTGCGCGCGGTACAGCGGGAGAGCATCGTCAAACGATGCGACGGCGCTCTCCACCAGGGTCACGGCGCCGGCGAGATCATCGGATGCCTCCGCGGCGAGCCCAAGCAACCACGGCCGCGCCCATGCGGCCCAGCCGGGGACGATGATGTCTGTCTCGATCGCGCGGAGATGTCCCTCGACGTCGTCCTGCTCGCCGGCCCAGATCTTGGCGAGGGCGACGTGCAGATGCCACAGCGCGCCGTCGATCCGCTCGGCAGAGCAGATGTCGGCTCCGAAGATTTCTCGTGCCCTGACCACGTATGCCGCTCGCGCCGTGGTGTCGCCCCCGGCGTGCAGTCGTGCTACCCGCGAGATCATCAGCACCGACACCGCCTCGCGCCACGGCAGTTCTCGCAGCTGTTCTTCGGTCTCATCGATCAGTTCGTCGGCGTGTGATGCTTCGCCGCGCACGATGGGGACGAATGCGAGCGTGGCCTGCACGAGCGGATGGGGCCGTCCGACCGTGACCTCTGTGGCCGCGGCGGCCTCCACGGCGGCGCGGCCGAACTCCCCGTCCTGCCAGAGCGCATACCCGTACAGCGCGTGGTCGGTGCCCGGCCCGGCGTCGATCTGCCCGAAACGCTGACGTGCGACGACCTCCGACAGATCCCGTCGAGCTTGCGGAGTGAACCCGCAGAGCGCATAGACAGCACCACGCCAGCCGAGCCGGTCGGTGTCGGCGAGGGGAGTGGATCGCGCATCGTCGGGGACGGCATTCAGATCGTGCACGAGGTGCGCCACATCGACGACGCGCGCGGCGATCTGTCCGGCGGTGCGCAGGTACAGGGGCCGCACCGCGGCATCCAACGTCGCATGCTCCGGCACGGTGTCAAGAATCTGCTGCACCTGCTCCGTGGGTGCACCCGAGGCCAGGTGTACCCATGCGGTGAGGACCAGCAGACGCTGACGCGTGCGGATGTCGCCTGCCGCAAGGACTTTCGGCGTGAGCCCGGCGAGAATTTGACGCGCCTGAGTGACCTGGTTCTCGACGACCAGCAGCCAGGCGAGCACCAGTGTGCGGCGTGGGATGTCTGCAGCCCAGGCGACCTGGCTCAGGTGTGCGCGAACAGCGGTCACATCCTTCGCCAGTACTGCGGCGAGCTGGGCGTCCAGCCATCGTCGTTCACGATCCTCCGGGGCGCTCGTCAGTTGCGACGACCAGGTGCGCAGCTGTGCTTCCCGACGGTGATCAGCGGCAAGCGCGGCCTCGTCCGCCAGTTGCTCCAGTCGGGCTGCGAGCACATCGTCGCGGCCGGCGGCGGCGGTGACCTCGTGCTCGATGCGCACCATCGGTGCGGTCAGCACCTCGGCGGCGCGTAGGTGGAGCATTCGCCGGTCGTTGGCCGGGATCGTGGCGTACACCGCGGCCCGGACGAGGGCGTGGACGATCCGAATCTGCGCAAGGGGCAATCCCGCCTGTGCCACGACGAGATCACTCGCGAGCAGGAGGTCCAGCGCTGTCGTCGTGTCGTCGATGCCGGCGATGGCGCCGACATCGAGCCGGTCCACCCATCCGGAGCCGACGACCGCGATCGTTCGCAGGAGCTGTGCGGCATCCTCATCGAGCGCCGCCAGCCGCGCATCGAGTTCGCGGGCCACCTCGACGGGAGCGGGCAGGGTTTGGGCCATTGCGAGCGCATCGGGGGGATACTCGGCGGCGAGGGAACGCAGGTACAGCGGATTGCGGCCGGTGTGCTCCCACAGCCGATTCACCAGTAGCGGGTCTGCGTGGCCGCCCCACACGGCGTCGAGAATGTTCGCCGCCTCGTCGAGCGTCACCCCGTCGAGTTGGAGGCTGATCGTGGGGTCGAGGCGGCTGCGCAGCCGTTGCCACGCCGGCTGATCTCCAGAGCGAACGGGACGACTGGCGACAACCAGGAGTAGGCGATCACCGGCCAGGCGTCCGAAGACGCGAGCAAGGGCGTCGAGACTCTCGTCGTCGGCCCATTGGGCATCGTCGACCGCGATCACAACCGGACCGGCGACCGATGCCTCGTCGATCAGGCGTCGGAGCGAGTTGGCGGCGACCGCCGCCGCCAACGGTGCGCCCGCATCAGTGAGAGTGCGCCGCACACCGAGCTGGTCGAGCAGCCCGTACGGGGGCCGGTATGTCGACTCGTCTCCACTCGCTTCGAGGATCGTGAACCCCGTCGCCGCGGCAAGTATCGCCTCCAGGTGGGAGGTCTTGCCCATGCCGGCTGCTCCGTCGATGCAGATCAATCGCGGGCTGCCCGCCTGCGCGTCGGCGATCGCGGCGCGGATGACCGCCTTTCGGTCCTGCCGCAATTCCCACATCGCTCTCCTCTGTGGAAAGAGTATCCCGCCTGTGCCGGGTTCGGTCCTTCCACGGTTGATCCGCTGCAGCGGAAGGGGCGTGTGGCACACGGGCGGATCAAGACGAAGACGCAGGTGCCCCATGCAGATTGGCGGTGGGCGGCGGCGATGGAGGCGCATGGGTCGCTCGAGGACCGATATTTGTCTCCACCACCAGTCGGACGTTCTCGCCGCGGAAACGGTCAACGGAGTACTCGACTGGAGTTCCGAGGGTGTCATGGGCAACCCTGGTGATGCACAGCAACGGCTGTCCGGGCGAGATCTCGAGTAGCTTTGCCAGCCGACGGTCGGCGAGCTGGATCTCGATCTCCTCGGTGATCGGCCCGAACTGCAGTCCGTAGCGGCTGCCGAACAGATCCCACAACGAGCCATGTGCATCCTGCTCGGTGAGGTCGGGAAAACGTTCGAGGTTAAGCCACATCACCTCCGCGCTGACGGGACTGTTATCGGCGACTCTGATGCGTTCGATGCGAATCACCGGAGCGCCGCGGTCGATACCCAGTCGCGAGGCGATCTGAGCGTTGGCTGCCTCATGGGTCACCACGACGTCGCGGGTCTCGACTGTGAACCCCTGCGCCTTGAGAAGCGCGGGCAGACTCAGTGTGGTGGTATCGGTCCCGCCCGCGGCACGCTGGACACGCCGCCCATAGCGATGCTCAAAGGAGTCGGCCACCATCGGCCAATTGGTGTTGGGGGTGGTGGCAAAGGTGCCGCCGCCACGGCCCGGCTCCCGGCGTACGACGCCGGTCGTTGCCAGGTTGTCGAGCGCAGCGCGAACAGTCCATCTCGATACCCCGAGTTGGCGCGCCAGCTCGCGCTCGCTCGGCAGCCTGCCGCCGTGCAGGACATGTCCGTTCTTGATGGAAGCATCGATCTGTGCGCACACCTCTGCCACCACCTTGGCTCCGCGCCTGTGACTTTCGGGCGCTGCGTCGAGCTCAGATCGCGGCGGTGTAGCGGCGGGGAAGTGCGAATCTGCCGGCGAGGAAGTCGGTTCCGATACGTTCTGTCTCCGCGACATATGTCCCAACCATCCTCTCATGCTCGGCGGTTCCCTGCCGCGTGTTCATCCATCCGACGAGTTGTAGACGGCGCATGATGATCAGCGCGGGGATCGTGACCAGGTCGTCGATGTCGACTCCACCGTAGCCGCGCAACCACGCGTTGATCAGATCTGGGACCAATGGCTCGGCCTCGATGAAGGAGAGCGCGCCCGCCAGATCCCACATGGGAAAACCGAATCCGCAGTCATCGAAATCGACCACCGCGACAGCATCATCGGTCACCAGCAGATTCGTCGTCCGCAGATCGGTATGGAGCAGACCGAATCGATCCGGGTGCATCATCCGGTACCGGTGCAGGGTCGCCAACGCGCGTTCTTCGACGGCGTTCAGGCGATCGGCGATCGCCGGCGTCACTTCCTCGTTGAGCCGCCATGACTCCCACGACGGGTCCTTGAGGCCAAGGATGTACTCGGGTGACCAAGTCACCCGGGTGAAGTCCTTGGGCGGCTTCCACGTGCGTACATGGTCATGCAGGTTGCGCGTGATCGTGCCGATGGTGGAAAAGCACTCGATGAGCGCGGCGTCGTCGTCGCCGGGAGTGGGTGAGCGGCCCTCGATGAACTCGAAGACAACCGCATACTGATCTCGTCCGTCGACCTCGAACCGGTGAAGCAAGTCCCCGTCGACGTCGGGCAGCACGGCCGGCGTTCGAATGGTCTGTCGTCGACGCAGATCGGCGAGCCTCCACCGTGATCGACGCCCTGGTCTGGCTCGTGTGCGCGGCCGTGACCTGGAGACCCTCTGCCGCCGATCACCCCGCCCGATCCTCTCTGGCCACTCCCAAGGAGAACGATGAGCAATCCCACCCAGAACACGCCGTCCGCCGCTGACCGCGAGCGTGCGGTGGAAGCGGTGCGACTTCGGACCGCTGGCCTCCAGTGGGACGAGATCGCCCAGCGGCTCGGGTACGCCGACCCGAGCGGACCGCGTAAGGCTGCCGACAAACTGCTCAGCCGACAGGAGTCGGAGGCGGCGTCGACCTATCGGGAGGTTCAGCGCCGACGCCTGGAGATGGTTATGCGCGGTCACCTGGTCGCGGCCGTCGGCGGCGACGTTGCCGCTGCCGGTGTCGTCCTCAAGGTGCATGACCGCCTTGCGCGGCTGTTCGGCCTCGACGCGCCGTCCCGGGTCGAGGTCGGCCAGCAGATGTCCGATGAGGCATGGGCTACGCAGGTGGTCGACGTGCTGCGCGAGCTGACCCCGCTCGGTCTCGCGGAGGCGCTGGCCACACTGCCCGGCGGTGCGCACGCCGTGTCGGCCGTGGCCGGGCTATCGGCACCGGCCGAGGGTAATCACCCCGACCCGGCACTTCACGCCGTCAGCGGCCCGCTCAGCGCCGAAACCGACGAGGGGGAGCCGTGGGCCGACATCTGAACCGCTTGAGCGACAACACAACACCGACATAGGAGGAACTGCCATGACCACACGTCGACCTGATCCGGTTGCCGCCGAGCTGAACGCCGACGACCGCGACCGAGCACTTGCCCTGGCCACCGCACTCAACCGCAACGACCACGACGCCTGCAACGAGATCATCGCCGAGGCCATCGAGGCCGAACGTGTGCGCTGGCTGCTGGAGTTCTACATCCGCATCGTCCCGCCGCCGACGACCGGCTATCTCGCCTACCTGCGCCAGCGGGCCGACGCCAGCACCTTCGAGGCCATCATGCGCCGGGAGTTCGGCGCATGATCAGGATCAGACGACCGAAATCCACTGTGCCCCAACACAACCCCGACACGGGAGGAATAGTGAACCACCAGACCGAAGCCCGTCGGCAACGGCGCGCCCACCTCAGCCACCAGCTCGATGGCGAGTTCGACCTCGCCACCGAGGTCTCCGACATCCTGACCCCGCTGGCTGAGCGGGTCACCGCAGAACCGGCACCCGCGTCGCATCTGCCCGAGATCGAGAACGTCGTCGCAGCCGTGGAGAAGATCGTGAGGTTCTCCGTCGAGCTGGTGGCCCGCCGCGACGCCGAGCGCAAGGTCCGTGACCTGCCCACCTATGAGCAGAGGTCGGCCGGTATCGCCGCGCTGATGATGTTGGTCGAGTATCCGCCGACGCCGGTCATCGCCCGTGTCGACGCGGTGAGCGGTGAGTGGGCTGTGATCCTCGCCGCTCACGTCCGGCCGGTGTCGGCGTCCCTCGCCGACCTGCTCGACCATGCCCGACCTACCGGCGGTCGCACCCTGTCGGTCTCCGAGCGGGTGATCGCGGCCTTGCGCGGTCTCGACCGGGCCGCGATCACCTTGGAGAAGCGCCTCGACTGGGCGGCGTCGACCAGGACTCAGCTCGCCCGCACCCCGGCCACCGAGACCCCGGCCGACCAGGCGCGGCGCGTGCTCGACGCTCTGGGGGTGCAGCCGTGAGCGACTACCTGCACGCCTGCACCGGTTGCGGCACCCCGACGATCCGGTGGCGGGGGTCGGTCCACGGCTTCACCTGCGATCCGTGCATGCACCGTCGTCTCGGCCTCGACAAGTCGGCGGTGACCGTCTACTCGACCGAAACCGCCACCACGAACCACCCGGCGACACCGAGGGAGTCGATGCCCCGGTGAGAGGAAGCGAAGCGTGGGGGTCTGGCTTCGGGCCGCCCCACGCTTCGCCCTCCGGACAGGAGAGATCACATGGACGACCCCGACGACGACGGCATGGAGACCGTCGAGCCCACCGGGCCGGTGCTCATCGAGGAGATCACGAGCACCTGCCGCCGCTACTACCTTCCCGGCGGGTATCACCCCGCCGCCACCATCACCACGAAGGACCCCCGATGAAGCAGTTCAGCGACCTCACCCCCGCAGAGAAGCGCGACCTCATGGCCGCCGCGATCCACGAGAGTGCGCACGCGATCACGGCCCGCGTCCTCGGCCATCAGGTCGGCCGCGTGACCCTGACCACCGACGCCGCACATGCCGGGAGCTGCGAGGTTCACCAGCGGTTCGGCGGCAAGCCTGACCCCCGGGTCGCCTACGCCGGTCCGTGGGCTGAGGCGATGTTCCGCAACGGTGGCGGCGTCCCGCCTACGGCCGCTGTCCGACGGTCCCTGGCCAGCAACAGCAACGACGCCAAGGTGATCATGGCCAGCGGCGAACCCGCACCGCTGAAAGTGCCGCGCCTCGTCACCGACTGCTACGGCTCGATCCGCGACCTCGCGCGCGAGCTGTTCGTGCGCGGTGAGATCAGCCAGGACGACGTGGACGCCGCCCTCCTGTTGCACGATCACGCCGATGATGAGACCCGGGAGGTGGCCCTCGCGATGATCCGCAGCGGTGCCGCACCCGGCGGCAAGATCATCCCGGCAGGCACCCGGGTGATGTGACGCCCGCGCAGATACGACGCAATTACGACACCCGCGCGGGGGGTACCTCAGACGTACCGCAGAACCCCGAATTGGTACGTAGTGGGAACGCCGGGCACCTGGGAGTGTTGACACATCTTTGACTGACCAGCGCGAACTGCTGTTCGATCAGTGGGCCGACAGTGGGCCAAGACGCGCACGAACACCGGCGGCCCACACTAGACGCCTTAGACGAAACCGACTGCACGACAAGGGCACTGACGCACACCGGGTCACACACTAGTGTCGCGTTTCGTTAGTTGGTTTTCGGTTGAGCTTTCTTGAGAATCTCCTCGACCGGTTTCGTCCACACGAAGGGGTGTTTGCGGTCGTT
>NZ_JBSFQF010000027.1:0-23640 GCF_053588575.1 Gordonia sp. NPDC003429
TTTTTCGCGTTGGGTGGTAATTCGTTGTCGGCGATGCGGGTGGCGGCGCGGGTGGCTGATGTGTTCGGGGTGCAGGTGTCGGTGCGTGATCTGTTTGATGCCCCCACCGTCGACGAACTCGCCGAGGCCATCGCCGGACGTGACCCCGTACTGCCACGCGTCGCCGCGGTGGCGCGACCGCAACGGGTGCCGTTGTCGGCGGCCCAGTCACGGATGTGGTTCATCAACCGGTTCGATCCGACCTCGGCCTCCTACAACATCCCCATGGTGCTGCGCCTGACCGGCGACCTCGATCCGGAGACCTTGCGCGCGGCGCTCGGCGATGTCGTCGAACGCCACGAGGTACTGCGCACCATCTACCCGGCCGACGCGCAGGGACCCGCCCAGCAGATCCTCGATCCCGATGACGCCCGCACCACGCTGGACTGGGCGCTCGCGGATCGGCGTGCGCAGCTTGTCGATTCGGTCACCACCGGGTTCGACGTCACCCGTGAACTGCCCGTCCGTGGCCGCATTCTGCGGGTGGGTGAGGGCGAACACGAACTCGCGCTGATCGTGCACCACATTGCCTTCGACGGCGGCTCGATCCCGGTCCTGGTGGGCGATCTGCTCGCCGCCTACCTGCATCGCGTCGATCCGGCAGTCCCGGCACCCTCGCCGCTCGCGGTGCAGTACGCCGATTACGCGCTCTGGCAGCACTCGGTGCTGGGCGCCGTCGACGACCCGTCGAGCCCGATCGGCCGTCAGATGGACTACTGGCGAACACATCTCGCAGGACTGCCGGTGGTGACCGACCTCCCCATGGATCGGCCGCGGCCGGCCGTGCGGAGCAGTGCGGCAGGGGTGGTCGCCGTCCGCATCGACGACTCGCTGGCCACCCGGATCGAGGCGTTCGCCGCTGCGCACGAGATCACCCCGTTCATGGTGTCGCACGCTGCGCTGGCGATCATGGTGTCGCGTCAGGCGGGTACCGGCGACGTGGTGATCGGAACGCCGATCTCCGGACGCACCGACTCGGCGCTCACCGATCTGGTCGGCATGTTCGTCAACACCCTGGTACTGCGAACAGCGGTCGATCCGGCGGCGTCGATCGCCGATTTCGTCCGCGCCGTCCGTGCCACCGACCTCGACGCGTTCGCGCACGCCGACGTGCATTTCGAGGACCTGATCGACGAATTGTCGCCGCAGCGGTCCACGTCGTTCGAACCGCTGGTGCAGATCGCGTTCACGCACGTCGCCGCGGGCACCGACTCGCGAGCCGGCATCGAGGCCGCCGGGCTGGTGGCCGAACCGCTCGATCTCGCCGATCCCACAGCGAAGTTCGACCTGACCGTCGGGGTGTCCGATCGCCGGTCCGACACCCCGATGACCGCCGAATTCATCTATGCCAGAGCACTCTTCGACGAGTCTCGGGTGCGCGCATTCGCCGAGTCGTGGCGGGCCGTGCTGACCGCGATGGTCACCGACCCGCACCTCGCCGTCGGCGACATCGACTTCGCCGGCGACGTCGGTGCGGGGGCCGAACTCGCTGTGCACAGCCGCAATTCGCTCGGCGGCACGCAACCCGCCGCCGACGGCGGGTACAGCGCGCCGCGGACGCTGGTCGAGATCCTCGCCGCAACAACCACCGATCCGGCGCACCCGGCGCTCGTCTGCGGCGACCGGCTGATGACGTATGCCGAGTTCGAACAGGCCGTCAACCGGTTGGCCCGTAGGCTCATCGACCGGGGGGTGGGCCCCGGCGACGTGGTCGCGGTCGGTTTGAACCGGTCGATCTCCTCGGTGGTCGCCGCGTTCGGAGTGTTCGCCACCGGTGCCACCTACGTGCCGATCGCGCCGTCGTATCCGCCCGAGCGAATCGCGTTCATGCTCGCCGATTGTGCTGCCCGACTGGGCATCACCGAGCCCGACACGATCGCGCACCTCGGCGCATCCGAGTGCGAATGGCTCGATGTGGCCGCGTTGACGGCCCCGGGGATCTCCGGTGATCCGATCCCGGCGACGGAACGTCGCGGGGTGGTGCGGCTCGATGACCTCGCCTATCTCATCTACACGTCCGGTTCCACCGGCCGCCCCAAGGCCGTCGGCGTCGCGCAGCGCGGCATCGCCAACCTCGTCGACGCCCTCGCCGAGGTGTCCGGTTCGGCTGTCACGGCGCGCGACGTGCGGGTGCTGCACGTCGCATCACCGAGCTTCGACGCCTCGGTGTTCGAGATGCTGTGGGGCATCGGCCTCGGCCACACCCTGGTGATCGCGACCTCCGACGAGTACGCGTCCGACGCGCTCGGCGCGGTGATCGAGAAGGACGCGGTGACCGACGCGATCATCACACCCACGGTGCTCGGGACGGTCGACACCCGCTTCGGTGCGAGTCTGCACAATTTGGCGACCGCGGGGGAGGCCTGCCCGCCGGACCTCGTCGACCGGTGGACCACGGCACACCCGGACCTACGGATGCTCAACCTGTACGGCCCGTCGGAGACCACGGTGTGGGCCACCGCAGCGGTGTCGCACGGCGGCCGGCCGGTGACCATCGGACGACCGATCCGCGGGTTCGGTGCCCACGTCCTCGACTCCCGTCTGCATCCGGTGCCCCAGGGGGCGATCGGTGAGCTCTACCTCGCGGCCACCGACTCGCTGGCCCGCGGCTATCTCGGACGCCCCGGGCTCACGGCCACGTCGTTCGTGGCCGACCCGTTCTCCACCACGCCCGGTGCGCGCATGTACGCCACCGGCGACCTGGTGCGGATCACCACCGCCGGTGAGCTCGACTACGTCGGACGCATCGACACCCAGGTGAAGCTGCGCGGACTGCGCATCGAACTCGGCGAGATCGAAGCCGTACTGGCTGCGCACCCCGACGTCGACTCGGCGGTGGTGATCGGCGTGGGTGGTTCGACGGCCACCGCGCTGGCCGCGTACGTGGTGGCCGACGATCGGGTGGACCTCGGCGAGCTTCGCCGCTTCGCCGCCGAACGCCTTCCGGCACACATGATCCCGGCCTCCCTGCAGGTCATCGACGAGATGCCCCTCACCCCCGGTGGCAAGCTCGATCTGCGTGCGCTGCCCGAACCCGTCCTCGAGGAGGACGACGACACCACCTTCGCGGCCCCCGCGAGCGGGGACGAGGAGCTTGTCGCCGCCGCCTTCGCCGAGGTGCTCGGCAGCGGACCGGTCAGCGTCACGACCAGCTTCTTCGACCTCGGCGGCAACTCGCTGTCGGCCACCCGGGTGGCCGCTCGGGTCGCCGACGTGCTCGGCACCGACATCGGTGTGCGCGACGTCTTCGAGCGCCCGACGGTCCGTGCACTTGCGGCCATCGGGCGGCGTGGGACGCCGGGGATCGCCGCGATCCGTCCCGCCGACCCTCGACCCGACCGCATTCCGCTGTCGTTCGCGCAGTCGCGGATGTGGGTCATCAACCAGCTCGATCCGGCCTCATCCACCTACAACGTGCCGGTGCTGCTGCGGCTGACCGGTGACCTCGACGTCGCCGCGCTGCGGGAGGCCGTGGCCGATGTGGTGGTGCGCCACGAGGTGTTGCGGACCCGCTATCCGGCCGTCGACGGCACCCCGGTGCAGGAGATCGCCACTGCCGATGCCGTCCATGAAGAACTCGATTGGGGCGAACTCGACTGGGCCGTCATCGATTCGGAGGACGACCTCGCTGCGGCGCTCACCCAGGGATTCGACGTCACCGCCCGCCCGCCGGTCCGCGCCCGGCTGTGGCGCGGCGGCGAGCACGACGTCGTCTTCGCCCTCGTCGTCCACCACATCGCCGCCGACGGCGAATCCATGGGACCGCTGGTCACCGACATGATCGCCGCCTACGCCGCGCGCGCAGCCGGCACCTCCCCGCAGTTCGCGCCGTTGCCGGTGCAGTTCGCCGACGTCGCGTTGTGGCAGCACGCCGAGCTCGGCCGCCCCGATGATCCCGATTCGGTGGTGGCGCAACAGCTCTCGTACTGGTCGGCGCAGCTGTCGGGCGTGCCGGACGTGCTGGAACTGCCCACCGACCGCCCGCGCCCTGTGGTGGCGTCCGAGCGTGGTGCGCAGGTGCCCTTCCAGATTCCGGCGCCGGTGGCGGACCGTGTGTCGCACGTGGCGGCAGAACTCGGCGCCACCCCGTTCATGGTGGTGCATGCCGCGCTCGCGGTGGTGCTGGCCCGGCTGTCGGGCACCACCGACATCACCGTGGGAACCCCGATCGCCGGCCGCGGGCGGCGCGAGCTCGATCCGCTGGTGGGTATGTTCGTCAACACCCTGGTGCTGCGCAGCCAGGTGAATCCGGGAACGTCGTTCGCCGATCTGCTCGACGCCGTGCGGGTCACCGACCTCGACGCGTTCGCGCACGCCGACGTGCCGTTCGAGGCGGTCATCGATCACCTGGATCCGGTGCGGTCGGAGGCATTCTCGCCACTGACCCAAGTGTTGTTGACATTCCACCAGGGGATGCTGCCGGAGTTCGCGGCCGGAACCGACACCACCACCGTTGCCGGGTTGCGGGTCGCGCCGATCGCCCCGCAGCAGACCCCGGCCAAGGTCGACCTCGCGTTCGGGATCGCCACCGGCGCGCAGGGCGAGCCGTGGACCGCCCAGATCGTCTACGCCACAGACCTGTTCGACGAGTCGACCGTCGCCGGTATGGCCGACCGCCTGCTCAAGGTTCTTGACGCGTGCGGTGCGGATCCGGCGGTGACGGTGGGCGACATCGCGCTGCTGTCCGAGCGGGAGACCGCGGCGCTGGCCGCGCTGCCCGCACCTGTGGTCGACACTGCGCGCAGTGACCGCAGTCTGGTGGACCTGTTCGCGGCGACGGTCCGCGCACACCGGGAACGGATCGCGGTGACCGCAGGCGCTGCGTCGCTGGGCTACGGCGACCTCGACGCCCGTTCGGATGCGGTGGCCAGCGCGTTGATCGGCCGCGGTGTGGTCCCCGGGGACCTCGTCGGGATCGCCACCGCGCGCACCGTCGACCTCGCGGCCGCCATCCTGGGTGTGCTCAAAACGGGTGCCGGCTACCTGCCCCTGGACACCACCAATCCGCTGCAGCGCCTGGCATTCATCGTGTCCGACGCGTCGGTCGACCTGATCATCACCGATGCGGCCACCGCGGGACACGACCTCTTCACCGCACTGCCCGATGGCGTCACCGCCACCGCCGTCGACGACCTGGCCGCCGAGGGCGCCGGATCGGCGCCGCCGACGGTCGCGATCCGGCCCGACTCCGGCGCCTACGTCATCTACACCTCCGGCTCCACCGGAAGGCCCAAGGGCGTGCGGGTCACTCACCGTGACGTGGTCACGCTGATCGACACCGCGGCAGACGATTTCGAGTTCACACCCACCGATGTGTGGACGATGTTCCACTCGTACGCGTTCGACTTCTCGGTCTGGGAGCTGTGGGGGCCGTTCGCGTCGGGTGCGCGGCTGGTGATCGTCGACCGCGACGTCGCCCGCGACCCGGATGCCTTCGTCGGGCTCCTGGAGCGCGAACAGGTGACGGTACTCAGCCAGACGCCGTCGGCGTTCTATCAGCTCATCGACGCACGTCGTCGTGTCGGCGCCGACCTCGCGTTGCGCTACATCGTGTTCGGCGGTGAGGCCCTCGCCTTCGATCAGGTGAGCCGGTGGTTCGCCGAGAACCCCTCCGACACCACGCAACTGGTCAACATGTACGGCATCACCGAGACCACCGTGCACGTGAGTTTCCGCCCGATCGACCGCACATCGGTCACCGGCGCCGATGCATCCCTGATCGGGCGGCCATTGCGGTCGTTGGGCATCCACATCCTCGATACGCGCCTGCATCCCGTCCCGCCCGGCGTCGTCGGCGAAATCTACGTCACCGGTGGACAACTGGCCCAGGGCTACCTCGGTCGGCCCGAACTCACCACCACCCGGTTCGTTGCCAACCCGTTCGACGGCGGCGGCACCCGCATGTACCGGACCGGTGATCTGGCGCGTCGGGTCGGCGACGACATCGAGTACCTGGGGCGTGGGGACGCGCAGGTGCAACTGCATGGCTTCCGCATCGAATACGGCGAGGTCGAGGCGGCGCTGGCCGCCGCACCGCACGTCAACGCGGCCGCCGCATCGGTGATCGACATCCCCGGTCGCGGCGAGCAACTCGTCGGCTACGTGGCCGCCGACCGGCCCGATGCAGTCGACGTCGACGCGATCCGCGACACCGTCGCGCGGGCGGTGCCGTCGTACATGGTGCCGGGTGTGATCGTGCCGATCGACCGGCTGCCGCTGACCGCCAACGGCAAACTCGATCGCGCGGCGCTGCCGCAGCCCACGTTCGACGCCGTCGACGGCGACGACGCGGTGCCGGCGTCACCCGCCGAGGCCACCCTGGCCCGACTGGTGGCCGGCGTGCTCGGGCTCGAGCGGGTCGCGATGACCGACTCGTTCTTCGCTCTCGGCGGCGACTCGATCCTGGCGATCACCCTGTCGTCGTCGGCGCGCGCCGCCGGGCTGCCGATCTCGCCGCGCGACATCTTCGAGCACAAGTCGGTGCGCGGGCTGGCGGCGGCGGCCGCGGGCGGTCACGACCGGCTGCCGATGCTGCCCGAACCCGAGGGTGGTGCCCGCGGCGGTCTCCCGCTCTCGCCGGTGGCCGCGTGGATGATCGAACTCTCCGACACGCCGGCCGATTTCGCGGACTTCTCCCAGGCGATGACGCTCATCGCACCCGAGGGTTTCGACACCGCGGCGCTGCGCGGCATCCTCGACCCGGTGGTGGCCGCGCACCCGATGCTCTCGGCGCGCCTGGCGCTGGTCGACGGCGCCTGGATCGCGGACGCCGGCACCGGCGCCCGGGCGGCGGTCACCGATCGATCCGTCGACGCCATGGTCGGCGACCCGGCGTTCACCGACGCCGTGCGCGACGCACACGCCGACGCGCTGGGCCGGCTGTCGCCGGCCGACGGTGTACTGGTGTCGGCGGTGTACGTCGCGGGCATCGACGGCGCGCGGGTGGTGCTCGCCGTCCATCACCTCGGCGTGGACGCGGTGTCATGGCCGATCATCATCGAGGATCTGATCACCGCGTGGGCGGCGATGAGCACGGGAACCGTTGCGGCCCTGCGTCCCGAGGTCACCTCGGCACGGGCGTGGCAGACGGCGCTCACCGATCGCACGCCCGCCCGCGCCGACGAGGTGGCGCACTGGCTGGCGCGCGTCGACCGGTCTCCGACCGACCTGGGCGTCACCTTCGACCGTGACCGTGACCGCTTCGCCACCCTGTCCACGGTGACCGTGCGCGTGCCCGCGCAGACCACCGAGGCGCTGCTCACCACGGTTCCCGAGGCGTTCGGCGGACACGTCAACGACGCGCTGCTGGGTGCACTGGCACGCGCCGTGCGTTCGTGGCAGCAGGCGCGCGGCATCGTCGACGACGCCCCGATGTCGGTGCTCGTCGAGGGCCACGGACGCCATGAGGACACCCTCGCCGCCGGCGACGCCCCGTACTCGGCGGACCTGTCGCGCACGGTGGGCTGGTTCACCTCCATCACCCCGGCGCTGGTGGATCCGGGAGCCGACATCGTGCACGCGGTCAAGTCCGCCAAGGAAGAGCGGGTGGGTCAACCCGACCACGGCCTGGGCTACGGCCTGCTGCGACAGTACGACCAGCGCATCGCCGAATGCCCGCTTCCCGCAATCGGATTCAACTATCTGGGCGCCGGGACCCGGGGTGGCGACAACGGCCCGGCACTGCCGCTGGCCGCCGACCCGGCTGCGCCGATGCTCCCGGCGTCGGTGTCGGGACGGATGGTGGCGATGAGCACGCTGACCGTCAACGTGGGAACCGCGACCACACCCGGTGGTCGTGAGCTCTCCGCCGATCTGCTCTTCCCGGCCGGCGCGTTCACCGTCGCCGACATCGATGACCTGGGCGCGCGGTGGTCGGCCGAACTGGCGGCCGTCGCGTCCGCGGCGAGCCGTCCCGGCGGTCCGGGCCTCTCGCCCTCCGACGTCCCCGGTGCGGCGATCGGTCAGGACGATCTCGACACTCTCGCCGCGCGGTTCCCCGGCGCCGACATCTGGCCGATGACGCCACTGCAAAGTGGCCTCTACGTGCAGTCGGAACTGGCGGCCGACGCCGTCGATGTCTACGTGGTGCAGGCGGTGCTCCACCTCGGCGGGACGATCGACGCCGATCGTCTGCACCGGGCCGCCGAATCGCTGTTCGGCCATCATCGCGCGCTCCGGTCGGCGTTCGTGCGCTGTCCGGGGGGTGCCGTGGTCACCGTGGTCCCCGAGACGGTCGAGGTGCCCTGGGAGGTCGTCGACGTCGCATCCGATGCCGACGCCGAGGCCGTGGTGGCCGAGATCGCCGACTCGCAGCGGCGCCGCGGTTTCCACCTCGAGTCCGCGCCGCTGATGCGATTCGTGCTCGTCCGCCACGGTGATCCGGCGTCGGGGGGCACCGCTCACCTGATCGTCACCAATCACCACATCCTCATCGACGGATGGTCGGGCCCGTTGGTTCTCGCCGATCTCCTCGCGCTCTACGCGACCGGATCGACATACACCGGCACTGTCGGGACAGCCGGTGCCGGAAGCGATTTCGGCGACCATGCACGACGGATCGCGGCCGCTGATCCCGACGCCGCGCGCGCCGCCTGGCGCGAGGTCCTCGCGCCGGTGCAGGGGCCGACGCTTGTCTCACCGGGAACCTCGGCAGTGGCCGAGGTGCTGCCCCGCGATCAGCGGACGGTGCTCGACACCGAGACGGTGAGCGGTATCGAACGCCTCGCGCGAGCCGAGGGCGCGACGGTGGCCACGGTGCTGCAACTGGCCTGGGCGGTGCTGCTGTCACGGCTGACCGGTAGCCAGGTGGTCACCTTCGGCGAGACCACATCGGGCCGCCCGGCCGACCTGCCGGGTGCGGAGTCGATGGTCGGTCTGTTCATCAACACGGTTCCCGCAGTGGTCGACGTGGATCCCGACGCCTCCGTGTCACAGGTGCTGGCCCGGTTGCAGGCGGCGAAGGTGGCGGTGCTCGACCATCAGCACGTCGGGTTGACCGAACTGATCGCGCTGGCAGGTGTCGGGCAACTGTTCGACACGCTGACGGTGCACGAGTCCTATCCGGTGGACAGCGACTCGCTGGCGGCCGCGGACACCGGCCAGAACGGCGGGTTGCAGATCCTCGATTTCGACGGCACCGATGCCACGCACTATCCGCTCAACATGGCCACCGCGCCGCTGCCGGGCGGCCGGATCTCGTTGACACTCAAGTATCTTCCCGCCGCATTCGACGACGGCCAGGTCGAGGTGTTCGGCCGTGCCCTCGTCGAGATCCTGCGGGAAATGGCCGCCGATCCGACCCGGCTCACCGTCGACATCGGCCTGGTCGATGCGGCGCATTCGGCCGAGCTGACCCCCGTCGACGGTGGGCCCGGAACACCGCCGCGGCTACTCGCCGAGATCTTCGCCGACGCCGCGACCGCCCACGGTGAGCGCGTCGCGGTGAGCGACGCGTCGGGCGCGACGCTGACCTACGCGCAACTCGACGCCGACTCCAACCGACTGGCGCGCTGGCTGATCTCGCGAGGCGTCGGCACCGAAACACTTGTCGCCCTGGCGATCGGCCGCTCGGCGGATCTGCTCACCGCCATCTGGGCCGTCGCCAAGGCGGGTGCGGGTTATGTGCCGATCGACCCCGACTACCCGGCCGAGCGGGTGGCGTCCATGGTCGAGGACTCCGGCGCGGTGCTGGGTCTGACCCATTCGCGCACCATGCCCGTACAGCCCGGACTGGAGTGGGTCGATCTCGACGATCCGGCGGTGACGGCCGAGGTGTCGGCGTACCCGCAGGAGCCGGTGACATCCGAGCACCTGCGTGCCCCGGTGCGCACCGACAACGTCGCCTACGTGATCTACACGTCCGGATCGACCGGAAGACCCAAGGGCGTGAGCGTCACGCACGCCGGACTGGCCAACTACGCCGACGTGGAGTCGTCGACCTTCCCCGCGGTTCCGCGGCCGGTGGTGCTCGGTTTCGCCTCACCCAGCTTCGACGCGTCGGTGCTGGAATACCTGCTCGCGACGGCGTTCGGCGGTGAGATCGCCTACCGTCCGGCCGATGCGGTCGGCGGCGGCCGGCTCGAGCAGTTCATGCGGGATCGACGGGTCACCCACACATTCCTGACCCCGACGGTGCTGTCGACGCTGGACCCCTCGGCGCTGCCGGATCTGACGGGCGTCGCGGTGGGCGGTGAGGCGGTGCCGCCGACGGTCGTCGATGCGTGGTCGCCGCGGGTGAGCCTGCACAACATCTACGGCCCCACCGAGACCACGATCAGTGTCACCTTCGACCGTCCGTCGCGACCGGGAGACCGCGTGGTGATGGGCGGACCCATCCGGGGCGCGGGAATCGAGGTCCTCGACGCGCGGCTGCATCCCGTCCCCGAGGGCGTGCCGGGCGAGCTCTACATCACCGGACTCCCGCTCTCCCGCGGATACCTGGCACGGCCGGGGCTGACCGCCGAACGCTTCGTGGCGCACCCCGACGGCGCACCGGGCGAGCGCATGTACCGCACCGGTGACGTGGTGCGCTGGCAGCGCAACCGCGACGGCGCACTCGTCCTCGAATACGCCGGACGCAGCGACGATCAGGTGAAGCTGCGCGGCTTGCGGATCGAACTCGGCGAGATCGAGACGGCCCTTGCCGCCCATCCCGCGGTGGAGTCGGCGGTGGTCATCGGGATCGGTGGCGCCGTCGCGACCGCCCTGGCCGGGTACGTGGTTCCCGACGCCTCGGCGGGCCACGTGGACGTCGCCGAGCTGCGCCGGTTCCTTGGGCAGCGGCTGCCGGCGCACATGGTCCCGGCGAGCATCACCGTGCTCGACGCACTGCCGCTCACCCCGGTCGGCAAACTCGACAAGCGGGCCCTTCCCGAACCGCAGCTGGCCGCCGGCACGCACGTGGAGCCCGACGGCCCTGTCGAGGCCTCCGTGGCCGCGGTGTTCGGTGAGGTCCTCGGCCTCGACCGGGTGGGCGCCACCGACAGCTTCTTCGATCTCGGCGGCGACTCGTTGTCGGCGACACGGGCACTCGGTGCGCTGCGCGAACAGCACGGCGAGCACCTCGAGCTCGGGTGGCTGTTCAACGAACCCACCCCGCGCGGGCTCGCCGCCCGCATCGAGGGCGCGGCGTCGGGGCCCGGTGAGGTGCTCATCGCGCTCAACGCGCGCGGCACGCGGCCCCCGTTGTTCTGTGTTCACCCCGCCGGCGGGCTGGCCTGGTTCTACGGCGGATTCGTGCCCTACCTCGACGACCGGCCCGTGTACGGGCTGCAGGACCCGCACGCGGTGTCCGGCGAACCGTCGGCCACATCGGTCGAGGAGATGGCGCAGCGCTACCTCGCCGAGATCCGCCGCGTGCAACCGCACGGCCCGTATCACCTCCTCGGGTGGTCTCTCGGCGGATACATCGCCTACGCCGTCGCCACCCGACTGCGCGCCGACGGCGAGGACGTTGCCTTCCTCGCGGTGATGGATTCCTCGCCGGTGCCTCCCGGCAACCCGGAACAGGGCGCAACGCCGGAGCAGGAAGAGGTAGCCCGGGTGCGGCCCGGCGGTGAACTCGTCGCCGACTTCCTCGGCGGGTGGCGGGATCTGTTCGATCTGGGCGACGATGTGCACGCGAACTCCGCCGACGAGGTGGCCGCGATCGTTCGGGACCGGATCGCTTCGATGGGACTCCTGCGTGACGACCAGGTGCAATGGGTGATGGACAGTTTCGCCGGCGGTGAGGAACTGGTGGAGCGGTTCCGCCCCGATCCGTTCGACGGCTCGCTGCTCGTGTTCACCGCCACCCGTGACAAGGAGGACCCATCGGCGGTCGCGCGGGCATGGGAACCGCACGTGGGCGGGGGCGTGGTCAACGTCGACGTCGACGCCGACCATCTCGGTATGGCCAATGCCGAGGCACTCGCTGTGATCGGACCGGTTCTGGCGCACCGACTGTCAGCAACCACGATCGCGACGGCCACTATGACGTCGTCCATGGGCACCACCATGGACGTCAAGGACGAGAGATAAGGAAACGAGAATGACCAACCCCTTTGATGACGAGAACGGCCGCTTCTTCGTGCTGGTGAACGACGAGAATCAGCACTCGCTGTGGCCCACCTTCGCCGACATCCCCGACGGGTGGACGAAGGTGTTCGGGGAGGACAGCCGAGCGGCGTGCCTCGAGTACGTCGAACAGAACTGGACCGATCTGCGGCCGAAGAGTCTCATCGAGGCGATGGAGGCCGACCGGGCCGGTGACGCCTCCTGATCGGAGGAGGTGTGTGCGAGGGTGTCGCTCGGTTGCCGGCTGGTCGCCGTCCTGTGACACCCGAGTAACGCTTTAACACCAGTAACTTCAGCAACATTGGCCACTTCTGAACTCGTCCGTACCATTGGCTTTACAAAGAACACGAATTCATGTGGCTTTGATCACATGTGCTGATGCTTCGTCGGCCGAACTAACCACGCGGGCGCATCCTGAGTGGAAGTGCTGAGGCCGACGATCGGGAGACGATATGGCTGAGGTTGCAGACGTCGACACGTGGGGTGGGCGGACTCTGATGATGGCGGAATTGCGCAATGACGTGATGCGGCGTGCGGAGGCGACGCCGTGGATGACTGCTGTGCGCCTGGGGGACCAGGCGGCGACCTACGGTCAACTCGCCGAGAGTCTGGTGTCGTACGAGAGCGTGATGGACCGTCACGGCATGGCGCCGGAAGCCGCGATCTACGCCGCGCTGATCCAGCGGCTGCCCGCATTGGCCGAGATCAGCGATCCGGCGAAGCAGGGGCAAATGGTCGACCAGGTGCTCGCGTGGCTGGGCCGGAACCTACCGTCCAGTGGCGGCACACTGCGTGTGGCGGGCTGACGCACCACACGCTTGACGGCCTACGCGCCGAGGACCAGCAACACCACCATCAGGATCGGCAATCCGATCATCATGCTCATCGTGCCCAGCACGATGGCCACCACCGCCCGGCCGTTCCCGTGGTAGCGCACCGGATCGCGACGGGCTTGCCGTATCCCCACGGCGCCGAGCGCGATCGACAGTAGCCCGAGTACTCCGCCGACACCGGCCATCAGGATCAGCGGCACCGACGTGAGCGCCAGAATGAGTGCGACTGCGCTCGCCGGAGCCGTCCGGCGTGGCGGTAGCACCGAAACGGTGCGCGACACCACTCGTGTCGGCGCGGGCGGCGTGTAGGCGATCGGGGCGTCGAGATCCCAGTAGTCGCCCACTTCGGGAAGTGGGGCATCCTCGCGGGCGCGGGCCGCCCAGGGCGCGGGCGCTGCTGCGGAAACGGCCGCCGGTGCCGCAACCGAGGGTGCGGGTGGCGTCACTGCGGACTCATCCGCGACCGGAAACGGGTCGAGGGTGTTCGAGGCGGGCCAGCGCACGTGGCGATCGGTCACCGGTGCAGCGATGGGGTGCGTCGGGTGATCGGTTCGCATCGGGGCCTCCTCAACCTCAGAACTCATGTTACCGGCGGGTTGTGGACACGACCGAGGTGAACACGAACGCGCCGCACCGGAATGTCTTCCGGTGCGGCGCGTGGTGTGTCGATAAGGCAGGCTCAGCCGCCGTGCTGACCCATCATCGAGGAGAGCTGGGTGACTGCATCGCCGGAGAGCTTCCACGTGTCGTCGACCTTCACGTAACCCAGAGTGATGTCCACCGGCTGCGGCGTGTGCGGGCTCTTGACCTCCACGGTGGCGTCGGCGGTGTTGTCCCCGGTCTTCTTGACCGACGTCACCGTGTACACATCAGGCGTGTAACCGCCCATCGACGAGCCCTTCGCGTAGGCGATGATGGCCGCCTTGGTGGCGGGATTGGTGGTGTCGACAACGGTCTCGAGGTCGGTGGCCGAGGTGTTCGGGTCCACGGCCTTGCGGAGGATCTCCTGCGCGTCGGAATTGGTGAGACCCGCGACGGCCGCCGCGGCCTCGCTGGCCTTGGATGCGATCGCGGTGGATGCCTTGCTGGTGGCGTCACTGACCGTGTCGCTGTCCGAGCATCCCGCCACGGCGATGACGGTCGCGCCGGCCATCAGGGCCGCAACGACCGATGTGCGAAGCTTCATTGCTACTCCTCCCAAGGGTTTAGTAAGCACACACTAACCCCACGCGGGTCGGGCGGCCCCGGCGGTCGGACAACTTACCGCGGCCGACGGTCGGGAATTAATCGGACTATAGTCCGGTTAGGATGAATGACACTCCGAACCGAACGTCCACCAGGAGGCACGACATGCAATTCGGACTCTTCTCCGTCAGCGACATCACCCCGGACCCCACCACCGGTGTCGCGCAGACCGAGCACGAGCGCATCAAGGCGATGGTGACGATCGCGAAGAAGGCCGAGGACATCGGTCTCGACGTCTTCGCCATCGGCGAGCATCACAACCCGCCGTTCTTCTCGTCGTCACCCACGACGACGCTGGCCTACATCGGCGCGCAGACGTCGACGCTGCAACTGTCCACCGCGACCACGCTGATCACCACCAACGATCCGGTGAAGATCGCCGAGGATTTCGCGATGCTGCAGCATCTCACCGACGGCCGCGTCGATCTCATGCTGGGCCGCGGCAACACCGGGCCGGTCTATCCGTGGTTCGGCAAGGACATCCGGCAGGGCATCCCGCTGGCCATCGAGAACTATCACCTGCTGCACCGGTTGTGGACCGAGGACGTGGTGAACTGGGAGGGCAAGTTCCGCACTCCGCTGACCTCGTTCACCTCCACCCCGCGGCCGCTGGACGACGTGGCACCGTTCGTGTGGCACGGCTCGATCCGCAGCCCGGAGATCGCCGAACAGGCCGCCTACTACGGTGACGGCTTCTTCGCCAACAACATCTTCTGGCCCAAGGAGCATTTCGAGCGCCTGATCTCCTTCTATCGGGAACGCTACGAGCACTACGGCCACGGGCAGGCGCATCAGGCCATCGTCGGGCTCGGCGGTCAGTTCTTCATCCGCAAGAACTCGCAGGACGCCGTCAACGAGTTCCGTCCGTACTTCGACAACGCGCCGGTGTACGGTCACGGGCCGTCGCTGGAGGACTTCACCCGTGAGACCCCGCTGACCGTGGGTAGTCCGCAGGAGTTCATCGACCGCACGCTGTCGTTCCGGGAGTCCTTCGGCGACTATCAGCGGCAGCTCTTCCTCGTCGACCACGCCGGACTGCCGCTGAAGACGGTGCTCGAGCAACTCGACGAACTCGGCGAGGTGCTCCCCGAACTGCGGAAGGGATTCGCGCAGGGACGTCCGGCCGACGTGCCCGACGCACCCACCCACGCGTCGCTGGTCGCCGCCCGTACCGCCGCCGACACCATCGAGGAGGTCAACGCATGAGCAACACCACGCGATTGGTCGCCGTCAACGCCGGCCTGAGCGATCCGTCGTCGACCCGAATGCTGGTCGACCGGCTTGTCGAGGCGGCGACCGGAATGGCAACCTCCCGCGGAGATCGCATCGACGTCGAGGTGATCGATCTGCGCGATCTCGCAGTGGATATCGGACGGTCGCTGGCCGGCGGTTTTCCCAGCGGGACCGTTGCCGACGCGATCCGGCACGTCGAGCGGGCCGACGCGCTGATCGCGGCCACGCCGGTGTTCAACGCCTCCTACGCGGGGCTGTTCAAGTCGTTCTTCGACCTCGTCGACGTCGACGCCATGCGTGACAAGCCGGTGCTGATCGCCGCCACCGGCGGCAGCCCGCGACATTCGATGGTGCTCGACCACGCGCTGCGGCCGTTGTTCGCCTATCTGCGGACCGTGGTGGTCCCGACCGGCGTGTACGCCGCGGCCGAGGACTGGGCCGGCGGCTCCACCGATACCGTGCCTTTGGCCGACCGCATCACGCGTGCGGCCGCCCAGCTCGTCGCGCTGACTCCGCCACGTGCCGGTGCCAGTACGTCCTCTGATCCGGTCTCGTCATCGCGTCCGGCGGACCGGCAAGAAGCCGATGGAATCGCCAACTTCGCCCGGTTGCTCGGCGGGGCCTGATCGCCATACCGGTCAGTATGGCTGCTTCTCGATAAACTCATGCGTGCCCGGGAGTGTTCTCCCGGGCACGCAGTCGTGTTCCGGGCAGGGTGGGGGCGGGCAGATGCTGCACGTCGCCCTCGTAGCCCTGCACCTGACCGAATCTCTCGCTGTGCGCCATCCACTCCCGGCGGAACTCGACGATGTCGTCATGGCTGCGGCCGACGAAGTTCCACCACATGATGATGTTCTCGCCCAGCGGTTCCCCGCCCAAGAGGACCACGCGGGCGATGTCGTCGGAAACGTTGACCAGCACCAGGTTTCGCGCTCCGACGCCGACGTATCCCATCTCGGTACGAGAGATCGCGGTGCCTGCGGAATTACGCACCTCCACCACGCCCTGATCGACCAGGACGCCGTGTTCGTACGTCGGATTCACCGCGATGTCGACCTCGGCGCCCGGCGGCAGCAGTAATTCGGCACCCAGCAGTGGGCTGAAGGTGTGCACCGGCGACACATCGCCGAGCAGTTCACCCAGGAACACCCGGGCCCGCACCGCGCCGACGGTGATCTCCGGTGGGACGTAGTGGACGAAGTCGCGGGCGGTGTCGGCGGCGTCGGCGGGCAGCGCCACCCACAACTGCACTCCGTGCAGCACCGTGGTGTCGGCCGTGGAGACCTCGGTGTGGGCGATGCCGTGGCCCGCGGTCATCAGATTGAGCTCGCCCGGGCGCACCATGGCCACATTGCCCAAGGTGTCGCGGTGCTCGATCTCGCCGGTGAACAGCCAACTCACGGTTTGTAATCCGGTATGCGGATGCGGAGGCACATCCATGCCACCCGTGCGGGAGACGTCGTCGGGACCATAGTGGTCGACGAAACACCATGCCCCGATCAGCGATCGCGACCGCTGCGGCAGGGTGCGGTGCACGGTCATCGCCCGCGGCCCGCCCAGCGGGACGTCGCGGGCGGTCAGGATGTCGACGCGGATCGACCCGTCACGATCGGGATCGGCGTCCTCGGTGACGGTGTGGCACTCGACCTCCGACGGGTGGACCTCGAGGTTGCTCATAGCGCTCACTTTCGGCACATGGAACTCGTGCGGCAAGTCTACGGGCCGCCGGACTGGCGCAGCCCGGACGAGGGTCAGTCCGGTACGACCGTGGCGTCGGCGAAGGTCATCTCCAGATGCGCCACCGACATCGTCATCAGGGCGTGTCGGCTCAGGCGCAGCGAGCGCAGTTCGCCGGCGATCGGATGGTCGCCGAGACGCAGGGTCGCACCCGCGGGTCTGGCGCGTACGCCGGTGAGCGACCCCAGTCGCCACGGGATCGAACGCAGCGTGCCGTCCATGCGCGCGTACGCGGTGAGTTCGGTGCCGGCCGAGGGCACCGGGACGGCAACTCCGCGGCCCAGGCGTAGATCGGCGATCAACTCGCCGTCCTCGGACACCCTCGCATGCTTGTGCGGTCCGTCGTGATCGGCCTCGAACTGGGCCATGAACTTCGGGAAGCCCCAGATTCCGCGACCGGCGGCGCACGTGAACTCGCCGTCGACGGGTAGTCGCTGCACCATCGCATGCGCATCGCCGCGGGCCAGCGACGCCAGTGCGCCGAGCGGGCTCGACCGGTGGGCCGGATCGTCCACGAGAAGGCACACACCGAACTCGTTGTACGGTCCGAGGTCGCCGTCCACGTAGTCGACGAACACCAGCATGCACAGGCCGCGACCCGGGCGGATCTGCAGTGGCCGTAGAACATCCGGATGCTCCGGATCGTTCATGGCCCGCTGCAAGGCGGCGGCGTCGGCGGTGAATGCGGCGGCAAAGCATCGCGCGTCGCGGATCTCGACGGGCATGGCCACGGTGGTGCCCAGGACGTCGTGCGTCGAGCCGGTCGTCACTGTTGCCTCCGGGAATGACGCATGACGCAAAATGTAACACGTTGCAGTTCTGTGCGATCGCTCTCGGTGCGGTGTACTGAATCCCGGAACGATCGGGTGGGAGGCGACCTCGTCGATGAATGGTGACCGAGCCGAAACGGTGCGCGTGGGGATGGTCGACGACCACCGGTCACCCATCTGGGGTATCGAGGCGATCCTCGAACACGAGGCCGACCTCGTGCTCGCCGCGACGGCTCCGACGGTCGACGAGTTGCTCGCGATCACGTCCGATCTCGATGTGGTCCTTCTCGATCTGCGCCTCGCCGACGGAACCACCCCGCGCGAGAACGTGCTGCGCCTGGCCGAACACAACGCGCGCGTCGTCGTCTATACGTCGGGGGAGCATCCGCCTCTGATGAGGTCGGCCGCGCGTGCGGGCGCGTTGGGCATGGTGCTCAAGTCTGCGTCGGAGGCGGAGATCATCGACGCCATCCGGGCCGCCGGGGCCGGCCGGGCGATACCGACCACCGAATGGGCGGCGGCAATCGACGGCGACCCCGACATCGCCGGGGTGGATCTGAGCCCACAGTTACAGAAGGTGCTGGCGCTCTATGCGTCCGGCGAGACGTCGGCCGGCGTGAGCGCGGCGCTGGGAGTGAGCGCCGAGACCGTGAACGAATACCTCAAACGCATCCGGCAGAAGTATGCGGAGGCGGGACGACCCACGCGCACCAAGGTCGATCTCTACAAGCGGGCCATCGAGGACGGTTGGCTGCCGGTGCCCCGGCGTGAGGATGCGCAGCGCGGCCAGTGATCGGCACGAGGGTCGCGCGTGTCACGGTGAGCCTCACCTGCGTCAACGCCGTGAATTAGACAAAACTTGCAACTGCAACCAAGACCCCATTTCTGGGTCTACCGTCCTGAACAGCGACTTCATACCATCTTCTCAGAGTCGGGGATCTCTGTTGTTGTCTGTTGAGTCAGTGAGGACGTTGCTCGTGAGCGTAGTTCCCGGATCTCCCTATCGAGCACCGCTCGGAGGGGGATCGGAGTCCGGCCAGTCGAGGCGGTGGGCCCCCGTGAAGCAAGGCGCGGCGCAGGTCACCCGTATCGCGGATTATCGGCCCGCCGCACCGGCTGCACCGCCGGTGCGCCGACCCGATCTTTCCGATCGCGAGGTGGAGGTGCTGCTCGCGTGGCTCGCCGCCGATTCCAAGGAAGAGGCTGCCGAAGCCCTCTTCATCTCCTCCTCGACGGTGAGTACCCACCTGGCGAGGATTCGGGTGAAGTACACCGCGGTCGGCCGCCCGGCGCCCACCAAGACCCACTTGTTCGTGCGCGCGCTGCAAGACGGACACACCACACTCGACCGCTGGTGAGGTGAAGGATCGGCCGCCCGCCGGCCGATCCCGACCCCGATCTCAGGCGCCGATGTCGCGTGCCAGGAGCGGCCACGTCTGATACAGGTCGTCCTGCCAGTAGCCCCACGAGTGCGTGCCGGTGGACCGCAGGTTGATGTGGGCCGGGATGTGGAGCTGCGCCAGTCGCGTGGCCATCTGGCGGGTGCACTGGTCGATGGCCAGCTCGATGACACCGCCGAGCAGCGCCTGGTTGGCCAGCACCAGCCCGTCGCCGCCGATACTCGGATCGCTCAGTTGCTCGTGCGGTCCGGGTAGTCCGGTGCCCGAGGTCATGTAGATCTTGGTGCCGCGCAGCCGCTCTGCGTTCAGGTAGGGGTCGTTGACACGCCAGCCGGGTCCGTCCAGTGGGCCCCACATGTTCACCATGTTGCCCCCGCCACGGTCCTGCACCACGAAGCGGATGTACTGCTGGCCCAACGGATCACTGGTGCGCGCGCACCCGCTGAACGAGGCGATCGACGTGTAGAGCCCCGGTGCCGCCAGCGCGAGGTTGAACACGGTGGTGCCCGCCATCGAGATGCCGGCGACGGCCTTCTTGCCGGTGGTCGGGAAGTGCGCGTCGAGCAGCGGCGGCAGCTCCTTGGTGAGGAAGGTCTGCCATTTGTTGCGGCCGAGTACCGGATCGTCGCGCTGCCAGTCGGTGTAGTACGAGAACGCGCCACCGATCGGGGTCACGACGTAGACGTTCTTGTCGGCGAAGAACTTCTTGTAATCGGTACGGGCGTCCCAGGTGGCCGAGTCCTCGCCGCCGCCGGCCCCATTCAGCAGGTACAGCGTGGGGGCGCGACGGTGACGGTCCTTGGGGGTCAGCACCGTCACCGGGATGGTGCGGCTCATCGCCGCCGAGTAGACCATCGCGGTGACCTGCTGCGGATCGTCGTCGGTGAGGCTCTCGATGTGGGAGGTGGCGGGTGCGGCGAGCGCGGGACCCGCGGTGCCGGCCAGGCACGCCATCACCGCGGCGAGAGTGGCCACCCACAGCAGTCGAAGTCGGCGCATGGGCCTCCCGTCGTCGGGTCGTCGCAATTGGCTATCGACAACCTACATTGTCAGCGATGTCGACGACGTCGCGGTGACTGCGGGATGTGATCGCGCGCGTTAGCCGTCGGCGCGGTGCGATTCGGTAGACGCGGTGGCTGTACCGTACGCGTCTACCGAATCGGGCCGCGTACGTGGCCGCGGGTCTCCATAACCCCCCGTGCCCGGCCCGGCGGTGAAGTCGAGGTGGACGCGATTTGGCCCCCACCTGCGGTTTCGCCTACACTTGTGGGGTTGCCTGCGGTGCGCTACGCGCCGCGAGTCGGCCCGCGAACCCACTGGAATGGCGCATCGGATCATCGATCGGATGCAAAAGCCCAGGCAGGCGCGTGTTCGGTGGCAACAGACCGTGTGCGTCGGGTCGGAAATCCGGCGCACAGATGCGGTGATCCACCCCGGTGGATTCGCCGTGTCGACGACATCCAGGTCAAGGAGACTAACGAGTGATTCAGCAGGAATCTCGCCTGCGGGTCGCCGACAACACCGGAGCCAAGGAAATCTTGTGCATCCGCGTGCTGGGCGGCTCGTCTCGGCGCTACGCCGGCATTGGTGACGTCATCGTCGCCACTGTCAAGGACGCCATCCCCGGCGGCAACGTCAAGCGGGGAGAGGTCGTCAAGGCGGTCGTCGTGCGCACCACCAAGGAGCGCCGCCGTCCGGACGGAAGCTACATCCGTTTCGACGAGAACGCCGCCGTCATCCTCAAGGGTGAGAGCGACCCCCGCGGTACCCGCATCTTCGGCCCGGTGGGCCGCGAGCTGCGTGAGAAGAAGTTCATGAAGATCGTGTCGCTGGCACCGGAGGTGATCTGACATGAAGGTGCACAAGGGTGACACCGTGATCGTCATCTCGGGCAAGGACAAGGGCGCCAAGGGCAAGGTCATCCAGGCCTTCCCGAAGGAGCAGCGGGTCCTGGTCGAGGGCGTCAACCGCATCAAGAAGCACACCGCCGCCTCGGCCAACGAGCGTGGCGCATCCTCTGGCGGCATCGTGACCCAGGAGGCCCCCATCCACGTCTCGAACGTGATGGTGGTGGACTCCGACGGCAACCCCACCCGCGTCGGCTACCGCGTGGATGAGGAGACCGGTAAGAAGGTCCGGATTTCCCGCAAGAACGGGAAGGACATCTGACATGACCACAACTGAGAAGACCCAGCCCCGGCTGAAGCAGCGCTACCGTGCCGAGATCAAGGACGCGCTCAACACCGAATTCGACTACGCCAACGTGATGCAGATCCCGGGTGTGGTGAAGGTCGTGGTGAACATGGGTGTCGGCGACGCCGCCCGTGACGCCAAGCTCATCAACGGCGCTGTCGCCGACCTCGCCCTGATCACCGGTCAGAAGCCGGAGATCCGTCGGGCCCGCAAGTCCATCGCTCAGTTCAAGCTGCGTGAGGGCATGCCGATCGGTGCGCGCGTCACGCTGCGCGGCGACCGCATGTGGGAGTTCCTCGACCGCCTCGTGTCCATCGCGCTGCCCCGTATCCGCGACTTCCGCGGGCTCTCGGATCGTCAGTTCGACGGTAACGGCAACTACACCTTCGGCCTCAACGAGCAGTCGATGTTCCACGAGATCAACATCGACAAGATCGACCGGCCGCGGGGTATGGACATCACCGTCGTCACCTCGGCGACCACCGACGACGAGGGCCGTGCGTTGCTGCGTCACCTCGGCTTCCCGTTCAAAGACAACTCCGTGAAGGACAACTGAGATGGCAAAGAAGGCTCTGGTCAACAAGGCCAACGCGAAGCCCAAGTTCGCCGTGCGGGCCTACACCCGGTGTAACCGCTGCGGTCGTCCGCGCGCGGTCTACCGCAAGTTCGGTCTGTGCCGTGTGTGCCTGCGCGAAATGGCGCACGCCGGCGAGCTCCCGGGTGTGCAGAAGTCGAGCTGGTGACTTTCCGCCGGTGAGATGAGCTCGACCGCTGGTTGAGCGCCCTACCGCTGGTTGAGTGTCTGACCGCTGGTTGAGCTTGTCGAAACCACCAGCGACACAACAACATACGATTCGGCCCCGCCTACCGTGATGGGAGGCGGGGCCGATTCGTCGTTGGAGGCGATCTCAGCCGAACACCCACGCATTGGGCGCACACACCAGAGGTACGTCGGCGCCCAGGGCACGGAGCACGATCGACGTGGTGCGTGGGGAGTACACCATCGACACGTGATCGGAGGTGTCCTGAGTGCAGCCGTCCTGCAGCGTTACGTTGCGCGTGTTCTTGGTGCCAGCGGGGAAGAAGGTCGAGTAATACGGAGTGGTGACCTCGTCATAACGGGTTGCGACGATCGTGTATTTGATATCCCCGATTGCGTACACGCCGCCGGCGTTCAGGTTCCTGATGAACGGCGAGTCGTAGACCTGCTGGATGCCCGCCACCCCCACGCCCAGCGCGACGGGACCGAGGACGTCGATACCGAGGTTGTTGACGGTGCGCCCGAGCGTTCCTATGCCGTCGAAGGTGGTGCCATTGTTGGTCGCACCCAGGGTGACCACGCGCGCCACCTTGTCGGCGCCCCCATCGAACCGGATGTATTGTCGCAGCGAGATTCCGCCCTGCGAATGGCCGACCATGTCGACCTTGGCGGCTCCGGTGGATCGGCGTACCTTGTCCACGAATTCGGCGATCTGGGTTCCGGATTTCACGATGTCACCCGTGGCGTAGGCGCCCGGCAACATTGCGACGACTCCGCCGCCGGCAGCGGTGGACTGGATTCCGTAATTCAGTGCGTAAACACAAAAGCCGGCGCGTTTGAGCGCGGGTGAGATCATCGCCCAGTTGTTGTAGGCGTTCTCCCAGGTGCCGTGAACAAGGACAATCGGGTTCTTGCCTTGCGTCGGCTTGCACGACCAGTCGTTCGCGCCCGGGGGGCCGACGGTGGGACTGGTGAGCCCGTAAGCGAAGGCGGGCAGGAACGAATCCTGCTCGGGCCCGTTGCCTTTGGGGGTGAACCAGGTGCTCGGCCCGTTCAGCAAGAAGGTCTCGGCGACGACTGGTTTGCGGAGCCCGTCGGAGATGTAGTTGGCGAGTTGCTGCTGCGTGGCCGCGGCTGCCGGGCCCGCGAGCCCGATTCCGATTGTCACGGCTGCCGCGACTGCCGCACAGAATGTGGCGAGACGGTGGATGCGGAAATGTCGGTGTACCGGCGTAGTAATCACTCGGGGCGCTTTCGGCTGAATGCGGCTGACCCTTTGCCGGCTCTTCCGGATTCAGAGTGCATGCAGTCGTTCTGCGAGTTGGCCGGAGTGGATGAGTGACCGCAAGATGTAGTGGTTGAGGTTGCGGAAGCCG
>NZ_JBSFQF010000028.1:0-19926 GCF_053588575.1 Gordonia sp. NPDC003429
TCGACCCACACCGTCACCAGCTACCGTGAGAACCCGGTCCCCGCAAACGCTGGAACCAACTAACCGAGCCTCCAGCAAACCCGGGGCGATTCACCTCCGCCGCCGACACCACCCCCACCACATGCCGACCATCACCCGTCGCCGTCACCGCCGAGCGAGGCGTGATACCACCCACCAACCCCGCCAACCCCACCCGGTCAGACACCACCGACGCCGACGCCGACGCCAACCCCGGCACATCATGAACACCGATCGCCGCGGCGGGCACCACCACCGCACCAATACCCACCATCGCCGCCGCAGTCATCGCAACACCGGTGAACCGTGGTGTCGTCATCATTGACCTCACCTCACAGAGTCCAGAGCCCAGCACAGGCATCACTTATTAAGTTGCGCGCTACCAGGTAGCACATACCATCAGGATACTCCGACACCCCCACCCAACCCGCACAATCACCCATCAACCACTGTCTGATCACTCACACCACCACCCACCCCACCCCGCCGCTAGGTTGACTGCATGGCCCTTTTCCGACGCCGCGATCGCAACCCGGACCCCGAGCCCGGCGGGCACGAACCAGATGCGCTCTTCCCGGCGATGAGCGCCGCGGACGTCGCGTGGATCCGCTCGCAGGCACAGCTCGCGCTGGCGCACAACGGTGTGGAGGTGGTGGTCGCCGACAACGGCGCCGACCTGTTGGCCGTCGACGGCTCGCGGATCACCATCGACAACGCGGTCACCAAATGCCGCACCTCCGCACGGGCCGACTGGCCCGCCATCGTCGAACAGCATTTCGGTGCGATGGCCCGCGCGCAGCATCAGACCCCGGTCGCCGACCTCACCGCCGAACAGTTGTCGGCGCAGATTCGCACCAGACTCCTCCCGGTCGACGCACTGCAGATGGGCGGCATCGACATGTCCGGGTATGCCCGGCCGATCGCCGACGACCTCGCCGCGGTGCTGTGTGTGGACTATCCCGAGACCGTCACCTACCTCGACAGCGCCCGCGCTCTCGCACTGGACCTACCCGCACTGTTCGCCGCGGGCCAGCGCAACACCGACGCGGAGCAGATCGACGAGATCTCCACGGTCGGTGACGGCTCGGTGACGATGGTGATCGGCGAGTCGGTGTTCACCGCGTCGAAGGCGCTGAACATGGCCACGCTCACCGCGCGCGTGTTCGCCCGCGACGCCCCCTACGGCGTGGTGTTCGCGGTCCCCGACCGCAACATCCTGCTCGCCCACGTGATCGAGTCGTCGTCGGTGATCGAGTCGATCGCCCAGATGGCACGTCTGGCTGCGGAGGCGTACTCCGATGCCGCCTGGTCGATCTCGCCCAACGTCTACCACTGGTACGGCGACACCATCACGCGGATCTCGGCGACCGACATCGTCGACAAGACCATCGAGATCACCCCGAGCCCGGAGCTCACCCGGATTCTGGAGACGTTTCCCGACTGACGTGTTCCCCACCGAGGTGCTCGGCGAGATAACGCCCGGTCACCGATCCGGCGTCGCCCGCCACCTGCTGCGGCGTTCCGGTGGCGATGATCCGGCCACCGTGCTCGCCGCCGCCGGGCCCCATGTCGATGACGTGGTCGGCGTTGGCGATCACATCGAGATCGTGCTCGATGACGATCACCGACGCCCCGCGATCGGTGAGCCGCGTGAGCACCCGCAGCAGCGTCCGCACGTCGAGCGGATGCAGACCCACGCTCGGCTCGTCGAGCACGAACACGGCGTCGGACTGGTCACGATGCAATTGGTTGACCAGTTTCAGGCGCTGCGCCTCCCCGCCGGACAACGCGGGCGTGGATTCGCCGAGCGTCAGATATCCCAGGCCGAGTTCGTCGAGTGCGGTCAATTTCTTGCGCACCCGCGGCAGTCCGGCCACCCGATCGGCGGCGTCGCGCACCGTGTGGCCGAGCAGCCGCGGTAACGAGAGTCCGTCGCGGACAAACTCGTCGGCGCGGGGCGCGTAGCGGCTGCCGTCGCAGTCGGGGCACACGATGTCGACGTCTGGCAGGAACTGCACGTCCAGCGACACCTCGCCGGTGCCCTCGCAGCGCGGGCACGCCAGCGATCCGGTGTTGTAGGAAAAGTCCGACGCGGTCAACCCGGCAGCGCGCGCCGCATCAGTGTCGGCGTATGCGCGGCGCAGATCGTCCATCACCCCGGAGTAGGTGGCAACCGTCGACCGTACGTTGATGCCGATCGGTGTCGCATCGACGACGTGTACCCGTATCCCCTTGTCCGACAACGAGGTACCGGTATCGAGCATCCGGACGTGACCGGGCATGCACGCCGCCGAAGCCGACTGCGTAGCCGCCAGTGCCGGCACCAGCGAGTCGAGCACCAGGGTCGTCTTGCCCGACCCCGACACCCCCGTCACCGCCACCAGGCGGCCGCGCGGGATGTCGACGGTGAGGGGACGCACCGTGTGGATGGCGCCGGTCTCCAGGTGAAAGGCGCCCAGCGCGAACACCTCGCCGGCGGCCACCGGCGTACGCACCACCACCGGTTGCGCGCCGGTCAGGAACCCGCCCACCAACGAGTCGGGATCGTGGGCCACCGCGTCCACCGGACCCTGCGCGATGACGCGTCCGCCATCGGTACCCGACCCGGGTCCGATCTCCACCAGCCAGTCCGCGCGGCGCAGGATCTGCACGTCGTGGTCGACGAACACCACCGAATTGCCGTCGACCAGAAGGTCGTTCATCACGCCGAGCAGACCGTCGACGTTGGCCGGATGCAACCCGATCGATGGTTCGTCGAGAACATAGAGCACCCCGGTGGTGCGGTTGCGCACCGCCCGCGCCAGTTGCACGCGCTGGCGTTCGCCCGTCGACAGCGACGACGAGGCACGGTCGAGCGCGAGGTAACCCAAACCGAGTTCGACGAGGCGCCGCGCCATCCCGAACAGGGTGTCCACCAGCCCGGTGGCCATCGCCTGCATCTCCGGCGGGCAGCTCGACGGCACCGTCGGCGCCCAGGCGAGCAGGTCGTCGAGCGGTAGCGCGGTGATCTCGGCGAGATTGCGTCCCTCGATCAGCGGGGCGCGCGCGGCGTCGCTGAGCCGGGTGCCGTGGCAGGTGGGGCAGGTGCCCTCGGTGAGAAACCGGCGCACGCGTGCCAGCCGCTTCTCGTTGTCGGCGCGTTTGAGTTCCTCGGTGACGGTGAGCCGGGCATTGCGGAAGGTGAAGTCGAGGTCGTGCAGACCCTTCCGCGAGGTCACCGTGATGTGCTTCTTCTCCTCCGGGCCGTCGAGCACGATCTCGCGCTCGGCGTCGGTCAGCTCGGCCCAGGGCACGTCGGTGCGCACCCCGAATTCGCGGGCGATCGCGGGTTGGACGTTGAACCCGAACATGTTCCACGGCGCCACCGCGCCCCCGTCGAGAGTCTTGCCGGGATCGGGCACCAGCGCGTCGTCGTTCACGGTGCGCACCACGCCGGTGCCGCTGCAGGTGGGGCACGCGCCGCCGGAGTTGAAGGCCAGCGACTCCGCGCCGGGAGCCTCGACGGGTGCGCCGCACGCCGGGCAGGAGAACGGCCGCTCGGCGGCCACGTCGATGGTCGGCGGCACGTGATGCCCGTTGGGGCAGCGATGTGAGGCGAGCCGCGAGAACATCAGCCGCAGCACGTTGAGGAGTTCGCTGGAGGTGCCGAAGGTGGAGCGCACCCCGGGTGGCCCGGGTCGCTGCCGCAGCGCGAGCGCGGCGGGCACGTGCTCCACGTCGTCGACCGCCGCGCGCGGCGCCTGGGACATGCGGCGGCGGGTATAGGTCGACAACGCCTCGATGTAGCGTCGCGATCCCTCGGCGTAGAGCACCCCGAGCGCGAGCGACGACTTGCCCGAGCCGGACACCCCGGCGACGCCCACCATCGAGCGCAGCGGGATGTCGACGTCGATGCCACGCAGATTGTTCACCCGGGCGCCACGCACCGCGATCCGGTCGGGTGTCAGTGTGTCGGCCTGGCTCACCTCACCCAGATTATCGTCCGGCCACACCACATATCCTGAACCGATGTGCTCCGCGACTCCTGAACCGTTGCGCCCCGCGACCCCCACCCCCGACGATCCCTATCTCTGGCTGGAAGACGTCACCGGAGACGACGCGCTGGCCTGGGTACGCGCCCACAACCAGCCCACCGTGGACCGGCTGACCGGTTCGGCCCGCTTCGCCGCCATCGAGGCGGAGACCCTGGCGGCCCTCGACACCGACGACCGCATCCCCTATGTGCGGCGACGCGGCGAGTACCTCTACAACTTCTGGCGTGACGCCACCAACACCCGCGGACTGTGGCGGCGAACCACGCTGGAGTCGTATGTCACCGACAGCCCCGAATGGGATGTGCTGATCGACGTCGACGCGCTCGCCGCCGACGAGGGAGAGAACTGGGTGTGGAAAAGCGCGGGCGTGCTGCGCCCGACCTACGACCGCGCACTGATCGCACTCTCGCGCGGCGGCGCGGACGCCAGCGTGATCCGCGAATTCGACCTCACCACCCGCACCTGGGTGACCGACGGCTTCAGCCTGCCCGAGAACAAGTCGTCGATCAGCTGGATCGACCGCGACACCGTCTATGTGGGAACCGATTTCGGTGTTCAGCCCGACGGCCACAAATCGATGACCGACTCCGGGTATCCGCGGGTGGTCAAGCGCTGGTCGCGGGGAACACCGCTGTCGGAGGCGGTCACCGTGTTCACCGGCGAACCGTCGGATGTGGCGGTGGGCGCGGCCTACGACGACACCCCGGGCTACGAACGGCATTTCCTGTCCCGCTCCACCGACTTCTTCAACGCCCTCGACTATGAGATCCGTGACACCGAGATCCGCGATGGTCAGCACATTCTCATCGACGTCCCCACCGACGCACACTCCGCGGTCCGCCACGACTGGCTGTTCGTGCTGCCCCGCTCCCCGTGGGCGCCCACCGCCGAGGGCCCCACCTACTCACCCGGCACACTGCTGGTGTTCAACTACCCCGGATACCTCGACGGAAACCGCGATACGCGAATCCTGTTCGAGCCGGACGCGCACACCAGCCTCGTCGACTACTCCTTCACCCGCAGCCATCTGATCGTCACCACGCTGCACGACGTGCACACCCGAGTGACGGTACGCACGCTGGGCGACTGGAACCCGGTGCCGCAGCCGGGAATTCCCGACATGGCGACGGTGTCGGTGATCGGCACCGACCCCGACCACAGCGACGAGGTGTTCTGGTCGGCAACCTCGTTCACCGAGCCGCCGAGCCTGCTGCACGGCAACTCCGGCGGCCCGACCACCGTCATCAAACACAGCCCGGCGTTCTTCGACGCGTCGACGGTGACCGCCGAACAGCATTTCGCCACCTCCGACGACGGCACCGCGGTGCCCTACTTCGTGGTGCGACGCACCGACGTCGAGTCCGGTCCCACACTGCTCTACGGGTACGGCGGATTCGAGAACTCGCTGACCCCGGGCTATCTCACCGTCGCCGGCCAGGCGTGGATCGAACGCGGCGGCATCTACGTCATCGCGAACATCCGCGGCGGCGGCGAATACGGCCCGTCCTGGCACACCCAGGCGCAAAAGGCCGGCCGGCACCTGGTGTACGAGGACTTCTCCAGTGTGGCAACCGATCTCGTCGCACGCGGACTCACCACCCCGGCGCAGCTGGGGGCCCAGGGCGGATCGAACGGCGGACTGCTGATGGGGGTGATGCTCACCCGCTACCCCGAGTTGTTCGGCGCCCTGGTCTGCCAGGTGCCGCTCATCGACATGCGCCGGTATCACCTGCTGCTCGCCGGTGCGTCGTGGGTGGCCGAGTACGGCAACCCCGACGATCCCGACGAGTGGGCGTTCATGGAACCCTTTTCGCCGTACCAGAATCTGCGCCGCGACGTCGGCTACCCGCCGATCCTGGTGACCACGTCCACCCGTGACGACCGCGTGCACCCCGCACACGCCCGCAAGCTGGTCGCGCGTCTGGAGGAGTACGGCCACGACGTCTCCTACTACGAGAACATCGAGGGCGGACACGGTGGTGCCGCCGACAACAAGCAGGCCGCGTTCAAGTCTGCGCTGGCGTATGAGTTCCTGTGGGAGCGGTTGTCCGACGACGCCACAGCGTCCGCGGATCCCACGGCGCACCCCGACCGCGGGTGATCGGATACCAGGCCAGGCCGATCAGCGCCGCGGTGGCGTGGCCGAGCACGGTGAAGTTGATGTGGGTGATCAGCGGCAGCCCGTAGTACACCGCGACGCCGGCCAGATACACCCAGCGCCACGGGCGCGCGACGTGATAGGTGAGCACCCCGATCACCCCCGCCAGGAAGTAGCTGACGCCCACGTCCTGGGTGTTGACCATGTCGGCGCTGCGCACGCCCTCATGGATGGCGAGGGCGAGCACTCCCTCGCTGACGTAGGTGGCCAGCACGTGGGCGCTGAGACCCACCGCCAGCCACCGCAGCGAGCCCAGCCATCGTTCGGCGGGTACGTGGAAGAGGCAGAAGGCCACCGCGTAGGGCAGCCACGTCGCCCCGTCGATCCAGAACAGGCTCGAGAACAGCACCTGCACGGGGTTGTGGTCGAGATTGGCCAGGTTGGTCGAGCGCCTGCCGAGCGTCTCGTCGAGCTGCTGCGGCGACAACGAGTGCTGCACGGATGTGGTGACCGCCAGAGCCGCCAGCCACACGAACGTCAACGGTGACCCACGCAAACACGCCCAGACACGACGCGCGACCCGACGCATGCGCGTACCGGCCCGCGTGCCGTGAGTGGAGGTGGTCACCGCACCAGTGTCACCTACGACCGCCCACGAGGCGCGCCAAGACGCCCACCACCACCACTGCGGCACCGACGAGACCGGTGATCAGTCCCACGTGCTGCAGTTGATTCGATGCGGTGTCGATCACCAGGTCGGCCACCGGTTTGGCGCTGTTCGACGACGGCGAGATGCTCTCCTTGACGTAGGACGCGTAGTAGATCGCGATCACCCAGCACGTCACACCGGCCAGCACCGCGCCGACGCCGAGCCAGGCGAGCACCGTGCCGCGACGGCGTCCGATCAACAGGGCGAGCAGGCCCGCGACCACCGCGACGGCGGCCGAGGTGTATCCGGCGACCGTCACCACCCGGCCCGCGTCGTGATAGCTACCGGCCTGCAGTCCGGTGCCGCCGTCGGAGACGGGGATGAGCACCGGACCGTTGATGGTGATACCGATGCCCGAACTCGCGATCACACGATTGACCATCTTGGTGATGTCGAGTTGCATCGTCGACGACGAGCCGGTGGGCTCGTCGAACAGCCAGGCGTGCTGTTGGGCGACGACGTCGAGGAAGTCGGCGGGGAATTGTGCGCTGTCGGTGTAGCGCTGGGCCAGCGGCTCCACGAGGGCCCGGGTGCCGGGCAACGACGTCTGCGACGCGATCTGGTCGGTGATCTGCGAGGCCATGTAGTCCTTGACCTGCTGATCGCCGGCGACGGGCGCTATCAGCGAGGTGAACCCGTCGGTGTCGACGATGCGTTCAGTGATCCAGATCGACGGCACGGCCACCACGATGGCCACCATCGCGATGAGCCCGAAGAGTGCGCTGAAGAATGTCCGCACCCTCACTCACCGACGACGTCGCGTGCGCGGCCGACGATCAGCGGGTCGGGCGTGCCGACGATGTCGGGATTCTTGCCGTCGTAGTCGAACAGGCTCAGCACGTGACGCATCGCGTTGACGCGCGCACGTTTCTTGTCGTTGCTCTTGACCACCGTCCACGGTGCGTGGTCGGTGTCGGTGTACTCGAACATCGCCTCCTTGGCGGCGGTGTAGGAGTCCCACTTGTCCAGCGAGGCGAGGTCCATCGGAGAGAGTTTCCACTGCCGCACCGGGTCGATCTGACGGATCGCGAACCGGGTGCGCTGTTCGAGCGGGGTCACCGAGAACCAGAACTTGACCAGGTTGATCCCGTCGTCGACGAGCATCTTCTCGAAGGCCGGCGTCTGCTCCATGAACTGCTGGTATTGCGTCGGCGTGCAGAACCCCATCACCCGTTCCACCCCGGCGCGGTTGTACCAGGAGCGGTCGAAGAACACCATCTCGCCGCCCGCGGGCAGGTGCTGCACGTAACGCTGGAAGTACCACTCGGTGGATTCGCGTTCGCTCGGCTTCTCCAGGGCGATGGTCCGCGCACCACGCGGATTGAGGTGTTCGTTGAACCGCTTGATGGTGCCGCCCTTGCCCGCGGCGTCGCGGCCCTCGAACACGAACAGGTGACGCTGACCGTTCTGCTTCGACCACTTCTGCAACTTGAGCAACTCGATCTGCAGACGCCGTTTGGTGATCTCGTACTCGCGGCGACTCATGCGCTCCTCGTACGGATAGTCCTGTCGCCAGGTGTCCACCACGTTGCGTTCGGGCAGTGTCAGCAACACCGGATCGTCGTCATCGTCGTCGTTGACGGTGAACTGCGTGGTGTCATGCAGATTCACGAGCTCCTGGAGCGCTTCGCGTCCATTCAGCTTGCTGAAGTCTGGGCCGATTTTTTCAAGATCGTGTAGCTCGGTCACTACCCAACGATATGCGGATCCGGGGAACGAAGGGTAGCGAAGGGGTGAACTCGCCGACGGTCAGTTGTGCAGATCGACCGAACCCGAGCGCAGGCATACCTTGCCCGTGGTGGAGTCGGCCGCCGCGGCGAAGCCTCCGGTGCACACTGCTCCCTGGGGCCCCGAGTAGGACTGGCCGCCCCAGCCGCCCACCGACACCGATGTGCCGCCGCGGCGGGCCTGCGCCACCGACAGCGCGCCCGGTCCGGTGGTGACGGAGTAGGCCGTGCCGCCGGAGTTGGCACCGGCCAGCGCGGTGGAGCCGGGCTGCAGATTTCGGGCGGTGGCGTGACCCCCGTTGTCGGACACCGCAACCGCGGTGCCGCTGGAACTGGCGTCCTCGGCGAACGAGGTGCTGCCGGGCCCGGCCTTGGCGCCACATCCGCTCTTGCCGTCGACCCGTTGCACCGACTGACCGTTGGCCGCGCTACACGTGGTGGAGGCATGCGCATCGCCGATACCCAACCCGAGGCCGAGGATCAGACCGGCACCGCCTCCGACGACGACGATGGCACGGGCGGGAAAAACCTTGGTACGCAATTTGATTGGCCTCCTGGCAATACTGGACACGAGCGTGCGCGTAGTCAGCCTACCCGCTGCGCAGGACGCGACGTGAGCCCGGGAACAGGTTCTCAGGTCACGGAACGGCAACGCCGGCGATCAGCCCTTGGCGCGCCGTTCGGCCTCGGCGGTCAGACCCTTGCGCGCGGTGTCGATGGCGATCTTCTGACCCCGTTTCACGATGAGGCCGGGCAGCTTGATCTTCAGATCGATGACGAGTTCGAACTCGACGTGCGAGCCGTCGCCGTCCGGGGTGATGGTGTATTTCCCGTCCTGTTCGGACAGGGTGGTCGCCTTGCTCAGCGTCCACTCGCAGGTGTTCTCGGTCCAGGTGTAGTTGACCGTCTGCTCGTCGTTGATGCCGAGTGCGTTGACGGTCAGGAGCGCTTCGTCGGGGGTGCCGTCGTCGTGGGTGCTGACGATCTTCGCGGCCTTGTGCGGGCCGGACCAGTCCGGCAGCGACTCGATGTCCATCAACACCTCCATCACCACAGCGGGAGGGGCGGCGATGTCGAATTCGGTTTTCGCGGTGACGGCCATGACCTCAGAACCTACCGTGTGCCGTCGGCCACCCTGCAGCGAACCTCAGTTCTCGCGTTCGATCAGGTTCAGCGGCCACGCCTCGTCGGGGATGTCACGCATCGTGCAGGCCAGGTCGGTGGCCGTGAACCACCCGCGGAAGTGGATGATCTCGCCGAACACCGGGTTGCGGACGGTGGCGTCGCACCGGAACCGCTGCCGTTCGTCGTCCCAGCCCTCGATGTACTTCATCTGCGTGGCGAACATGCCCTTCATGCCCACCTTGGGTCCTCGGCCCAGCCACCGCATGGGACCCGATTCGAGCAGCAGCTCACCCGCGGGGGTCACCGAGGGTTCGATCGGCCACAGCAGTTCGGGGCCGTCGCCGAAGTAGTCGACGAGGCCGGAACGTCCGGCGACCAGCAACGAGTTCAGCGCGCGCTTACCCGAAGTGTAGGAGAACGTGCGCAGCACGGCCAGACATTCACGGTCGAGTTCGTCGCGGTAGCAGTAGTGGTTCTGCGTGAACGGCACCATCCGGCTCGACTTCGCCGGAAACGCGTGGCGCTTGGCGTAGAACCAGGTCACGGGCGGCGGCAACGCGGACGAGACGTACACCGACTCGAAGATCCCCGCGCCCATCTGCGCCACTCCGGACGTCGAGTCGATGGAGTAGCGCCACGCCACGTTGGGGTGGAGACGATCGAAATCGGAGCCCAATGCATCCCGGTACACCGGCGTCACCTCGTGTCACCTCCCGCGCAGTCCGCTTTCCGCCTCAGCAGAACCTACTATGCGATCGGTCACAGCCGAAGTGCCGTCCCGGTCAGTCGATGTGCTGCAGGTTTCCGGCGCGCAGCATCTCGGTGGTCTCGAGGCGACGTACCTTGCCCGACGTGGTGCGCGGAACGCTGTGTGGCGCGACGAAGACCACCTCGGCGGGGACGATGCCGCAGTCCGACGCCACCGCCGCGCCCACCGACGCCCGCGCCGCCTCGGCGTCGCTCCCGCGATATTCGGCGACGATCACCAGCCCGGGACGCGTGGCCCCCTGCGCGCGGGCCATCGCGACCACCCCGCCGCGGCGCACACCCTCCACCGTCGCCGCGGCCCGTTCGATCTCCACCGGGAACAGATTGCGGCCGGCGACGATCACCACTTCCTTGGCGCGCCCGCAGATCACCAGCCGGCCGTCGACGAGATAGCCGAGATCGCCCGTGTCGAACCATTCACCGGTCACCAGGCGATCGCGCCCGAGGTAGCCGTTCATCATCGACCGGCCCCGGATCTGCACCTGCCCCACCTCGCGGCCGTCGACCTCGGGCGCCGCGACGCTGGGCGGCACGATGCGGATCTCCGTGCCCGACAAGGGTTCACCGAGGATCGCGTAGCGGCGCCGGACGGTGGTGTCGGCGTCGGGCAGGGTGACGGTCACCTCGTCGTAGTGCGCGCCCTCCCCGTGCCGGGGCATGGTGACCGCGCACGTCGACTCGGCCATGCCGTAGGACGGCGCGGCCGCGGCCGGATCGAAACCGAAGCGGTTCATCTCCCGCAGAAAGCGTTCGAAGGCGTCGGGGTCGATGGGTTCGCCGCCGCTGATCGCGCACTTCACGCGAGAGAGGTCCACCGCCTCGAGCAGGCGGGCGTAGCGACCGAGGATGTCGTAGGCGAAATTCGGTGCGGCAGTGACCGTGACGCCGAATTCGGAGAGCCACTGCGTCCAGCGGAACGGCGCGGCGGCGAACGCCGAGTTGGGCGCCAACCACAGCGGCATCCCGCTCACCATCGCGGCCATCACGAAGGTCAGGCCCATGTCGTGGTAGAGCGGCAGCCAGCTCAGCCCCACGTCGCCGTCGGCGATGCGGCGCCGGGAGACGATCTCGGCGGCGTTGGCGTGGGCCGCCGAGACCGACAGCACCGCGGTCTTGGGTTCTCCGGTGGAGCCCGCGGTGCCCTGCAGCACCGCGGCGGCATCGGGATCGACGTGCCGGGGACGGAATCCGGTGGTGTCGGTGTGGCGCGCGTACTCACCGACCGGCGCGATGCGCAGGGCACCGGGATGGCTGCTCAGCAGGTCGAGTTCGGTGCCGGCACCCAGCACGGTGTCGACGCCGATCCGGGCGAACCGTTCGGATGTGCTCTGCGCCCAGCGCTCCGGCTGCGCGCCGCGCGTCGGACCCGGGAGGATGGAGACGGCCACACCGGCGAGCCACGCGCCGTGGATGGCGGCCACCAGATCGTGGGTGGGATCGCCGACCAGTCCGAGCGCGCCGGGCGTGCGGCCCTGTGACCGCGCGTCGGCGATCAGTTGCGCGGCGATCTGCTCGGCCCGGGCATGCACCTCCGGCCAGGACAGGCTCGTCCACTCGTCGGTCTCACCGTCGTAGACCGAGAGGAACCCGCGGTCGGCGAGCATGGCCGCGCTGATCGTGGCCGCGAGACTGTCGCGGACTCCCTGCTCGCCGATCACTGCACTGTTCTGCGACATCGATGCGCTCCTCTGGTGTGGTGGTAGATAGCATAGGCTATGCTAACTTCCCATCATGACGTCATTCGTTCCGGCGGACTATCGACTGAAGTCCACCCGCATCGACACGACCCGCGACACCGAAACCCTCCACGGATGGTTGACCCATCCCAAGGCCCGGTTCTGGGACATGCTCGATGCGTCGGTGGACGACGTCGCCACGATGATCGACGAAAACTGTGCTGCGGCAGGTGATTCGGTCTACGGGATGCGGATCGGCTACTGCGATGACCGTCCCGAGTTCCTCTTCGAACTCTACGATCCGACGACCAGCGAGCTCGCCGAGCCCGGCACCGGGTACGTCCACGCCGACGGTGACGTCGGGATGCACCTGCTGGTGGCGCACAGCGAACAGCGCAAGCCCGGCTTCACCGAGGCGGTGATGCGGCACATCATGCGGGCGGCGTTCGACGAGGCGGGGGCACAACGCGTCGTCGTCGAACCCGATGTGCGTAACGACGCGGTGCACCGGCTCAACGCCGCCGTCGGTTTCCGGGTGGCCGGCGATTACCCGGTGGGAAACAAGACGGCGCGGCTGAGTTATTGCGCGCGAGCCGATTTCATGTCGGGACAGCGCGCGTGACCGCCACCGGGGTCGTCGACGCACCGGCCGGCACCGGATTCTGGGCCGTCTATCACCTGCGGATGGCCCGCAAGATCCTCGCCGAGTTCTGCCACGAACGCATGCTGGTCCCACAGCACACCGGCAATGGGGGTTACGTGATCGTCTCCGACGACGGAGCGACGCAGTACCACTTCGACGCCGAGCGCCTCGCCCTCGACAGCTGGAGTGTGGACGAGTCGTCGATTCGACGTATCCGGGACGGAAACACGCTGCCCGTCAACGCCATTGACCTGCTTCTCGACGTGCGCAGCGCATTGGGCATCGGGCCCGACTCCGTCCCGGAGTATCTCGAAGAGTTCGTCAACACCCTGTCGATCGGGGCCGACCGCGACGAGCCCCTGCGCATCACCGCGACCGAACTGGTGGGCGCCGACTTCCAGACCATCGAACGCACCATGACCGAGGGGCATCCGTGCATCGTCGCGAATGCGGGCCGTCTCGGATTCGACGCCGACGATGTGGCGCGCTACGCACCCGAAGCGGGACAACGCTTTCGGCTGTCGTGGGTGGCGGCGCGACGGGAGAACTGCGACGTCGCCGCGATGTCCGGGGTCGACTACCAGGATCTGCTGCGCACCGAACTCGGTGCAGGCACCCTGACCCGATTCGATGAGACGCTCGACCGCCTCGGCCTCGACCGGGCCGACTATCACTATCTCCCCGTGCATCCGTGGCAGTGGCGAGAGAAGGCCACGCGACTCTACGCCGCCGACATCGCCTCGCGTGACCTGGTTCTGCTCGGTGAAGCGCCCGATCGCTATCAACCCCAGCAGTCCATCCGCACGCTGTTCAACATCGACCACCCGTCGCGCCACTACGTGAAACTGTCGCTGTCGATCACCAACATGGGCTTCACCCGCGGCATGTCGGCGGACTACATGCGCACCACGCCGCTCATCAACGACTGGGTGCGGGCCCGGGTGGGCGACGACCCGTATCTGGCGTCGATCGGCTTCGAGATCATCTACGAGGTGGCCGCCATCGGCTACCGCAGTCCCACGTTCACCGCCATCACCCGACCGGGCTCGGAGTATCGCAAGGTGCTCTCCGCACTCTGGCGGCAAAGTCCGGTGCCCCGCCTCGACGACGGTGAGCGGCTGATGACGATGGCCTCGCTGCTGCACGTCGACCATCTGGGCAGGTCGTTCGTGGCGGCGCTGGTCGCGGAGTCCGGCGTCGACGCCGCCACCTGGCTGCGTACCTACCTCGGTGCCTACCTGCGGCCGATCACCTACCTCCTCTACCGTCACGGGTTGAAGTTCTCGCCACACGGGGAGAACCTGATCCTCGTCGTCGCCAACGGGATTCCGGTTCGCGCGGTGCTCAAGGACATCGGCGAAGAGGTGTCCATCTACGACGATCCGGTGGATCTCCCCGAATCATGTCGCCGCGCAGTGGTCGACGAACCCGCCGAACTGGGCAATCTCGGCGTGCTCTCCGACGTCTTCGACGACTTCCTGCGGCCGCTGGCGCAACTGTTCCACGCCCACGGCATCCTCTCCGACGACACCTTCTGGAGCATCGTCGCCGAGGATCTGCTCGAGTTCGAACGCGACCATCCCGAACTGGCCGACCGATTCGCGACCTGGGATCTGTTCGCGCCCGACTTCGGCGCCATCCACATGAACCGGCTGCAACTGGGCAACAACCGGCGGATGGTGAACATCGAGGACTCCTACTCCTCGATCGTCGACACCGATCATCGGCTGGTCAACCCTATTGCCGCGCACAGGGATTTGATGCGCACATGACGCTCACCGCACACACCGACGAGATCATCCGCGACGGCTGGGGCATCCCGCACATCCGTGCGGGCTCGGCCGCGGCCGCCCTGTTCGGACAGGGACGCGCCTGCGGCCTCGACCGCGCCTGGCAGATCGAGTTCATGCGGCTGCGCGCCGAGGGTCGCACCGCCGAGGCGTTCGGCGGGTACACACTCGGGTGGGATCGCTTCGCCCGTCGCGCACAGATCGACCGCGCCGCGCGGCGTGTTCTGGCCGCGTCGAGCCCCCGCACCCGACGGCTCGTCGGCGCCTACGCCGACGGGGTGAACAGCACGCTGGCCCAGGCCACCGCAGTGGAGTTCGATGCGCTGGGCCATCGGCCCGCCCCGTGGCAGCCGTGGACACCGATCTCGGTGTTCATCATGCACAACATCCTGTTCGGACGGTTCACCACCAAGCTGTGGCGCGCCCACGTGTGCGCGGCCCTCGGACCGGATGGGCTGTCGCTGTTCAACTTCGAGGGCCCCGACCTGGCGTCCGACGCTCCCGCGCCACCGACCCCCGAGTTCATCGACGACGTGGTGGCGCGGTTGGCGAGGACACCCGACAGTGGTGAGCCGGTGGGCGCCGGCGCCGTTCCCGACAGCACCGTCGGCGGCGGGCTTTCCGGGTCGAACGCCTGGGGCGTCGCCGCGGCGCGCAGCGCATCGGGCAGCCCGCTCATCGCCGGTGATCCGCATCGGTTCCTCGAGTTGCCCGGCGTCTACCTGCAAAGCCACCTCTCCTGTCCCGACTTCGACGTCGCCGGATTCGCGTTCGCCGGTGTGCCCGGCCTGCCGCACTTCTGCCACAACGGATCGGTGGCCTGGGGCATCACCAACGGGATGGGTGACAATCAGGACCTGTACCTGGAGGAACTGTGCCGCGTCGACGACGCCGTGGCGGTGCGCACCCCGTCGGGTTTCGACACCGCGCCGACCCGCCACGAAGAGATCGCGGTGCGCGACGCCGACCCGGTGACCGTGGAGATCGTCGACACACCGAACGGAACCGTGGTGTTCGGCGGCGCCGACGAAGGGTTCGCGCTGAGCCTGCGCACCCCGATGCTCAGCGATTCCGACATCACGTTCGACGCGCCGCTGGATCTGCTCTACGCCGACACCACCACCGATGTGGTTGCCGCACTATGTAGTTGGTCCGAACCGGTGAACCGGATCGTGATCGGCGACGCCGACGGCACCGTCACCCACCACGTGATCGGTGCTATGCCGTGCCGCGCCGCGGAGAACTACTGGCTGCCGGTGCCGGGCTGGGAGCCGCGGCACCGCTGGGACGGATACGCCCAGCCCGACCCCGGTTTCGATCCCACCGTCGACACGTATTCGGTGATCGCCAACCAGCGAATCTCGAATTGCCTAGCGCTGCAGCCGGTTTCTACCGAATGCGTGGCGCCGCACCGCGCGCACCGGATCGACGAGTTGCTCCGCACGACCGCTCCGGTGTCGGTGGACGACTGCGAACGGATCTCCCGCGACGTCCGGCTTGATTCGGCGGAGACGATCTTGGATGTGCTCGACACGCTCACCGGTCTCTCGGCGGGCGGCGCAGCGGTCCGCGACCGGCTGAGTGGTTGGGACCGGCAGATGGCCGCCGACAGTAGCGACGCCTACCTGTTCGCCGAGGTGCGGTCTCGGTTCGTCGCAGCACTGACCCGCCATCCCGCGTTCTCAGCTCTCGCGCAACCACATCCGTTCGGTCCGGTCTTCGACCCGTGGTTCGTACCGCAACCCCGGATGGCGGCCGCGCTCGACGCGGTGATGCGGCACGCACCGGCCTTCGGGGTCGACGTCGCCGCCGTGCTGCGCGACGCCGTCGAGTCCACCGGTGAGCTGATCGACGACGCCACCGCACTGCCCTCCTGGTCGCAGGTGCACACGCTGGCGCCGGTACACGGATTCGATCTGGTGGGTGCCACCGCCCGTCATCCCGAGTTGTCCCGCGCGGTACGTCCCGACCCGCTGCCGCTGGCCGGCGACGCCGAATGCGTCTTCGCGAACGCCGCGGCCGTCGGATTCGGGGTACACACCTGCAATCTCGGTTCCACCGCCCGCTACGTGTGGGATCTCGACACCCGCGACCACAGCCGCTGGATCGTGCCTCTGGGCGCCGACGGGGCGCCCGGCACCCCGCATTTTCAGGACCAGGCACCACTCTGGGCGGTCGGCGGGTACGTCGACGTCGTGACCGATTGGACCCGGATCCGCGACACAGCAAGCAGCGTCCACACATTCACGTTCACAGAGGAGATCGCATGACCCTGTTTGCGCGTCCCGGGTCGGGGTGGTCGGAGGTGGGGCGGGGCCTGACCGATCTCGCCGCGGCCACCGCAGTGAGCCACCACGGCGACCCGCTGCCGGTGGGCACACCCGACGAGACGATGCTCGCGATCGCCGCCGAACTCGGCGCACCGACGATCCCCGAGACCGGGATGGGCGCCACCGGTGCGCTCACCACACTCGGCGACCTCATCGCCCGCTACGGCCTCGACCTCACCCATCAGCTGTGCGCCGCGCACCTGCAGCCACCGCCGTTGACCGTCGCGGTGATCGCCGACGCACTGGCCAGCGCCACCAATGCCTCACTGGACACCTATGATTCGGGTCCGGCCACCCTCGCGGTGGAACGCTGGACGGTGGCATCGCTGGCACGTCTGGCCGGGCTTCCGGAGACGTCGGGCGGCGTGTTCGGACCGGGCGGCTCGTACTCCAATCTGCTCGCCATGCTCGTCGCCCGCGACGAGACCGCCCGCCGGCGGGGAATCGACGTCCGGCGCGCGGGGGTACGAGATCTGGTGCGGCCGGTGGTGTTCTGCTCGTCGGTGGCTCACTTCTCCATCAACCGGGCCTGTGCCGCACTCGGATTGGGCGAGTCGGCGGTGATCCCGGTGGCCGTCGACGCCGATCACCGGATGATTCCCGAGGCGCTGGAGGCGGCCATCGGTGAGCGTGCGGACTCTCACACACCCGTCGCGATCGTGGCGACCGCGGGCACCACCGATTTCGGCACCGTCGACCCGCTGCCGGAGATCGCCGACATCGCACGGCGACATGGGATCTGGCTGCACGTCGACGCCGCCTACGGATTCGGAGCGTTGTTCTCGTCGAGACTGGCACCGTTGCTCGGCGGGCTCGACCGTGCGGATTCGGTGACGCTGGATCTGCACAAGGTGGGCTGGCAGCCGGCCGCGGCGAGCGTGCTGCTGCTGGCCGACGAGAGTCGTTTCGCGTCGCTGAACCGTTCGGTGTCGTATCTCAACCCCGAGGACGACGAGGAGGCCGGTTACGGCGGACTGCTCGGGCTCACCCTGCAGACCACCCGGCGTCCCGACGTACTCAAGGTGGCGGCCACACTGCTCGCGTTCGGGCGTGGCGGGCTGGGGTCGATGCTCGACACCTGCCACGAACTGGCGCGATACGCCGAGAGTCGCATCGCCACCGAGTTGCAACTGGAGATGGTGGCACCGGTGACACTCACCACGGTGGTATTCCGCTACCGCTGCCAGGACTCCAACACGGTGAACGCCGAACTGCGCCGCAGGCTGATCAGTTCGGGCACCGCGCTGATCGGGCGGACCGAGGTGCGGGTGCGCGGGGAGGCGGTGCCGGCGGTGTGCCTCAAGCTCACCCTGCTCAACCCGGAGACCAGCGAGCAGAGCATCGACGCGCTGTTCGACGAGATCACCAGGGTCGGAATGGAAGTCGAGACGTCGCAGACGCGCTTCGGCGATACCACGATCATCACGAGATGAGGAAGTATGAAGGACACTGACACCGTCGACATCCTGGCCATCGGCTGCGGACCGTTCAACCTCGGTCTTGCCGCGCTGGCGTCGACGATCGACGACCTCGATGTGCTGGTGGTCGATTCACGCGACGAATTCCGCTGGCATCCGGGACTGATGTTCCCCGACGCCACACTGCAGGTGAGCTTTCTGTCCGACCTGGTGTCGCTGGTCGATCCCACGCACCCGATGTCGTTTCTCGCCTACATGGCCGACATCGACAGGCTCTACCCGTTCCTGGTGCGCGAGGACTTCTTTCCCACCCGCGTCGAGTACGAGGCGTATCTGCAGTGGTCGATCGGCCGGTTGGATTCGCTGCGGTTCTCCACCACGGTGGACGAGGTGACCTGGGACGCGGCCGACGATTCCTTCGCGGTGGCCATCAGTACACCCGCGGGCACGTCCACCATCCGGGCGCGTCACATCGTGCTGGGCATCGGCACCGAGCCGCACATCCCGGCCGAGTTGTCGTCGACATCGCCTGCGGTGGTGCATAGTTCGGAGTACCTGTATCACCAGGAGGCGGCGCACGCTGCCGACACGGTGACGGTGATCGGCTCCGGCCAGTCCGGCGCCGAGATCGTCATCGACCTGCTCGAGCAGAACCTCGACGGCGGCCCGGCGGTGCGGTGGTGGACGCGTACCCCGTGGTTCGCCCCGCTCGACTTCACCAAGCTGTCGCTGGAGATGACCACGCCGGCCTACATGGACTACTTCCACAGCCTGCCCGAGGCCAAGCGCGACGAGGTGGTTCCGACGCACTGGCAGTTCCACAAGGGCATCTCCACCGACACCCTCGACCGACTGCACGATCTGCTCTACCGCAGGCAGCTCACCGACAAGCCGCGGCCGGTTCAGCTGCGCAACGGCGCGGCCGTGGAGCGCGTCGACGTCCTCGGCGACGGCAAACTGCGTGTGCGAGGCCGCCACTGCGACACCGGAACCCCCCTGGCCCATGTGACCGACCTGGTGATCGCGGCCACCGGTTACCGCGATCGTCGGGCCGATTTCCTCGCGCCCGTGGAGCCGTACCTGCGGCGCGACGCATCCGGCCGGCCCGTGGTCGAGATCGATCACTCGATCGCCACCACCGATCCGGCGGTGGCGGGCCGATTGTTCGTCGCCAATGCCGAACTGCACAGCCACGGGGTGTCGGCGCCCAACCTCGACATCGGCGCGGTACGCAACGCGCGCATCCTCAACGCGGTGCTCGGCCGTGAGGCCTACCGCCTACCGCGGCACACCGCCTTCACCACCTTCGGCGTCGACGACGCCGACGACGTGGTCGACGACAGCCTGGTGTGACGGCTGTCGCGGGCGGGGCGGGGTGGGCTGGGCGGGCCGGCTGCTGCTGAAAGTGGGGGAAGGATTTCCTTCCCCCACTTTTGGTGTCTTCCCCCACTTGCACCTAGGGGACCGGCACGAAAGTAGGGGAAGGATAACCCTCCCCTAGTGTCGCGTGTCGTTAATTAGTTTATGGTTCGTGGTTTGAGAGAATTGGCTATGGCGAATTCTGCGGCCCCGGCTCTTGGCCTGCGTGAT
>NZ_JBSFQF010000029.1:0-17072 GCF_053588575.1 Gordonia sp. NPDC003429
CGGATTCCGCAACCTCAGCCACTACATCTTGCGGTCACTGATCCACTCTGGCCAACTCGCAGAACGCCTCGATGCACTCTGAATCAGGAAGAGCCCGATTACCGGTTGCGACTGGCCACGCAGCGCACCGACCCGGACCTGCAAGAGGCCCACCGGCTCCATCCGTGGATCTGCACCGTCGACGATCACGAGCTCACCGACAATGCCTACCGCGACGGCGCCACCGGCGACAACCCGCACGACCCCACGCGCGACGGTCCATGGCAGGTGCGCAAGCGGGCATCGTTTCAGGCGTACACCGAATGGATGCCGGTGCGCTGGTCGGGCAATCTCGACGATCCGCACCTCTACCGCACCCTGCGTTTCGGGTCCCTGGCCGATCTCACCATGCTCGACCTGCGTACCTACCGCACCCGCCAGCCCGGACTCTTCAGCAGCGCAATCGATTCGCCGTCGGCGACGATCACCGGCAAGGCCCAGCTCGATCACCTCATCAACGCCCTCACCACGTCGACGGCCCGCTGGCAGCTCGTGGGCAACCCGGTGATGTTGTCCCCGTTGCTGTTTCCGCCGTTCGACGCGAATCTCACCGGCGCACTGGCGGAGAAGATCGGCCTGCCGCACGAAGGGGTGGTGGTCAACCCCGACCAGTGGGACGGCTACAGCCACGATCGCGCCACCCTCTTCTCGGCGATCACCCGTCACAACGTGCGCAACCCCGTGTTCATGACCGGGGACATCCACACCTCGTGGGCCAACGACCTCCCCCTCGACGCCGCCGCCTACCCGGCAGGCCAGACCGCGGGTGTCGAGTTCGTCGGGCCGTCGGTGACCGCCAACACGATCGGCGAAACGCTTTATCTGCCCGACGGGAGCCTCGGATTCGCGGTCGACGCCCTGCGCGGAATCAACCGCCACGTCAAATGGGCCCAACTCGATCAGCACGGATTCGTGCTGCTCAACGTCACGCCGGCCCGGGCGCTGGCGACCTGGCATCTGCTCGACGATGTCACCGCACCGGGCGGCCGCACGCACGTCGCCGCGCGGTGGCAGGTGCGTGACGGTCGCCGCCGCATCGAACTCCCGTAGGATTGCCGCAGCAACGACGCTGCCACCACGTCGCCACTGAGGAGTCCTTATGAAGCGCAGACTTGTGATTGCCGCAGCCTCGGCCGCGGCGGCCCTATCGTTCGCCGCGGTCGCCGCCCCCGCCGCATCGGCGGCTCCACTCGACTCGCGCGGCTTCATCGAACCGCAGGACGCCTTCTCGGTCTGCATCAGTGTGCCGGTGGGTTCGTCGAACATCAGTATCTGCTTGCCCTGACCCGGCCGTCGGTCACTCCGGCTCGCGCGGCCGCATGAGTTCGAACATGGTGCGCATGCACTCGTCGAGCGCGAGGTCGGGGTGATTGAGCCAATGTTCGTGTGCGGCAACAACTGCCGCGTTCGCGCAATGGCCCGTCGCGAGCGGTAGGCGGGCGCGTGCGGTGCTACCGCTGCGGTCGGCCACGAAGCCGGCCACCGTGTGCCGCCATCGCCGATACACCGCCCAGGCCTGGGACTGCACGGCCGGCTCGTTGAGGATGAGTTGGGCGCGGTGCCGGGCCCATTCGTCCTCGGCACGGCCGTGATCGATCGATCCGATGTAGGCCTGTGCCACGGCATCCCACGGATCCATCCCGGGTTCCGCCGTCGCGAGCAGCCGCTCGAAGTGCGCGTGCTCGGCGTCGGATTCCACCCAGATCACATCGGCCTTGGTCCGAAAGTAGCGGAAGAACGTCCGGCGGCTCACTCCTCCGGCCGTCGCGATGTCTTCGACGCTGGTCTGATCGAAGCCGTTCTCGAGGAACAGTCGTTGGGCCTGCGCGGCGAGTTGGTGTGCGCTGGTGGTGGCCGGCCGCCCGCCCGCGTCGTGTGCCATCGCTCCATCATGGCCGACACGCACAGACCAAGCGGCGTGACCTGACGGCTTGATGTCCTATCGAAATCCGCACTGTTATGGCACACCGTGTCATATCCTCCGATTGAGACTCAGGTCACATCGCCGAACCGGCGAGGTCGAAGGAGGAAAGAAAATGAGAACACGCGCTGCCGTACTGCGGGAGGCACCCGGCGAATGGTCGGTCGAAGAGCTCGAACTCGACGCCCCCAAGGACGGCGAACTGCTGGTACAGATGGTCGCCACGGGCCTCTGTCACAGCGACGACCACATCTCGCACGGCGACATCAGCGCCGGGCACCTGCCCGTCGTCGGCGGCCACGAGGGTGCGGGCATCGTGCGGGAGGTGGGCCCGAACGTCACCGGCTTCGAGGTGGGTGATCACGTCCTGACCTCCTTCATCCCGTCGTGCGGTCGATGTCGCTGGTGTGCCGCCGGAATGCAGAACCTCTGCGACAACGGGGCGTTGATCCTGATCGGCCACCAGATGGACGGCACCTACCGGATGCATTCCGACGACGGCCTGGACGTCGCGACCATGGGCTTGCTGGGAACCTTCTCCGAGTGGCAGGTGTACGACCAGATGTCGCTGGTGAAGATCGACAAGGATGTTCCCCTCGAGATCGCCTGCCTCGTCGCGTGCGGCGTGCAGACCGGCTTCGGTTCGGCCACCACCGCGGGCAATGTGCAGCGCGGCGACGTGGTGATCGTCGCCGGTGTCGGTGGCGTCGGCATGAATGCGGTGCAGGGTGCCCGCGAAAGCGGGGCCGCGCACATCATCGCTGTCGACCCGGTGGCCGACAAACAGAAGTGGGCGGTCGATTTCGGCGCCACCGAGGCGTTCGGGTCGATCGAGGAATCGATGGGCCGCGTCGCGGAACTCACCAACGGGCAGGGCGCCGACGTCGTGATCCTCACCGCGAGCATCGTGACCAACGAACTCATCGGCCAGGGTTTCGCCGCCACCCGCAAGGCGGGAACGGTGGTGGTCACGGGGGTCAGCCCGGAAGCCGAGGATGGCGTGATCCCCGGGGTCAACGCCAACATTCTCGCCATGATGCAAAAGCGCATCCAAGGGGCGCTCTACGGTATGAAGTCGCCGCGCGAGGCAATGCCGATGCTGCTCAACATGTATCGGGCCGGCAAGCTGAAGCTCGACGAACTCGTCACCCGGACGTACACGCTCGACCAGATCAACACCGCCTACGACGACATGCGGGAGGGCCGCAACATCCGCGGAGTCATTCGGTTCGGGTGACGCGCACGGCGCCGATGTGGCAGTAACGTCTCCTGCATGAAGCGCTGGGGCGTGCTGCTGATCCTGTGCGCCGCCCAGTTCATCATGGTGCTCGACACCACCGTGATGAACGTGTCGGTGTCGAGCGTGGTCGCCGATCTGGACACCACGATCACCGCGGTCCAGTTGGCGATCACGCTCTACACGCTGGTGATGGGTTCGTTCATGCTCTTCGGGGGGCGCCTCGGCGACATGTTCGGTCGTCGGCGCGTGTTCGCGGTGGGCCTGGCCGTGTACGGGGCGGGCTCACTGATCACCGCGCTCAGTCCCAACATCGGCGTCCTGTTGTTCGGCTGGTCGTTCATCGAGGGTGCGGGCGCGGTGATGGTGATGCCGGCGATCATCTCGCTGACCGCCGGCAACTACTCCGGCAAGGACCGCGCCACGGCCTACAGCGTGCTCGGTGGTGTCGCCGCGGCCGGTGCGGCGGCGGGCCCGCTGATCGGCGGGTGGGTCACCGAAAACCTCACCTGGCGAGTGGTTTTCGCCGCCGAAACGGTGGTCTGTATCGGGGTGATCCTGTGTGTGCGGGTGATCGCCGACACCGCGCGGGCCACGTCCCGCCGGATGGACTGGGGCGGCACCGCGCTCTCCGCGATCGGTCTGGGCCTCATCGTCTTGGCCATGGTCCAGGCGGGCACGTGGGGTTTCCTCAAGCCCAGCGGTGCGCTGACCATCGCCGGCCACGAGATCACGCCGTTCGGATTCTCGGTGGTTCCCTTCATGATCGCCGCGGGCATCTTCGTCCTGATCGGATTCTTCGCCTGGGAACGCCGGGTGATCGCCCGCGGTGACGTCCCGCTCATGCATCCCGATCTGCTCCGGAAACTCCAGCTGCGCAACGGATTGAGCATGCTGTCCGCGCAGCAGATGATCATCGGCGGCGTGTTCTTCGTCATCCCCATCTACCTCCAGGTGGTCCTCGGATACAACGCGTTCGAGACCGGGATGAGGCTGGCACCGATGTCGGTGGCCATGCTGCTGGCGGCGTTCGTGAGTCCCCGCTTCGCGGGCACACAGTCGCCGCGCACCGTGGTGTCGCTCGGGTTGGTGCTCGTCGCCGCGGGATCGATCGTGCTGGTGTCCACGATCGATCCGCAACTCAACGGACTGCTCTTCGGGATCGGCATGGCGGTCTTCGGCGCGGGCTTCGGGCTCGTGGCCTCCCAACTCGGCAACGTGATCATGTCGTCGGTGGGCGACAGGGACCGAGGCGAGGCGGGTGGCCTGCAGGGAACCGCGCAGAACATCGGTATGTCGGTCGGCGTGGCATTGCTGGGCGCGTTGCTGATCGGTTCGCTCTCGAGCGGCTTCAACGATGCCGTGCAGTCCGATTCCGCGGTGTCCGCCCAGACCAAGAGCCTCGTCGCCGACGCCTCCGCCGACGGCGTCGACGTACTGCCCGCGGATCGATTGGACGACGTCGCCCGCGCCAACCGCATTCCGCAGGGCGAGGTCGCCACGCTGAAGGACCACTACCGGGATTCGGCGATCACGGCGATCAAGAAGTCGATTCTGCTCGCCGCGTTCCTGGCCCTGCTCGGACTCCTCGTCGCGCAACGGCTGCCGCGGATCCCGGCCGCAGAACTTGGTGCGGCGCAGTCGGATTCGGATATTTCGGCGTGAGTCTCGATCAGCGTGCAGCCCGGCCCTCGAAGTAGTGTCGGCGGCACAACGCGCGATAACTGATCGCGCCGGCCGTGGTGTCGCCGATGGCGACGAGGTCACCCTCGCGCACCATCCGGTCGTCGACGATTCGCGCGTTGAGGAACGCGGTGCGCCCGCACCAGCACAGCACCACGGTCTGGATGCGGTGCATTTCGTCGGCCACCTCCACCAGTCGTGCCGCACCGGGAAACAGGACCGAACGGAAGTCGGTGAGCAGGCCGTAGGTGAAGACGTCGACGCCGTCGGAGTCGGCGACGCGGACGAGTTCGTCGACCTGCGTGGGGGTGAGGAATTGCGCTTCGTCGCACACCAGGTAATCCAGTCCCGCGCCGTGCCTGGCCTCGGTGGCCACGCGGTGCACATCGGTGTGGTCGTCGATCATGACCGCCTCGGCCTCGAGTCCGATGCGGCTGGTCACCAGCGCCATCCCCGATCGGTCGTGCTTGGTGAGCAGAATGCCCACGCGGCCCTGCTGGCTCTGGTTGAAATGCGTTTGCAGGGCCAGGGTGGATTTGCCGGCGCCCATCGGTCCGTAGAAGAACACCAGCCTGCCGGGTTGGGTCATGAGGTGGGCGGGGGTCCGATGGGGGCGTGACGTGTCTCGGCGAGCTTGCCGTCGCGCACCACGTAGAGGCTCAGGCCGCGGGCGGTGGTGCCGGTGGGCAGGTGGCCCGTCCACGCCACCGCCACGGTGTCGTCACGCGCCACCAGGGCGTCGATGTCGTAGTGGATGGCGCCGCCCACCATGGCCACCGCATGCTCGTAATCGTCGCGGGCGCCCTGCGGTCCCCGGCCGGGCGGATTGTGCCCGTAATCGGTGTAGCCGTCGCCGACGATGTCGTCGAATCGTTCGGGCGCCGACTCACTGTAGGCAGCGTAGAAGGCGCGCACCACGCCCTCGGGCGAGGTTGGGTCGTCGCTCATGGATTTCAAGCGTACTGCGACGGAGTATGTTGATCTCGCTATGGACATGGGCCGACTGACCGTCAACTGCTCGATCCTGCTGACCGATCTGCCGTTGCTCGAGCGTCCGCGGGCCGCACGTGCGGCCGGATTCGGCGCGGTGGAGTTCTGGTGGCCGTTCGACGTCGCGGTGCCCGCCGACCGCGACGTGGAGACATTTGTTCGCGCGGTGGCCGACGCCGGGGTTCGATTGACCCACTTGAACTTCGCCGCAGGCGATCTCGCCGCGGGAGATCGCGGTGTGCTCTCGCACCCGACGACCTCGGCGCAGTTCCGCGACAGCGTCGACGTCGCGATCGGTATCGGGGACCGACTGGGTACCGTCGGTTTCAACGCCCTGTACGGGAATCGTGTCGAGGGTCTCGACGCGCACGCCCAGGATGCGCTCGCGGCGGAGAATCTCGCGTTCGCGGCCCGCCGTGCGGCGACGATCGGCGCGGACGTGTTGCTCGAACCGCTCAGCGCCGTCCCCGCCTACCCGCTGACCCATGCCGCCGACGCACTGGCCGTCGCCGACCGCGTGGTCGGCGACTACGGTGCATCCAATGTGAAGCTCCTCGCCGACCTCTATCACCTCGCCGTCAACCGCGAGAACCTCGATGAGGTCATCGACCGATACGCCCGCCGCATCGGGCATGTACAGATCGCTGACGCCCCCGGTCGCGGCGAACCCGGGACCGGCGCGCTCGATCTCGCGCACCATCTCCGGCACCTCGCCCACGCGTCGTATGAGGGCTGGATCAGTCTGGAGTACCGGGCAACCCGCCGCGACACATTCGATTGGATCGCCGGCTATCCCGTCTGAGGTGGTCGGGGAAGACCTTGTCTTGAAGGAGGAAAGCCGTATGGCCACAATCGCATTCATCGGTCTGGGCATCATGGGGAGTCCGATGTCGATCAATCTGGTGCGCGCCGGGCACACGGTGACGGGTGTCAACCGTACGCCTGCGAAGGCGGCGGATCTGGTGGAAGCCGGTGGGCGGCGCGCTGATTCGATCGCCGCGGCGGTCGCCGGTGCGGACATCGTCGCGCTGATGCTGCCCGACTCCGCCGATGTCGAGCTCGTCCTCACCGGCGACGACGGAGTGTTCGCACACGCCGCACCGGGGACCGTGATCGTCGACTTCTCCAGCATCCGCCCGGACGTGGCGATCCGCATGGCCGAGGCGGCCGCCGCGGCAGAGATGTCATTTCTCGACGCGCCGGTCTCGGGTGGTGAGGAGGGTGCGGTGGCCGGCACCCTGTCGATCATGGTCGGCGGCTCCGACGACGCGTTCGCACGCGCCGCGGCAGTTCTCGACGTCCTCGGCGCCACCGTGGTGCACGTCGGTCCTAGCGGTAGCGGGCAGATGGTGAAGGCTGCCAATCAGCTCATCGTGGCCGCCAACATCGAGGCGCTCGCGGAGGCGATCGTCTTTCTCGAGGCGCACGACGTGGACACCGAGGCCGCGACGCGGGTCCTCGCCGGCGGACTGGCGGGTTCCGCGGTGCTCGACCACAAGGCGACACGCATGATCGATCGTGACTTCGCGCCCGGCGGCCGAATCGACCTGCACCACAAGGATCTCGGCATCGTCACCGAGGCCGCACGCGCGGCCGGTGTGGTGATCCCGGTCGGGTCGCTCGTGGCCACCCTGATGGCCTCGGCGCGCGCCAACGGCGACGGGGGTCTTGATCACTCCGCCCTGTTTCGCGGGGTGCAGCGGTTGTCGGGGCGGCTGCACTAGCTGTTGCGGGTCAGGACGTTGGTGACGCTGATTGGAGCCCGAGGCGCCACGAACCCCACTCATGCACGGGCGAGCAGGGTAGGCCGTGACGCCTTACGATGCGCGGCTGGACTCACGCCCCGCACCCGGGAGAACGCGGCACTGAGCGCGAACGGACTCGAGTACCCGACCAGCCGCGCGATGCGGGCCAGGGTGTCGTCGGTGCGCGTGAGCAGATCGGCGGCCACGGCCAGTCGCCACGAGGTGACGTACTCCATCGGGGTCTCGCCGACGAGGGTGACGAATCGCCGGGCGAAGGCCGCCCGCGAAACGCCTGCCTCGGCCGCCAGCGACGCGACCGTCCACGGGTGAGCGGGTCGCTCGTGAACTGCCCTCAGCGCTACTCCCACAACATCATCGAGTGCTGCGCGATACCACGCAGGTGCGGTCGCGCCGTGCTCGAGCCAGGCACGGATGACGCCGAGTACCACCAGATCCAGCAGCCGGTCGAGGAAGACCTCCTGACCGGGAGTGTCGCGCTGGACCTCCTCGCACAGCACGGCGACGAGATTCGACGACCACTCGTCGCCCCGGAGCACGAGTAGCGAAGGCAACGCGCGCAGAAGTCGTTCGCTCACCGCCGAACTCGACTCGTACGTGCCGGTGACGAGCACATCTTTCCCGGTCTGGTCGTTACCCCAACTGCGGCTTGATGATTCGAAGACCATCTCTGGAGCCATCGAGTTGCCGAACGCATCGACGCAGTGTTGTCCGGGCTGGATGAACACCGTCGGCGCGATCGAGGGGTCTGCGGCAACGGTGTAGGGATCAGGGCCGCGGAAGACTGCGACGTCGCCCGGATGCAGGTGGACCGGCGGAGAATCGTCGGGCACGACCCAGGCCGCGCCGCTGACACAGACCGCCACCGCCAAGGGGGCCTCGTCGCAGATTCGGAAGGACCACGGCGGTGAGAACACACTCCGGATCATGAAGGCGCCGTCGGCCCGCGCACCGTAGAGCAGCCCGGCCACTGCGTCCATACGCCCAAGGTAGACGATGACGTATGCGAGAGCGAGGAATCGGCATGGACCGTCTCCGTGATTGGCGGTGATATGGCTACATGACCCGCACACTTCTGCTCTTGGCCGTCATCTCCACCGGGTTGATCGCCGGCTTGTTCGCCGCATTCTCCTACTCCGTCATGCCAGGGTTGCGTCGCGTCGACGACGCCTCCTTCGTCGCCACGATGCGGGGCATCAACGTCGCCATCCTCAATCCGGTGTTCGGCGCGTTGTTCGGCGGCGCGCTGATCCTGACCCTGGTCGTCGCGGTACTCGGATGGCGCGGTGAGGCCCGCTGGTGGCTTGTCGTCGGTGCGGGCCTGTACGTCGTCGCCGTGGTGATCACCATGGCCGTCAACGTCCCGCTCAACACCGCACTGCAGGACGGAGTGGAACCGGTGGCTCGACTTCGTGCCGCATTCGAGTCGTCCTGGACGGTGTGGAACGTGGTCCGAACCGTCACCAGCGTCGGCGCATTCGCGAGTCTTGCCGTGGCCGCCCTGCGGCTCTGACCGGGTGCGAGCGAGTCGTGGCGCCACAGACACGACGAAAGTCCCGGTCAGATCGCTCTGATCAGGACTCTCGTTGATGGTGCATCGCGGATCGAGTCGACCGTCGAGACCGTACAAAGCAGACCGACCGCGGAAGCGTCTGGCGTGCGCGGCGGGATCAGCCGGATGGCCGAGTCTGGAGCCGATGACGGGAATCGAACCCGCGTATTCAGCTTGGGAAGAATTTTCAGGGTCCGCACGTGGGTTCGAGTCGGTGCAGGTAGACGCCTCGCCGGGGTACACGTAACCGCTGGTCAGGTCTGGTAAACAGGCCGCTTTCGGCCCGCTTCGGGACGCCTCCGATTCGGTCCCGGACGGCTGGGATTCGGTCTCGGACGCGGCCCCTGTGCGGCCCCGTTTGGATGAACGGCATGCGGGTGAGCCGGTAACAGCTCGCGTGGTGAGATGCTTGTCGGCATGTCCGTTAAGGTGCCTCCCTACCAAGACATGCTGTGGCCGACGTTGCAGGCCGTCATTGCTCTCGGAGGGTCCGCTTCCATTGAAGAACTCGACGCAGCGGTGATCGAACGTGAGGGATACCCGCGCGAAATGCAGGACGTGCTGCACGGCGACGGACCCACTACGGAGATCAAGTACCGCCTTGCGTGGGCGCGCACATATTTGAAGGGGATGGGACTTCTAACCAACAGTAAGCGCGGCGTTTGGAGTGTGACTGAACTCGGCAGGGTGACTTCTGAGACCCAGATCGAGCCACTGCGAGCCGAGTACATCCAAACCGTGCGTGAGAACCGCATCAAGAAGCGACAAGGTCGATCGGAGGCCGTGCGGGATGCGGAGTCTCCGTTGGCTGACGAGCACGGCGGAGATAACGAAGGTGTGGAATGGCAGGAACGCCTGCTAGATGTACTACTGGAGATGTCCCCGGCGGGCTTCGAGAATCTCGCTAAGAGGCTTCTCCGCGAGTCAGGGTTCTCAAGCGTGGTCGTTACCGGCAAGAGTGGCGATGGCGGGATCGACGGGATGGGTGTGCTCCAACTGTCTCTGTTGAGCTTTCCCGTCTACTTTCAATGCAAGCGGTACCGAGGCAGTGTGGGGTCTTCTGCGGTGCGCGACTTCCGGGGCGCCATGGCGGGACGTGGCGAAAAGGGACTGCTGATCACCACTGGATCTTTCACGAAGGACGCTCAAGACGAGTCGAAGCGTGACGGAGCGCCGCCGATAGACCTCATCGACGGCGACAGGCTATGCCAACTTCTCAAAGAGAACGCGCTTGGCGTCGAAACGCGGGAACGTGTGGTTGAAGACGTCACCGTCGATCCAGACTTCTTCTCCGCGCTGGAGCCGCGGTAGACGCCCGCCAGTCTTCTCCCTCGACGCTGCGCTATCCCAATTCGTATTGACGCGCAGTGTGTGCGGGGGAGCTTCGAGTACCGTTAAGGCCGAGCCGTCGTCGGAGACGACCGGCTCACCTCATATTCGCTCAATCCCGCTGCGCGGTGCGTAGTAACTCCCTTGGCTGGTGGCCTGGAGCTAGAGCAACCCTCAGATCAAGCCACCCAAACAACAGGGGAGACAACTATGTCCGTGCAACCCGTTCGTCAGCTCGCGCTCGCACCCATCCTCGGTGCAGAACCCCGGCGAGGCCGAGGTATCAGCAGCCAGGCCGACGTTCTCGTCAACTCCACCGCCGACGGCATCGACCTCAACGTCATCTGGGACGAATGGGCGGCGGTGCTGGAGGTCTGGAACGAGGAGCGAACCTCTATCGCCTCCCTCCTCAGCTTCTATACGACGCTGCGAGGCGAGGCCGTGCCGCAGACGTTGGCGCAAATGAAGTTCGAGGAGGCCTCCGAGTTTGGTGTGCCGGTCTCAGGCCGTGCCGATGCGGATGTGCTGCGGCTCGGCTACACCTTCACGGACTACGATCTGCGACTGGGCACTACTTGGAAGTTCCTGCGCGACGCCGATTCGCGGCAACTCGACGCCAACCTGACCCAGGCAATTGAGGCGGATAATCGATTGCTGACCGGGACGGTGCTAAACCGGTTGTTCGATCCGGCTCCCGGCGCCAACGAGGACGCGACGACCGTCTATGGCCTCTACACCGGCGACGACGGGGTCGCCCCGCCGCCGTATATGGGCGTGGAGTTCCCCGAGACCACGTCGCACTACCTCGTCAGCGGCGCCAACACAATCGACTCCGGGGATCTCGAACTCGCAATCAAGGCCATCACCTCCAAGGGCTACGGTCCTGTGGCCGGCGCCCAGCTCATCATCCTCTGCAACGAGTTCGAGGCGGACGTGATCGCGACGTTCCGACGCGGCGAAGAGTCCCGTGACGGCGGCCCGATTGCCAAGTACGACTTCGTGTTATCGAAGTCTGCTCCGGCATTTTTGACCGAGGAAACAATCGTCGGCCAGCAGGCCCCCGAAACCTACAAGGGTCTGCCTGTTTTCGGGAGTTATGGCCATGCGCTCGTGATCACGTCGAACCTGATCCCGGCCGGGTACGTGGCGGTCGCGGCGACGGGCGGTCCCAACTCGGAGGTCAACCCGATCGCGATTCGGCAGCACACCAACGCCGCCTATCACGGCTTGCGGATCATCCCCGGAGCGGAACGGTACCCCCTCCAGAACTCCTACCTTCAGCGGTCCTTCGGAGTCGGCACCCGTCGTCGCGGTGCGGCAGCCGTGATCCAGGTGAAGTCGACGGGAGACTACGAACCGCCTACGTTCGCAGTCTGAATCGACTTTCGAACCCTGCCCCGCCCCGGCGTGCTCACCTCCCCCGAGCGCGACCGAGGCGGGGCGGACCCATCTAAGGAGACACACAATGCGTAACTCACAAGACCCCGGAGAATCGGAGTTCTCGACGGGGCGGTCGAACGGTCGCAACAGCACGACCGACCCCTACCGTCCGGCCCGCGACACCATGCCTGGCAACCCAGGTCCAACCGTGACCCCGCTGAGTGTGGAGGGTGGACACACCTATCGCGGCACAATCGCGAGCGACACCACTGCCGAGGCGATCGAGTCGCAAGCTCGGTTGCTACCTCCTCCCACCGCTCCGCTGGCGAAGAAGCGAGTCCGACGAGCGTAGTAGCGCGGATGTGTGGCAAGTCACACGCTTGCATTGGTTGCCGGAAACGCGCCTCATTTCGCCTGTGCGCGTTTTCGCGAGATCGCCCAATAGCTACCTACTCGGGGCTTGTTACTCGAAAGTGATAGTTGAACGCTTATCTGTTGGCGTGCAACGTAATTCGGGTACCGATTCGGAACGGTTCGGGTACGATCTAGGTATCGGCCCCGAGAAGTCCGGCCCGCGCGAGCGTCCCGGAGGAGGAACGGACAAGTCGAAGCCATCGAGGCGGCAGGCGTTAGCCGTCCTCCGTGAACGCCAGTGAGGCGCGCCCATTCCTGTTGGCGGGAACCCAGTTAAGGGTGGCGCGCTTAGGCAAGTAGACGACAACAAACCACGCATGCAACTGGCCGATCTCTGCCAGGGCGTGCGTCGTGCGTCGACTGGCATTGTTCCCACAGAGGACAACAACATGCATAAACCGGAAGAACCCCACTATCGCGGCGAGCAGGCGGCGGCAGAGCGAATCGCTGAGAAGTACGGCGTGCGTTGCAGTTCCAGATTCGTCAAGACGGAGACTGAGTCGGGTCGGTTAGCCGTCGTGATCTTCGCTCACCAGCGGTGGTATGCGGAAAGCGACCTCGACGCCTGGTTCGCTTCGAAGCGCAAGGTTCTCAGCACGGGCGGTGCAGCATGACGCCGGAGCGCCGCGCGGAGATACTGGCGAAGCCCTACATGGAGATATTGTCAAGACCTGTGGATGAGCGGTTTTCAGGCGGCCTCCTGGGTGCCTGAGGTGGCGTCGGGTTCGACGAGTTTGCCTTTCTCGAAGGTGGCGCCATCACGGACCAGTTTCACCAGATGTGGTGCGTTGACCGCCCGCCATTTCGACTGCGCGGCCTCGATCAGTTTGTAGGCCATCGCGATGCCGGCCGCGCGGGATCCGCCGATACCGAGAGCGCGCCAACCCGCTGGCCGCCACCACGCGACGACGCTTGCGGACGGCGACACCCACGGCGCCGTGGTTCGCCCAAGACGGCCCGCCTGGGTGAAGACGCAGCGAGTACACCCCGAATGACTCCGAGGAGGCGCACCAGTTCTGGGCGTTTCTCGGCTGGGAGCGGTTCGCCCCCGGAGGGTGAGCGGTTTCACCGGCCGCTGTTAATCCAGAGGCCGCTGCGATCCTTGCTCGTCTCCGCCGGTTGCTGCCAACGCCGCGCTGGCCGTGAGGCACCATGGTTCCGTGCCATCAGCTGCCTCGAAGTACGAAGACGGGATCCGGTCGTCGTCGGTGACGGTGAACTCGACGAGGCCGTGGGCACCCTCGGGGATGGAGCTGTTCTGTTCGGCGATTAGCGACGCACTGGGGGCGAGGCGGGTCAGGCGGTCGGCAAGCTTGGCGCGGTACTCGGTCCAGGCCGCTCCGATGGTGCCGTCGAAATCACCCATGTCAATCCCCTTCGGACCTGTCGCTAGAGCGAGGCTACGGTCCGGCCGTGAGCTGTGGAGTGCTGCGACGCAGGGATCCCACTGTTCGTATGACCCGTATGTCGGGGACATCGCACCGAGCGTTACCTGCGGACGAGCGTCACAGGGGTGAATCAGCCGGTGGGGTCGATGTCGCTGCGCAGGTGCCCGGTGATCTCGTCGATCTTGGCGCCGGTGGTCGGGGCGAACGAGGACTCGTCGAATCGTGGCCGACCGCCGACCTCGAGGTGATAGCGGCTGAGCTGGTCACGCACTGGGTCCTTCATCTCCGCCAACACGAGCGTCATCTCCTGTGAGCGGAGGAAGTCGTCGAGTTCCACCAACTCGTCGACGGCGGTCGAGTCGATCTCGGTGATCGGTTCGGCGGCGATGATGACGGTGTGCACGCTGCGTCCGTCGGCCAGCGCCGCGACCACCCGGGACCGGACGAAGTCGTCGAACATGCCGCCGTTGGCGAAGAACAGTGGTGCGTCGAAGCGGACGATGACGACGCCGTCGACGGGTCTGGCCTCGGGATGCCGGGTGAGGTCGTGGTATCCCCGCAGGCCGGGTACCCGGCCGAGTTCGGTGCGATACGGCCGCCACGCCAGGTTGACGAACGCCACCAGTGACAGCACCACGGCGAAGATGATGCCTTGGAGCACCCCGACCAGCGCCACTCCGAGGAACGCGACGACGCTCAGCGCCCCGTCGACCCGGTTGATGCGGAACAGCGCGGCGGTGCCGGGGATGTCGACGAGGGAGACGGCGGCGGCGATGACGACGGCCGCCAGCACCGCCGATGGTAGGTAGGCGGTGACGTTCGGGGCCACCAGAATGAAGACAACGATCAGCACCGCGCCGACCAGAGACGCCAATTGTGTTCGCGCGCCTGCCTGTTCGGCGACCGGGGTGCGCGACGACGACGCCGAGACGGCGAAACCACCGAGGAATCCGCCGGCGATGTTCGCCGCACCGACCGCACCCATCTCCTGATTGGGATTGACCGCGGAGCCGGCGCGGGCGGCAAAGGTCCGCGACAACACACTCGTGTCGGCGAAGGCGATGAGTGCGATGCCGGCCGCCGGACCGAGCAGGGACAGTGCGTCCTGCCAGCTCACCCCGGCCAGGTGCGGCGACGGCAGTCCGCGCGGCATCGCACCGGCCACCGGCAGCCGGTCCTGCCACCCGCACGCCGCGACGACGATGATCGCGCCGACGACGGCGACGAGCACACCGGGCACCGACTTGCGCCACCGCTTGAGACCGAAGATCACCGCCAGGCCGACGACGCCGATGGCCGCGGGCAGCCACTCGATCTCGGAGTGCGTCACGGCGTGCACGATGTCACGGACCTGCTCGATCACCGAATCGCCCTCGATACTGAAGCCGAGCAGTTTGGGGAGTTGGCCGAGCAGCACGATCAACGCGATGCCGTTGAGGTAGCCGATGCGGATCGGTTTGCTCAGCAAGTCGGTGACGAATCCGAGCCGCAGCACGGCCGCGACCAGCAGTACCAGGCCGACCTCGATCGCCAGCACCCCGGCCAGCGCGACCCGGTCCTCGTCGACGACGGCGAGCGGGATGATCGCCGCGGCGATGATCGGGGCGAGTGAGGAGTCGGGGCCCAACACGAGGATGCGGGAGGGTCCGACGAACGCGTAGACCAGCAGCGGGACGATCGTCGCGTAGAGACCGGTGACCGGTGGAAGACCGGCGACCTCGGCGTAGCCCATACCGGCCGGGATCAGCAGGGCGGTCACCACGATCCCGGCGACGAGGTCACCGCGGAGCCACGACCGGTCGTAATGCAGGAGGGTGTGCAGACCCGGGAAGAGCCGTGCGAGCCCCGACAGCGATGCCATGCCGAGGATTATCGGTCCTCACCCTGTCGAGTGGGCGCGCATTCCCGTCGAGTGTGCGCTGTTTCGCGTCGAGTGTGCGTCCGCCAGTTGGTCAGACCGGGCTCAGACCCACCAATCGGCACAGGCGGTGCTCATCGATCACGTGGATGGTCTGGCCACGGCGCTTGCGTTCACGCACCGAGAAGAGTTTCCGACCCTCGAATCCGCCGACGGTGTTGTCGATCTGATGTGCCCGCACCAACACCGACGTGTCGTCGCTGACCGCCGACTGCACGACGCCGCCCGCGTCCTCGATGAGGTCGCGGAGTTCATCCTGGGTACCGATCTCGAAGCGGCCGGTGACCACCACTCGCTGATCACGCAGCGACGCCGGCCCACGTGTGCCGCCCATGTCGACGGTGCGAAGTGACCCGATGGCCTCGAGTGCGGCGGTGCCGTCCACGTAGCGCAGGCCCCGCGCCGCCGTCGCATGCCAGATCCAGCACTTGAGATCATCCGGAGCAGGCAGATCACGGATCCGGCACACGTCATCGTTGGTCCAATCGCGCCCGGCGACGACGACGTCCGCTGCGGTGACCAATCCGTCCGGTCAGGCGGCGCCATCGGGAGATCTCGCCGGGTGGCGACACATCTTCGTCGATGAATTCACCAAGGATGCGGCAATCGGTTCGTGGGCGAATTCCTGTGAGCCGGACAAGATCGTTTACACCGGAGCACAGGGCCAGAAGTGGCGCACCTACCCGCAGTGCTATCTCGACACCTATCAGAAACGTCCCTACCGACCCGACGCCGTCCTCAGCGTGACAGGCGGCACCTTGGACTTCTACCTCCATCAGGTTGACGGCAAACCCGCAGGCGCCAATCCGTCGCCGCTGATCACCGGAACGAGTCAGTATCAGTCCTACGGCCGGTACTCGGTCCGCATGCGCGTCGACCGTCCAGGCCTGAACGAGTACTACGTGGCCTTCCTACTGTGGCCGCAATCGGAGGTGTGGCCACGAGACGGCGAGTTCGACTTCCCCGAAGGTAGTCTCGCGGGCAATGCCGGCGGCTTCCACCACTATTCGGGTGTGGGCTCATGCAACGCCTGCCAGGCCGTGGCAACTGACATCGGCGCCTCCTTCACACAGTGGCATACCTACACCATGGAGTGGAGTCCGGGCCGCATCCGCTACCTCCTGGACAATACCGTCGTCCTCGACAGCACCCTGTTCGTCCCCAGCGGTCCGATGCGCTGGCAACTACAGGCCGAGACCAACGGCAACGGCAACAGCGCCGGCCACCTTCAGGTCGACTGGGTCTCGGTGTGGGCCTACAACGGCTGACGGCCTCACACTCCCGTTGGGCGGGCTCCCGACCCCAACCCGCTGAGCGGCCACCCTCCTGCTGGTAGCCACCTTTAGCCGGTCGAGCCCCGAGACGGAGATATTGTCAAGACCTGTGGATGAGCGGTTTTCAGGCGGCCTCCTGGGTGCCTGAGGTGGCGTCGGGTTCGACGAGTTTGCCTTTCTCGAA
>NZ_JBSFQF010000030.1:0-15884 GCF_053588575.1 Gordonia sp. NPDC003429
CGCTCACGGGTCTCCTGGTCGAACTTCCGTGGTGCTCCCATATCCGTATTCTCCTGGTGAGATCACGGTCTCCACCAGACCCAGGACGGTTCACCCGCTGGTTGAGCCTGTCGAAACCACCCCGCTGGTTGAGCTGTCATTACGCTGGTTGAGCCTGTCGAAACCACCCCACCGGTTGAGCCCGCCACCCCGCTGGTTGAGCTTGTCGAAACCACTTGGTGGGCACGATCAACGCGATTCCGGGCACGCTCGACGTCGATCTGAGACGCTGCACACCTCACGGCAGCAGTGCGCGCACCGCGTCGATCGTGTCCGCCTCGGCAGCGGTCTTGTCCGGACGGTAGCGCAGCACCCGCGCGAACCGCAGCGCCACACCGCCGGGATAGCGCGAACTGCGTTGCACCCCATCGAGTTCGATCTCCACGACGATCTCCGGCCGCAGGAATATCGCGTACTCCGACCGCGACACCTCGTGCCGCGGAAACTCCTCGGTCTGCCATCGCAGCAACTCGTCGGTCAGCCCTTTAAACGTCTTGCCGACCATCACCGGCGGCCCACCCTCGGGGTCGCGTGCGCCGAGGTGCAGATTCGACAGGAAGCCGCTCCGTCGCCCCGACCCCCACTCCGCGCCGATCACCACGAGGTCGACGGTGTGCACCGGCTTCACCTTCTGCCAGGCCTTGCCCCGACGCCCCGCGGCATAAACGCCCTGAAGCGATTTCACCATCACCCCCTCATGCCCGTGGGAAATCGCGGCGTCGAACTGCGCCTGCGCTTGCGCCGCATCGGGATTGACGATCGACGGGATACGCAGACCAGGGGCGACGACGTCGAGCGCGTCGAGCCGCTCGGCCAGCGGCCGGTCGATGAGGTCGGTGCCGTCGAGGTGTAGGCAGTCGAAGAAGAACGGCTGCAACAGCCGTGGCTCGACACTGGAATCGGTCGCCGACCCGAACCGGCTCATCGTTTCCTGGAATGGTCGCGGCCGACCGTCGTCGTGCAGGGTGAGCGTCTCTCCGTCGAGAATCACCGATCGGCATGGCAATCCGAGAGCAACCTCCACCAGGTCGGGTACTCGGTCGGTGACGTCGCGCAAAGTGCGGGTGAACACCGCCACGTCGTCGCCGTCCCGGTGCACCTGGATCCGCGCTCCGTCGAGTTTGTAGTCCACCACCAGATCCGGCCCCAATGTCGTGAGCGCGGAGCCCAAGTCGTCTGCCGGGGTGGCCAGCATGGGCGCCACCGCTCGCCCCACTTGCAATGTCACCGCACGCAACGCGGCCGATCCGCCGTGGGTGGCCAGCACCGCCGTCTCCGACAACGACCCCGTGAGCATGTGCGCCCGCCGCACCAGGTCGAGGGGCTGGCCGGTCGCGGTGGCGATGGCGTCGACCATCAGCCCCACCAGCGCGCCCTGCCGCAGTTCGCCGGTCAGCAGCCGACGCAGAAAGTTCTGCTCGGCCGCCGTGGCCCGCCCGAACAGCGACGCCAGGATGTCCCTGCGCATGCCCGCCGATCCGGCACCACCGAGCCCGGCCAGCGCGGTGAAGTCGGCGTCCACCTCGCCGACGTCGAGCAGTGATTCGCCGGCGCCCGCCACATCGAGTGACATCAGCGACCGCCAGCCGACACCGAGACGCCCCTGCGGGATCTCACCGGAGAGCCAGGCAACCAGGATCGGGATCTCGTCGGCGGACGCCGCCGACAGCAGGCTCACCAGCTCCGCGGTTTTCGCTTTGCGGGAACGGGTTTCGGCAATCGCCGCGGACGTCCACACCACCTCGGCGAGCTTCATTGCGCACCGTCGGGCCGTGCCGCGCCCCGCCCCGACGTGGCATCGGGGAAGGCTGCCTCGTAAGCCCGTACCGCCGCTCCGACGGTCGGGAACACGTGGTCGGGGTTGAGGTCGGCCAACACGCCCTCGGTGAGCAGCGTGCCCTGCAGTTCCGGATCCACACCGGCCAGAACGAAATGCGCGTTGCGCGAGTGGACAAAGGTGATCAGCCGGACCAGCGTCGCCGACGCCGAGTAGTCGACATCGGAGATCACCGTGCAATCGAGCACCAGCCACCGCAACCGATGCGGAGCCTTGTCCACCAGTCCCATCACGTCGTCGGCGAACCGGCTGGCATTGGCGTAGAACAGGTCGGCGTCGTAGCGGAACACGATGAGCCCCGGCAACGATTCGGTTCCGGGTTCGGCAGGCTGATACCGGCGATTGCGGCCGTGGTCGGACACCCCCACCACGAACCGGCGCGGCTGGTAATGGCGCCGGATGATGGCCAGCAGCGAGACGGCCATCGCGGTCAGAATGCCCGTCTGCACACCGAAGACCACCACCACGACCGCCGTGAACACTGCCACCGCGAACTCTTCTTTACGCACCTGCCACATCCGGCGGAAGGCGTGCACATCGATGAGGTCGACGGCCACCAGGAACACCACCGCCGACAACACCGCGTCGGGCAGATTGGCCAGTGCACCGTCGAGAAACACGACCACCACGAACGTGATCGCGGCCATGGTGAGATTGGCGACCTGCGTGCGACCGTGTTCCGCGTCGAGGAGTTGGGTCTTGGTGGGGCTGCCGTTCACGACGAAGGTGGACGAGAACCCCGCCACGATGTTCGACGCGGATAGTCCGACGATGTCCCGGTTGACGTCGGCGATCTCGCCGTGCTTCTGAGCGAAACTGCGTGCGGTGGCGGCACTCTGGGCCAGGATCACGATGGCACAGCCGATGGCCACGGTCGCGGCCTTCGGGATGTCGGTCCAGGTGACACCGTCCGGAACACCGAACTGCGGCAGGCCGCCGTGCACCTCCCCGACCACCGGGAGATCGTCGGCCCATCCGAAGATGCCGACCACCGCGATCGATCCGATCACCACCAGAATGGGCATCGGTAACCGGGGCACCAGGATTCGCGACGCGATCAGCGCCACCAGCGTCACGGTGGCGAACGTGACAGCAGCCCAATCGATCCGGTGGAGCTCGGAGATCACGTGGGCCCACCGCTGCCAGATCCGGCCGTCGCTGCCGGAGATGCCCAACATGCCGGGTATCTGCCCGGTCAGCACCACGATGCCGGTTCCGGTGAGAAAGCCGGTGAGCACGGCCGTCGACAAGAAGTCGCCGAGAAACCCCAGGCGCAGCAGACGGGCAACGGCCAGCAGCCCTCCGGTGACCACCGCGATCAGCGCGGCCCAGCCCAACCACTGCGGTGAATTCGGCTGTAGCCCACCCACTCCGAGACCCGCGATACCCGAGGCCTGGAGGGCGGCGGTGGCCGAGTCGGCTCCCACCACCATCATGCGTGCCGCGCCGACCACCGCGAACACCACGACGGGCAGGATCAGCGTGTACAGGCCCGCGGACACCGGAACGTGCGCGATGGTGCTGTAGCCCATCGATTCCGGGATCGCGACGGCCGCGAGTGTGCCACCCGCGAGGACATCGGTACGCAACCAACTGCGTTGATATCCGGAGAATGCCGGCGGGACCAGCCGGCTCACCCACGACGAGGCGGTCACCGACCCGAGGTTACCCGGCCTGGATCGGCGACCACCACAGTTGATGGCCCCGCGTGGTCAACTGCCCCGCTTGATCCACTCCTCCAGATGCGGCGCCTCGTCGGCGACGGTGGTGCCTTCTCCGTGACCGGTGTACACCTTGGTCTCCGGGTCGAGGGTGAAGATCTTCTCGCGGATCGACTCGATGATGGTCGGGAAACTGGAGAAGGAGCGCCCGGTGGCGCCGGGACCACCGTGGAACAACGTGTCACCGCTGAACAGCACGCCCAGTTCCGGCGCGTAGATCACCGACGAGCCCGGTGAGTGGCCGGGCGTGTTGATGACGGTCAGGGTGGTGCCGGCGACGTCGATCTGCTGACCGTCCTCGAGGTCACCGTGCGCCACGTCGGGATGGGTGTCGCGCCACAGCATGTCGTCGCCGGGGTGCAGCAGGATCGGGGCGCCGGTCTGCGCCGACAGTTCCGGTGCCACGGTGATGTGGTCATTGTGTCCGTGGGTCAGCACGATGGCCTTGACGGTCCGGTCGCCGACGGCGTCGAGGATCGGGGCGGCCGAATGCGCGGCGTCGATGATGACCACTTCGTTCTCGTCGCCGACGATCCAGATGTTGTTGTCGACGTCCCAGGTGCCGCCGTCGAGCGAGAAGGTTCCGGAGGTGACGACGTTGTCGATGCGGGTGGTCATCGGTTGATCTCCACCACCGAGCGCAGCACCTTGCCGGACTTCATCGCGTCGAACGCGGCTTCGACGTCGGCGAGTCCCACGCGTTCGGAGACGAACTTGTCCAGCGGCAGGCGACCCTGTTCGTAGAGGTCGATGAGCATGGGGAAGTCCCGTTCGGGCAGGCAGTCGCCGTACCACGACGACTTCAGCGAGCCGCCGCGGGAGAAGAAGTCCACCAGCGGCATCTCGAGCGTCATCTCCGGGGTGGGCACACCCACCAGCACGACGGTGCCGGCCAGGTCTCGGGCGTAGAACGCCTGCTTCCAGGTTTCCGGGCGACCGACGGCGTCCACCACCACGTCCACCCCGAATCCATCGGTGAGGTCCTGCACCGCGGTCACGACGTCGTCCACCTCGGCGCCGTTGATGGTGTGGGTGGCGCCGAGTTCGGTGGCCCAGGACAGTTTCGCCGGGTCTCGGTCGACGGCGATGATCGTGGTGGCGCCGGCCAGCCGCGCGCCGGCGATCGCGGCGTCGCCGACACCGCCGCAGCCGATGACCGCCACCGAGTCGCCGCGGCCCACATTGCCGGTGTTCATCGCCGCGCCGAGGCCGGCCATCACACCGCAGCCGAGCAGTCCCGCGACGGCAGGGTCGGTGTCGGGGTTGACCTTGGTGCACTGACCCTCGTGGACGAGTGTCTTGTCGATGAACGCGCCGATGCCCAGCGCCGGGGTGAGCTCGGTGCCGTCGGTCAACGTCATCGGTTTGCTGGCGTTGTGGGTGTTGAAGCAGTACCAGGGTCGTCCGCGCTTGCAGGCCCGGCACTCGCCGCACACCGCACGCCAGTTGAGCACCACGAAGTCGCCGACCTCGACGTGAGTGACCTCGGAACCGACGGCCTCCACGACACCGGCGGCCTCGTGGCCGAGCAGGAACGGGTACTCGTCGTTGATGCCGCCCTCTTTGTAGGCCAGGTCGGTGTGGCAGACGCCGCACGCCGCGATGTCGACGATCACGTCGTTGGGTCCCGGATCGGGTACCACCACATCAACCAGTTCGGTGGACGCACCCTTGCTGCGGGAGATGACTCCCTTGACCGTCTGCGACATGTCCGCGTTCAACCTCTCGTGAAAGAAAACCTTGTTCGTCCCACAGTCTCGTGGGATGCGACGACTGATGCATCCGTCCGAATGGATGGTTCTACCTAGCCGAAAGTACAGCCCGCCGGTTGAGCCGCCCTCCGCCGGTTGAGCTGCCCTCCGCCGGTTGAGCTGTGCTCCCGCCGGTTGAGCTGCCTCCCGCCGGTTGAGCTGCCCTCCGCCGGTTGAGCTGCCTCCCGCCGGTTGAGCTGCCCTCCGCCGGTTGAGCCTGTCGAAACCCCCCTCACTCAGCCGTGACGCCCGACCGCGCCGCCAGCAGCCCGGCCTCCCCGCGATTGGACACGTCGAGCTTCTGCAAAATGGCTGCGACGTGGAACTTCACCGTGCTCTCGCTGACCCCGAGTTCGGTGGCGATCGCCTTGTTGCGCCGACCCAGCGCCAGGTGGCCCACCACCTCGAGTTCGCGCGGATTGAGCGATGCGAGCAGATCTCGCTCGGGCCGGGTCGGGGCCGCCTCGAGCGGGATTCGGACCGACACCCGGGTACCCCAGCCGTCGATCGATTCGACGTCGAGCGTTCCGTCGATCGCGCGCAGCCGTCCGGCGAGTTCCGCGGACAACGCAGCGCCGTCGACGCCGCCCTGCCCCTGATCCCGCACGTCGATCAGCAGATCGCCGTCGACACAGTCCCACCCGATCCGCAACCGCGTCAGATCTGGTTGTGCGGCGAGCGCGACGGTCACCGCACGCACGATGGCACGCGCGGCGTGCGCGATCTCGCCGGGAACAACACGGCCCGGGGTGCTCGGCTCGACGTAGTCGATGTCGGCGTCGAGATCGCGCAGCACCGGCTCGAGTTCGGCGCGCAGCCTACCGAACGCGGCGCTCATCGCCTCGGTGGCCAATTCACGATCGGTGTCGCCGACCGCTCGCAACCTGATCAAAGCGGCCGACGCGGTCTGACCGGCAATCGTTCGGGCCGTCCGATCGTCGAGGTCGCGCGATCGCAGCGTGCCCAGGATCGAGGCGAGCGTGTCCTCGTGGGTCTCGGTCAGCTGCGTGATCGTGCGTGCTCGCTCGGTCGACGCCGCACGCGATTCGGCGAGGTAGTCGGGACTCGCCTGGGCAACCTGCTGCCGGATGGAGGTGGCCACCAGCGCGAACCACGCAACCAGCAGTGCTGGCGGACCCGGCATTGTGGGTTCGCGCGCTGGGAGGACCAGCACAAGCAGTGTGTCCGACGGATCGCGGACCGCGGTGATGCGGTGCGGTTCGCCGCCGATCACCACCCGCGCCTGGATCACCTCGCCTTGCCCCACAACGTCTTTCACCGCGTCGAGCTCTCCGATGGTCACCCGTTCGACGATTCGCGGGGCACCGGCCACCTTGCGTGGGCGGCCGGTGCACTCGCGGGTGTAGATGATCAACGCGTCGTGCGGTACGCCGGGCTGCAGGAACCGGGAGAACCGCGCGGCGATCTCCGGAAGCGGACCGTCGATCACGCGACGCAGGTCGTCCCAGGGCCGCGTCAGGGCATCCGGCTCGGTCACATCCACCGTCACGGGTTTCAGTATTGCCGACCCGTCGCTCAGGTGTTGGCGATGATCACCTTGAGGGCGTGCTCGTCGGCGGCCCGAGCGAACGTGTCGTAGGCGCGTTCGAATTCGTCGAATCCGAATCGGTGCGTGATGAACTTCTCCGGTGCGATCTCGCCGCGTTCGATGTCGGCGAGCAGTTCCGGTGCGGTGGTCGCGTTGACCAGTCCGGTGGTGATCGTCAGGTTGTTGATCCAGTCGCGGTCGATGGGGAACTCGACGCTCTTGCCGTGCACCCCGACGTTGGCGAGATGACCGCCAGGACGCAGACTGTCGAGGGCGGTGCGGAAGGTCGGTCCGATGCCGACCGCCTCGATGGCCACGTCGACACCGAGACCGCCGCGCGAGAGCGACTTGATCTCGCTGGCCACGTCGTCGCCCGCGGAGACGTCGATGGTGTCGGTGGCCCCGAACTCGCGGGACTGTTCCAACCGGAACTTGTTGGCGTCCACGGCGATTACCCTTGCCGCACCGCGTGAACTCGCGGTCATCACCGACGCCAGCCCCACCGGTCCGACGCCGACCACCGCGACCACGTCGCCCTCCTTGACGGCGCCGTACTGCACGCCGATCTCGTAGCCGGTGGGCAGGATGTCGCTGAGCATCGTGCCCTGCTCGGCGGTGACGCCGGCGGGCAGCGGGATGAGGCCGTTGTCGGCGAAGGGCACCCGCACGTACTCGGCCTGGGTTCCGTCGATGAGGTGACCGAAGATCCAGCCGATCCCGCCGACGGTCTGGCAATGCGACGGCATCCCGGCGACGCAGTATTCGCAGGTACCGCACTTGGTGACGCAGGAGATGATCACGCGGTCGCCGACCTTGACCCGCGTGCAGTCGGGCCCGACCTCGGTGACCACCCCGACGCCTTCGTGTCCGAGCACCCGGCCCTCGGTGACCGCCGGGACGTCACCCTGCAGGATGTGCAGGTCGGTGCCGCAGATCGTGGTGGTTTCGACGCGGACGATCGCGTCGGTCGGGTCCGCGATGACCGGGTCGGGAACGTCGTCCCAGGACTTCTTCCCGGGGCCGTGATAGACGAGCGCCTTCATGACTTGCTCCTTCCGGCCACGTCGCTGTGGCCGTTGATCCCCCGTACCGATAACCCCCCAGGGACGTCAGTCCGGTGTTCCCCGGACGTCAGCCCAGTATTCGTGGCGGTCGGCTCGTCGTGGGACGCATTCGGCGGGCCGTCGCAGATTGAGACGCGGAAACTTCCCTCCGTCCGGCTGCATGAGATCGCCGAACGCTCGGTTCAACGCGCTCCGTTCAGCGCATCGATCAACTGCGCCTTGGTCATCGACGAATAGCCCTTGACCCCTTCGGACTTGGCGCGTGCGCGCAGTTCCCGCACCGTGGGTGCCGCGGACTTCGTGGTTTTCGCCGCTGCCGGTTTCGCTGCCGTCGGTTTGGCGGCACCCTGTTTTCCGCCCCCCGGTGTGTCACCCGAGGGTTTCGCGGAGTCCGCCGGTTTCGCTGCCGCGGTCTTCGTGGCGAGCTTCGACGCCGCCGGGGCCGGCGTCGCATCCGAGCCTCCAACCCCTACCCTCTTCAGCAACTCGCGCCGGAGGCTTTCGGTTTCGGCCACGGCCCTACCGACCTGCTTTTCGGCCGCCTTCCTCACATCGTCGAGTCCCTGCTGCAACTCGCCGACTTGCTTCTGCAGTTGCTTGATCTTCTTGTTGTTACCCATCGCCTCGTCCCTTGTCGACGTCATGAGGTGCTCACCCGAGCGTAGGCACATTTCGGCGTACCGTGGAGCAGAACGCCGAGTCCGGACGAAGGAGGCGCCATGCCGCAACGTGATCCCGGTCCGTCCGTGAAGGACGACGAACTCTACGAAAAGCTTCGAGACGAAGGTAATTCGAAGGAGAAATCCGCCCGCATTGCGAATGCCGCAGCCAATCAAGGCCGTTCGGCGGTCGGACGTAAGGGTGGTGAGTCGGAGTCGTACGAGAACTGGACCGTGGACGAATTGCGTTCACGGGCAAAGGAACTCGGTTTGTCGGGGTATTCGTCGATGAAGAAGGACGACCTCATCGACGCACTACGCGAACACTGACCGCGCTTACGGCAACAGCCCCGAGCGCCGAGCAATCACCACGGCCTCCATCCGGCTGGTGGCGCCGAGTTTGCGCAGCACGTCCTTCATGTAGCCCTTTACCGTCTGGGTTTCGATGCCGAGTTCGCGCGCGATCGCCGCATTCGTGCGCCCCATCGCGGCCTGCGACAGCACATCGCGTTCACGCCGGGTGAGTTCGGCCACGGGCTCCGACGTTTCTCCGTCGAGCAGCAGATCGGTGATGCGGGAGATCTCGGCGGCCACCGCGGTGTCGTCGAGCGAGCGGGCCAGGGTTCGTAGCTGTGCGTACGCCTCGGTGAGTCGCCCGCGCAGTGCGGCGGCGTCGGGTGACGATGTGTCGGCGGACAGTTGGGTGCGGGCGGCCACCACCTGCTGTTCGATGGCACGTGCCTCGGTGGCGAGCGCGTCGAGGGTCCGTCCGCCGATCGGATCGTCGCTGCGCAGCGCCCCGTAGAGCACGGCAACGGGCCGCCGGTCGACGATCACCGGTGCAGCAGCCATCGCGCGCAGGCCTTCGGCGGCGATGATCGTGTTGTAGCGGTGCGTGATGCGTGGGGTGCGCAGGTAGTCGTCGACCACCACGGGCCGGTTCACGGCGATCACCTTGCCGCCCAGTCCGTGGCCCACGGCCACGGCGACGCCGTCCATCGCTCCGACCGTGTCACCGACGAAGTGACGCAGCCGCAGTCCGCCGGTGCCCTGCACGATGCCGCCGAACGCGAGCGACACCCCGGTGGCCCGCCGCAGCCGACGGAGCGCATCGACCACCGGGACGGTCAGCGATTCAGCCACGGTCACCCACCTGACGTACCCCCTCATCGGGGGGTGGCGCGCCCGTCGACGGCGCACCAACAATGTCCTCGAATATGAGCCAGCTTACTCGGAACCCTCAAGGTGGGACATGACACACAGCACTGTGACCCCCGGCGCAACGTCGATTTCAGCTCGGATGTCCGACGAGACTCGGGCTCAGCTCGACGGCTGGCTGCAGACCTTCGGCGCCCCCGGCGCGAACGCCGCCACCCTGCTGGTCGACTCTCATGATCCGGAAGCGACCGCCTTCGTCACCGTGGAGATGGCCGGCGATGCACTGGTCACCAACAGCGTCTCCTACGGCGAGCTCGCCGCGGATTCGCGCCGCTTCGCCACCGCCCTGGCCGGGCTCGGGGTGCAGCGCGGCGACACCGTCGGGGTGCTGATGGGCAAGCGCACCGAACTGGTGGTGGCGCTGCTGGCCATCGCCCGGTTGGGCGCCGTCTACGTCCCCCTCTTCACCGCGTTCGCCACCCCGGCCGTCGAGATGCGGCTGCGCGCCGGCGGCACCCGCGTGGTGGTCACCGAGCAGGGCCAGGCCGACAAACTCACCGGAATCGACGGACTCACCACGGTGGTCGCCGGCGATGATGCGGCCACACTGCCGTTCGACCGCCTCGTCGCCGACAACCCTCCGCTGGAGGAGTCGGTGGCCGTCGGTGGTGACGGCGCCTTGATCCTGTTGTTCACCAGCGGTACCACCGGCGCGCCGAAGGGGGTGCCGGTTCCGGTGCGCGCGCTGGCGTCGTTCACCGCGTACATGCACTACGGGCTCGACGTGTCGCAGGATGACGTGTTCTGGAACGCCGCCGACCCGGGCTGGGCATACGGCCTCTACTACGGCGTGCTGGGGCCGCTGGCGATCGGGCGGCCCAACGTGCTGCTGCGCGCCGGGTTCACCCCCGAGGTCACCGCCACCGTGCTGTCCCAACTCGCGGTGACCAACTTTGCCGCCGCGCCCACCGTCTACCGCGCGCTCAGCACGAATCCCGCCGTGGACGGATTCTCGCTGCGCCGTGCGTCGTCGGCGGGCGAGCCGCTCACCCCCGATGTGATCGATTGGGCGCGAGGCGCATTGGGCACCGAGGTGCGGGATCACTACGGACAGACCGAACACGGCATGTTCATCAACAATCATTGGGCCGACGGTGTGCGGGAACCGCTGATCGCCGGGTCGATGGGACAGCCGATGCCCGGGTTCGCCGCCGGCATCGTCGACGACTCCGGAAACCCCGTGAGCGGACCGGATGCGCGAGGTCAGATCGCGATCAACGTGGCGGCCAGCCCGGCGATGTGGTTCACCCGGTATCTCGATGCGCCGGAGAAGACCGCCGCCCGCTTCACCGAGGACGGCAGGTGGTACCTGACCGGCGACACCGGACGGACCGACGGCCACAACTTCTACTTCACCGCGCGCGACGACGACGTGATCATCATGGCCGGCTACCGGATCGGACCGTTCGACGTGGAGAGCGTGCTGATCACGCACCCGTCGGTGGTCGATGTCGCCGTGGTCGGGCGTCCCGACCAGTTGCGTGGCGAGGTGCTCGAAGCGTTCGTGGTGGTCGCCGACGGAGTGGTCGGCGACGACGTGCTCGAGGCCGAACTGCAACAACTGGTCAAGACGGGTTTCGCGGCGCACGCCTACCCGCGGAGCGTTCACTTCGTCGACGCGCTGCCCAAGACGCCGAGCGGAAAGATCCAGCGATTCGTGCTGCGGCAGCGGTAATGCTGCGGGCGGTGATCGGGTGTCAGCTCTCGATCAGCCTGCGCACCGAGTCCGGAATGCCGTTGCCGGTGAACGTGATCGGTTCGTCGTAGGTGGTGTGGACCGGCACCACGCCCGTCCACGCATCGGAGTCCACTCCCGGTCCTCCGGTGCGCGCCTTGGCAATCCACTCGCCGTCGACGATGGGCAGCCGCAGCGCGACGGTCGCCGCCTGCTCCTTGCTGGTGATGTCCGGGGTCTCGGCAACCCGTCCGGGAATCAGCTTGTCCGACAACGCTTCCAGCGCACCCGCCGGATCGTCGACGACGGGTTCGAGCCGTCCGCGGATCACCGCGGACCGGTAGTTGGCGGAGTGGTCAAACAGTGTCTCGGCCACCACGATGCCGTCGAGCACGAACACGGTGAAGCTCACCGGCGCTCCCTCGGCCACATGCCGTAGCGCGCCCGCGCCGGTGGACCCATGCAGCAGCACGTCGTCGCCGACGCGGGCGAAGAGCATCGGCACCGACCACGGCCAGCCGTCGATCACCGTGGACAGCACTCCCACCTGCGCGGTGTCGAGGACGTCGTCGAGCACAGATCGGTCACCTTGGCGGTCGGGTTTGCGGGTGAGCGCGGTGAGAACATCGGGTTCCGGGGCTGTCGGCATGACTACATGGTCTGCCGTGCGTGGAACAGCGACAAGTCGTTTTGTCCCGCGACCCTCGTGTCCCCCGTTTGGGGGAGTTTCTCGCGCCGGGCGAATTAATCTGGACATTCCGGGTGGACGGTGCGCGGCACAGTCTCGATACTGAGCACGTCGTGAACGTGCTCTCGTAAATTTCTGCTACAGCTCAGCAATGAGCCCGGCTGCCGTAGGAGCTTGTGGATGTCGTACTACCCGCCCCGACCGGACCCGCATACCCGTCGGCTCCCTTCCCTGCGGTTCCGCCGGAGGAACCGCACAATCGGCGCACCCTGACGCTCGTGCTCATCGCGGTTGTCGCCGTGCTGGCGTTGATCTTCGCGTCGGTGGTGGTGCTGGTGGTGCGCGGCGGCAACAGCCCGTTCAAGATCCCCGGGCTGAGCCTGTTGACGAGGGACAACCCGGGCCCCAACCCCTTCGGGCCGAATGTCGCGCTGTCCAACAAGGATCTGCCCAGCGGCATGCGACTGTCCGCTCAGGTCGGTGCGATGAATCAGGGCACGCGCGTGGTGTCGGGGACGCAGCCCGGGCTGTACGCCGGCGGCGACTCGACGTGTGACGCAGCGGGTCTGGGCAACTATCTGGGCCAGCATCCGTCGCAGGCCCGGGCGTGGGCAAGCGTGTTCGGGATCAGTACCGAATCGATTCCGTATTACCTGAACACGCTGACCCCCGTCGTGCTCACCGCCGACACGTGGGTGACCAATCACAGCTACACCGACGGCGCGGCGTACGCGTTCCAATCGGTGTTGCAGTCGGGCACAGCGGTTCTCGTCGACGGGGCCGGCGTGCCGCGGGTGCGGTGTGCGTGCGGCAATCCACTCAGTCCGCCGGCCAACGCGCCCGTCGGCGGGTATCGGCTCAGCGGCGCGCCGTGGCCCGGGTACACCAGTCATCAGGTCACCCGCGTCGCGTACAACACGCAGAACGTGACCGTCGTCAACAACACCACCACCGTCGTCAACCAGCAGGCACCGGCCGCCGGCGCGGTGCCCGTGGAAACCGCGTTGACGCTGGTCAATCTGGGGACAGGCCAGCTGTTCGAACGACCGGTCGGCAACATCTTGAACCTCAACGGGTTACCGCCGCTCGCGACGCCGCTGCCCACACCGGCGTCGCTCAACACGCCGTTCGTCGCCAGCAGCGACAGTCAGGCCGCGGACAACGGGTTGCAGAAGGCGGGCAGTCCTGAGGTGGCGCCCGAGGTGCAGCAACTGGCCAAGACCAACGCCGACCTGCCCGAGGGGGCGCCAGAGTCGACTCCTGCGGCCGGCGCATCGGGATCGGAGCAACCCGAGCAGCCGGGCGAGTCGACGGGGACCACGGCGCCGGGTGAGAATCCGGCGGCGGAGTCGACGAGCGTGAGTGCGCCGGTTGCCACCGACTTCTCCGGAACCGGCGATTCGGTGGGCAGCTTCTCCTTTGTCGACGACGGTAAGTCCACGACGTGTCAGGCGCCGTCGACGGAGTCGTCGGGTCCGGTGTCGCTGACGTGCAGCGACAACGTGGCGCGCAAGGTGTCGGCGAGCGCACTGGAGCGGACCTCGGTGCTGTCGGCCACCGATCCCACCACCAAGGTGTGGACGTTGACGGTGACCGAGGTGGCCGCATCGAAGTCGGTGACGGTCGACGTCACCTCGGCGACGTGGCAGACACTCGAGACGTCGACGACCACCACGCAGACCACGACCCCGGAGACGACGACCGAAACGACGACTCCGGAAACAACAACGGAGACAACGACTCCCGAGACGACCACGGAGACCACAACAACCGAGACGACCACCGAGGCGCCGCTCGACACCACCACGGACACCACGACCACGCCGGTACCGTGATCGTGGTGCCGGCTGGTGGACGCGTCACGACCGCGGGTCGGTCAGCGACGTGGGGCACCTGGTTATCGGCACGCTGAGTGGGATGGTGCCGTCGTCACGTGGTAGGCGGGCCAGCCGGGGTTGGGTCGTGACGGCGCACGGTCGGTGACGGACCGTGCTCGCGTGTGGGGGTGCGCCGAAGACTGCCAGCTCGATGGTGGCTGCGCACAGTACCGCGGCTCCCCCGATCGCGGCCGCCCGGACCGCGTAGGTCGTCGAATGTTTGAGGTAGCCCGCACTTGTACCGATCGCAGCCACAGCGCACCTCCTGTCAGTGGCGTGGGAGCCGATGTGCTCCACGCATCAACGACGATGCGCGCGCCGGGGCCTGTGGAAACGCGCAGTACACCACTCGACCTGCGCCGACGCCACTACCTGGACGTCGGATCGCTACCCGTTGAGGCGGCCGGCCCGCGCTGTCCACACCTTCGCGAATCGGACCAACCGGCCCGCGGATTGTTGGTTAAACTGTCCGAACGCATGCGACGGGCCGCGGCCTGATGGTGATGAGGGGGATGGTGTGACGGACTTCTTCGTGCTCCCGGGCGGGACCGTGGACCTGCCGGGCCGCGGGCCCATCGGCGGCACCCCGACCGTCACTCCCCAGAACTCCGCACCCGAGGGTGGGATCGTGCAATTCACGAGCGCGGAATGGCAACAGCGGGCCAAGGTGGCAAGGGAGTGTGCGGCGGATGTGGACGGCGCGCTCGCAGGCTTGGAGAGCGTGCTTGTCGAGAATCGGTACGGGGACTGCGACGAAGGAAGGGAGCTGTATCGTTTGTTGTTGGGTGCAATTAACAAGTGGCGAGGTGATCTAGCTTCGCAGTCCACCGCGCTTTCTCTGCTCGCACAAGCATGTGATAGTGCCGACCGCCAACTAGACTCTACCGACCGCGACAACGCCGTTCGCCTCCAAGCGTAGTCATGCGTCTTCCCGCCCACCCCAACCGCTGGGTCATTGCGCTGACAGCTGCCACGGTCAGCGGATGCACTGTAATCGGTTCTCCCACTTCATTGCCTCCGACACCTAGCGCCAGCACTAGTCCACAGGATCAGACGTCAAGCATTCGACAAACCGACGCGCTCGGCCGGTCACTTCCCTTCAAAACCAAGTTCCCAAAGCGATGGAACTCAGGTAACGACGGCACGACCTACGAGCCGTGCACTGCGGCCTCACGCGACATCCTCCTTCGATCCGGACTCGTCCCGGAAAGCGCTACAGACGCAGCACTTGCGAACTTCCAAACAGCGCGCGGCTGCAACTGGCACTATCGGGCACCTGAGCTCGCGCGCGTCACGCAGATCGTCGGCAACTCGCTCTCCCTTGAGGAATACAAGGATCGCCAATCAATCATCATGAGCTTCCAGGACGACATCCAGATCGCTGGCCGGACGGTGGCTGTCGGCGGATTCCGGGAGAACAATACTTGCTCGACTTTCGTACAATCAGGCAACGCTAACGTGAGCACCCTGGTGTCTTTCCGAGTCAACGCGCCTCCCCGTGCCGACATCTGCGCCAAGGCAATTGAGTTCACCCGCGCGACCATCGACCAGATGCCGGAGTGAGCCTCCGCGCTGTGACCCCTCAATTCTCGCGCCGCCCCTATAAGTCGACCACGGAGATGCGCCTGGACGGAACAATTCGAATAGCGCACCACCGTTATCCATCGGACCAGACACGAAAGTGGAATGACAATCAACAGACCCCGTAAGATGGCTCTTCCGGATTCAGAGTGCATGCAGTCGTTCTGCGAGTTGGCCGGAGTGGATGAGTGACCGCAAGATGTAGTGGTTGAGGTTGCGGAAGCC
>NZ_JBSFQF010000031.1:0-13279 GCF_053588575.1 Gordonia sp. NPDC003429
CGGATTCCGCAACCTCAGCCACTACATCTTGCGGTCACTGATCCACTCTGGCCAACTCGCAGAACGCCTCGATGCACTCTGAATCAGGAAGAGCCGGTAAACCGGTGATCGACGACGTCCGCGAGGGCAAGCGGACATTGCTCGTCGCGCTCGCCGAGCAACGCGCCACCGATGTCGAACGACGCCTGCTGGCCGACTCGCTGGGCAATCCGGGGATCACCGAAACCGATCTGCGCGCGGTGCGCGACGTGTTCTGCGGCACCGGTGCCGTGGCGGCCGTGGAGCAGCGCATCGAAATCCTTGCCGCACAGGCATTGGCGACGGTCGACGAACTGGATGTCGATGCGACCACCCGGTACGCGCTGGCGGGACTGATCGATCGCTGCGTCTGGCGCCAGTCGTGAGCTCATCGACGGTCGTGCGTCTCCGCTCAGTCGCTCGTCTCGGGCAATCGGCGTGCGACCGCGGGGATCGGGCCCGGGCCGGGTTCGGGTTCGACTCCCCGGCGGCCCCACCACACCCACCACATCATCGACTGGGTGACCACGCTGAAGCCGAAGAGGAAATCCTCGATGGGTGCGTGACCGATGCGCCACCCGAGGATCGCGTCGGACCCGTAGATGAAGACACCACGCGAGGTGAGCCATTCGTTGGTCAGCAGCTGGAAGAACAACACGATCGCATAGGCCGTCCAGTACGCCTTGCGGGTGAGCAGTCGGGTTCGCAGCGCCCACAGATCGAGGACGACGGTCACGCCGATGCCGAGCAACGAGGCCACGGTGTGCGTCATTTCTGTTCCTCCTCTTCACTTTTCGCGCTCCCGGCATCCGGCCTGGCCCACGCGGACTCGTCGCCCACCGTCCATCGCTTCACGCTTCGCACCGCCTCGAGAGTGAGCACCGACGCGATGGGCACCACGATGAAAAATCCCCACTCCTCCAATGGCAGACCGCCGGGGAGCACGATGCCCAATGTCTGGCTGAGGTCGAACCGCCAGTGGCCCGCATGTGTCGCCGCGATATCCCACAGCACGAATGGGATTGCCACGCAACCGATCGTGAGGAGCAGTCGCACCGGCTTCGCGTACACCCGTGTCCGCAGGACCAACTCGAGTGGCAACGTCATCACGAGCACGAAGACCAGCATGGCGATGTACGTGAACTCCCGCATGTCGCCATTTGTACCCGAAAACACGCGCCCCGCGGTGGCCTGCGCGGGAGGCGAGAGATGAACACCGTCGGCGGACGAGACATGACCGACGATCCCGTCTCGGCCTCGGGCGCACGCACCCCCCGCGTGCTGCGCACTCTCGCGTGGGTGCTGCTGTGCGCGAACATCCTGTTGCAGATGGCGTTTCCGTTCACCGCCGGCGGCACCCTGGCGATGACCGCGGCGAGCGTGCTGCTGCTGGCCGGAGCGGTTCTCATCGATGCGACGGCCACCGGCGGGGTCCGCGCGATGGCGGTGCTGGCCGTCGTCGCCGGAATCGGGGGGTTGTGCGCGGAGGCGATCGGGGTGCGCACCGGATACCCGTTCGGCAGTTACGACTACACGGGCACCCTCGGTGTGCAGGTGGCCGGGGTTCCGGTGCTGGTTCCGCTGGCCTGGGTCATGATGAGCTGGCCTGCGCTGGTGGTGGCTCGACGCCTCGTCGGCCGGTACGGACGCGTGGCGGTGGCGGTCGTCGGCGCCTGGGCGCTCACCGCGTGGGATGTGTTCCTCGATCCGCAGATGGTGGATCTCGGCTACTGGCAGTGGAATTCGACACGTCCGTCGCTACCCGGGGTCGATGGCATCCCGCTCACCAACTTCGCGGGCTGGTTTCTGGTGTCGTTGCTGATGGTCGCCGTGCTCGACAGGGCGGTCCCCGACCGCTCCCCCACGGCAACGCTGCGCACAGAAGCGGTTCCGGTGACGGCATATCTGTGGACGTACTTCTCGTCGGTCTTCGCTCACGCGGCCTTCTTCGGCCGGCCCCCGGTCGCGGTGGTCGGCGCGGTGGTGATGGGCGTGGTGGCGGTCCCACTGGCCGTCTCAGTGATCCGTGAGGCGCGTGCCGCGCGGTTCCGTGAGGTGCGCAGTGCACGGTCATGACGTGGGACGCGCTGCGGTCTGCGCGGGATCGCTGATGGCGCTGGCATCGCTGGCGCTCACCGTCGACAACGCCCGGCACATCCGGGTGCCCGACCCCGCCGCCGTCCCCGACGTCGAATCGCTGGCCGTCCTGGTGCCCATGCGCGACGAGATCGCCAATGCGGCGCCATGCCTGTCGGCGATCGTCGCCGCGGCCGACCACTGGCCCGGACCCGTCACGATCGTGGTGCTCGACGACGAATCCGCCGACGGCACCCGGGCCGCGCTGGAAGCCGTCGCGGCGTCGGAGCCGCGCATCGAGATCCTCGACGGCGCCCCCACCCCGGACGGCTGGCTCGGAAAGCCCTGGGCGTGTGCGCAACTGGCGCTGCATGTGCTGGCCGGCGCCGAGCGCCCGGGCGTCCTCGTCTTCGTCGACGCCGACGTGCGGGTACAACCGCATGCACTGGCCGCCACCGTGGCGCTGATGCGCCAACTCGACCTGTCGCTCGTGTCTACTTTCCCACGGCAGATCGTGCGCGGACCTGCCGAACGGCTGGTGCAGCCGCTGCTGCAGTGGTCGTGGATGAGTACGTTGCCGCTGCGGGCCGCCGAGAGGTCCTCGCGCGGAAGCCTGTCGGCGGCCAACGGCCAGCTTCTCGCGGTCGATTCCGGCGCCTACCTGCGGGCCGGTGGACACGAGGCGGTGCGCGGCGAGGTGCTCGAGGACATCGCGCTGCTCCGTGCGGTGAAGGCGGCCGGCGGGTTCGGTTCGGTGGCCGACGGCAGCACCGTCGCGTCGTGCCGGATGTATCAGGGATGGTCGGAAGTCCATGCCGGATACCGCAAGTCGCTGTGGTCGGCGTTCGGCTCCCCCACCGGTGCGGCCGCGGTGATGTCGATGCTGACGCTGGCCTATGTGGTGCCGCCGCTGGCCGCGCTCACCGGATCGCGTGTCGGTCTGCTCGGATATGCCGCCGGAGTGGCCTCGCGTGCGGTGAGTGCCCGCCGAACCGGTGGTCGGGTATGGCCGGACTCGTTGGCCCATCCCGCGTCGGTGGTGACGCTGGCCGCTCTTACCGCCGACTCGGTGATCGCACGCCGACGCGGGGCACTGCGGTGGAAGGGTCGTGCCGTGGCGGTGCACCGATGAGCGAGATCATCGTGGTGGGAGCCGGAGTCGGCGGCCTGGCCGCCGCCCTACGGCTGCGCGCGCAGGGTCATACGGTGACCGTGCTCGAACAGGCCGACGAGGTCGGCGGCAAGCTCGGCGTGATCGAACACGACGGCTTCGTCTTCGACACGGGACCGTCACTGGTCACCCTGCCCCACATTCTGGCCGAGCTGTTCGACGACACCGGTGCGCCGTTGTCGGACTACCTGACGCTGCAACGGCTTCCGACCGCCACCCGCTACCGGTTCCCGGACGGGTCGGGTCTGGACATGCCAGGCGACCTCACCCAGATCCCCGCGGCACTGGACTCCGCGCTGGGCCCCGGTCGGGGGGCGCAGTGGTCGCGATTCCTCGAACGCGCCTCGGCGATCTGGGACGCCACGCACGGTCCGTTCCTCGAATCGCCGATCAGCCTGCGCGACATGGTATCCGGTTCGCGGCGGGTGTCCGACCTCACGACGGTGGCGCCGTGGCGCACGCTACGCGGCCTGGGCCGCAGCTACTTCGACGACCCGCGACTGGTGATGCTCCTCGACCGCTACGCCACCTACACCGGCTCCGATCCGCGTCGCGCACCGGCCGCACTCGCCTCGGTCCCGTGGGCCGAACAGCGCTGGGGATCGTGGTACATCCCCGGTGGGCTGGGACGTATCGCCGGCGCACTGCGTGACCGGTTCGTCGAACTCGGCGGCACGGTGCACACCGGTGAGCGGGTGGTCCGGTTGAGCACCCGAAACGGCCGGATCACCGGGGTCGTCACGTCCGACGGCACGCGCCGGCACGCCGATCTGGTGGTGGCCAACGCCGATGCCGCGCAGGTATACGGCGATCTGATCGACACCCGCGCCGCCCGGCGGGCCGCTCGCCGCATGCGACGAGCGACGCCATCGCTGTCGGGATTCGTGATCCTCGCGGCCATCGACAATGCGCCCGCCGATCACCCGCACCACACCGTGCTGTTCCCGCACGACTACGACGCCGAGTTCGACGCGGTGTTCGGCCAGCGCGGCACGGCGCGCCCGGTTGCCGACCCGACGGTGTACATCGCCGCCGCCGACGATCCGGCCGTGGTACCCCAACCCGGCACCGGCGCGTGGTTCATCCTGGTGAACGCACCCCGCCACGACCCCGAGCACGGAACCGACTGGGATGCACCGGGATTGGCCGACGAGTACGCCGACCGGATACTGCGGATCATGGCCGAGCGCGGCGTGGACATCCGCGACCGGATACGTCACCGCATCGTGCTGACACCCGCCGAACTGGCGCGGCGTACCCTCACCCCCGGGGGTTCGATCTACGGATCGTCGTCGAACGGCGCCCGCGCGGCGTTTCTACGGCCCGCCAACGCATCTGGGGTCCCCGGCCTCTATCTGGTGGGCGGTTCGTCGCATCCCGGCGGTGGGCTGCCGCTGGTGATGCTGTCGGCGAGGATCGTGGCAAGGCTCATCGGGGAGGCGTCGGGCCCGGGGAGTGGTCCCCACGCAGACGTTTCGCGATGAGCTCCGCGCTGATCAGGCACATCGGCAGCCCGATGCCCGGCCGGGTGGCGCCACCCGCGTAGTAGAGGCCATCCACCTTGGCCGACCGATTGTTGGCACGCAGAAACGCGCTCTGCCACAAGGTGTGTGCCGGTCCGAGCGCGCCACCCGACCACGAGTTCAGATCGGTGACGAAGTCGGCCGGCCCCACGGTGCGACGCACCGTGATCCGCTCGGCGAGGTCGGGGATGTCGGCCCACTTGGCCACCAGTTCGATCGCACGGTCGGCGGTCCGCTCGATGACCGGGTCGCCGGCTCCGTCCACACCGCCGTGTCCGAGGCCGGGATCGGCGGGCACCGGCACGAGCATGAACAGATTCTCGTGCCCATCCGGTGCCACCGTGTCGTCGGTCGCCGACGGCTTGCAGACGTACAGCGACGCCGGATCGGGTACGGCCGAAGGGGTCTCGAAGATCGCGTCGAAGTTGCTCTTCCAGTCGGCGGTGAAGAACAGCGAGTGATGCTCGAGTTCGGGTAACGCACCACGGACCCCGAGGTAGAGCAGCACCGCGCCGGGTCCGGAGGTGCGTTTGTCCCACCATCGTTGCGGATAGGTCTGCAGGCTCGGCGCAAGCATGCGGGTCTCCACATGGTGCAGGTCGGCGGCACCGATCACCACGTCGGCGTCGAGGATACGATCGGCGTCGTCGGCGGGGCGCACACGGACGCCGGTCACCTCGTTACGCCGGCGCCCGACCCGGCGGCCGGTGGGCCGGGTGAGGATCTCGACGGCCTCGGTGGAGGTGTGCACCCGCACCCCGTGCTCCTGCGCAAGCCGCGCGATCGCCGCTATCAGGGTGGTGAAACCCCCTGTGGGATAACGGACACCGTCTTCGAGATCGAGCCAGCTCATCAGGTGATACATCGCCGGTGCACGCTCGGGCGACGAGCCGAGGAACACCGCCGGGTAGCCGAGGATCTGCCGCAGTCTGCGGTCGGTGAAGCGTGACGAGATGTAGGAGTCCAGGCTCGTACCGAGGAGGACGGCGAGTGTCTTCGCGTGCCGCAGCACCTCGGCGCTGAGGAACGCCGACGGTGTGTCGAAGTTGGTGTAGAGAAAGCGGTCCACGGCGATGTCGTAGGCCTCGTGTGCCGAATCGAGGTAGTCGTCGAGAACCGCACCGCTGCCGGGCTCCACGGTCTCGAACAGCCGCCGGTTGAGAGCGAGATCGCCACGCACGTCGAGACTTTCGGATTCACCCTCGAAGAACACCCGGTAGCCAGGGTCGAGGCGCACCAGGTCGACCTGCTTGTCGGTCGAGGTGCCGAGCATCTCGAAGAAGTGGTCGAAGACCTGTGGCATCAGCCACCATGACGGGCCGGTGTCGAAGCGGAACCCGTCACGCTCCCACAGGCCGGCGCGGCCACCGAGGTCCGTTCGGCGCTCCACCAGATCCACCGAATGTCCGTCGGCGGCCAGCAGTGCCGCGGTGGCCAGTCCGGCCACCCCGCCGCCGATCACCACGACCGTCTTGCGATTGCGTGTCACGCGGGAGTTCCTTCCGACCGTCGGGTACGTGGCTGTCCACGCCGCATCGCCGCGGCGGCGGCGAGGCGAAACTTCACCGTGTTCGGCACCCGCACCCGATGGTGCGCGGCGAGCACGGCAGGGGTGGCGCGTAGGCGCGCGGAGAGTTCGGCGAACAGATCGTGGGCCGTGCACACCGCCACCCGGCTGCTCACCGGCAGCCGGGGGATGATCTGTGCCGCGGCAGCCAGGTCGGCGTCGATGTCGTCGAGCCATCGGACCCACGCCGCCTCGGTGGGGTGTTGCGGGTCGAGGCCGGTCAGGTAGCGGCGACCCAGATCCCCACTGTCCGTGCCGAAGTCGCGCAGAAAGTTGACCTTCTGGAAGGCCGCACCGAGGTGACGGGCGCCGTCGGCGAGTTCGTCGTACCGGCGGTCTGCGTCGGGTTCGGCGACGAGGAACGCACGCAGACACATCAGCCCCACCACCTCCGCCGATCCGTAGATGTAGGTGGCCAGGCTCTCGTCGTCGTGCACAGTGCGGTCGATGTCGGTGCGCATGGATGCGAAGAACGGGGCGGTCAGTTCGGGCCCGATTCCGGTGCGCAGTGCGGTGCGGGTGAACGCGTGCACCACCAGGTTGCTGCTCGACCCGCGGTCGAGGGCGGCCCGCGTCTCCTGCTCGAGTTCGTCGAGCGCGATCCGTCGCTGTGCCGCGTCCTGGTCGGGCCGGGGGGCGTCGACGATCTCATCCGCGACCCGCACCAGCGCATAGATGTTGCGGACGTCGCTACGCACGGTGTCGCCGAGCAGCTTCGACGCCAGTCCGAACGACGAGGAGTAGGAACGGATGACCAGCGCCGCGCTTGCCTCGGCCACCTCGTCGTACCGCTCGTGCGGCGGGGCGTGGTCCACCGATCTCCCCCGCCCGCTCATCCGACGTCTCCGGTGACGGCGAGGCGATAGGGGTCGTCGGTGGCACCGAGATCGCGCACCTGCTCGACGAACCACGGGCTGAGCGTCCACGGTGCGCGCCGGGCGGTCACCCACACATCGGCCACCGGCGCCCACACGTACTCGGCCACCTCGTCGGGATTGGGGTCGACGGGCCCTGTGGGGCGGGCGACGAAGACGGGGCACACCTCGTTCTCCACCACGCCACCGGCGTCGACGGCCCGGTAGCGGAAGTCCGGCAGGATCGGCCGCAGATTCTCGACGTCGAGGCCCAACTCGCGCTGCGAATACCGCTTGATCGCGTCGCGCACCGATTCACCCGGCCGCGGATGACCACAGAACGAGTTGGTCCACACCCCCGGCCACGTCTTCTTGCTCAGCGCGCGTCGCGTCATCAGGAGTCTGCCGTCGTCGTCGACGAGATGGCAGGAGAAGGCCAGGTGCAGCGGTGTGTCGGGGCCGTGCACCGTTTGCCGGTCGGCGGATCCGATCGGGTTTCCCTCGTCGTCGACGAGCACCACCAGGTCGTGGTCCATAGCGTGCGTGCTCCTTGGTCCGGCCGGCGCAGAGACTCCCCCCGAAATACATCAGGTCTTCGGTGCCGGCGCCAACTCGGATGGGGGTGATTTTCGTCCGACGCAATCGGTCGATCGCAGGATGCCGTCATGGCATCGACACGCGGTAGCCTCGATGCCCAAGCGCAGGTCACACGCCTCGGCGGTTGGGAGACACGATGGCAGACCGCAACTTTCTGCTCCAGAAATTCGGACTTCGGCACCGGCCGGATCTGTCCGCACTGAACGGCAAGGTGGCGCTCATCACCGGCGCCGCCAGCGGCATCGGCCGGGCCACCGCGCTGAAGCTGGCCGCGGCGGACGTCCGACTCGTCCTGCTCGACCTCGACGATGCCGGCCTGAATTCGCTGGTGGAATCGATCGGCACCGACTCGGTGGTGGCCGCGACCGCGGATGTGACCTCCTTCGAGGAGGTCCGGCTGGCGGTGCAGGCGGGTGTGACCCGATTCGGCGGCATCGACCTGGTGCTGGCGAACGCGGGCATCGGCTGGTTCGGCAGCCTCCGACATCTCGATCCCGAGGTGTTCGCCCGGGTCATCGACGTCAACGTGATCGGGGTGTTCAACACCATCCGCGCCTCGATCGAGCCGGTCATCGAACGGCGCGGGTACGTGCTGATCGTGTCGTCGACCGCGGCGTATGCGCCGGCCGCCGGGATGGGACCGTACTCGGCGGGCAAGGCCGCGGTGGAGAACCTGGCCAGCGTGCTCGCCGCCGAGGTGGGTCCCATGGGTGTCGATGTCGGTTCCGCGCATCCGCTGTGGGTGGACACCCCGATGGTCCGGGAGGCCAAGTCGGAGTTCCCCACCTTCGCCGACCTGATCGCGACACTTCCGGGGCCGATGCGCGCCGAGATCACCGCCGCCGACTGCGCCGACGCATTCGTGCGTGGCATGGCCAACCGCAGCCGACGAGTCCATGTGCCCGAATGGATAGCGTTGGCGGGGTGGCTGAAGCCACTGATCGCCTCGCGGTGGGTGGTCCGGCGGACCAGTGGTGGGGTAGGTCGGTTGCTCGACGATGCCGACGCACGCGCCGATGCGGTCATCGATCGCCATCGCACCGACGGTCGCCTGGGTCCGGCAACGTCGTGACGTGCGCCGAAGGTCGTGCTCGACGAGGTTGCGGCAACACGGCTGCGCCGAGCGGCCTACGCTCGACGTCGTGACTGTGCGCGCGGGCATCGTGGTGACCGGGACCGAGGTTCTCTCCGGGCGGATCGCCGACCGCAACGGGCCGTGGGTGGCGCAGCAACTGCTGGAGATGGGGGTCGACGTCGCACATATCACCGTGTGCGGCGACCGCCCCGAGGATCTCACCGCGCAGCTCCGATTCCTCACGTCCGAGAATGTCTCGTTGATCGTCACCACCGGCGGTCTCGGGCCCACCGCCGACGATCTCACGGTGGCCACCGTGGCCGCGTTCACCGGCCGCGACCTACAGGTCGATGACGCCCTCGAACGGCACATCGCCGAGATCATCCGACGATGGCAGCACCGCGGAACCGACGAGGCACTCTCGGCGGCGACCCGCGCCGGAATCCGCAAACAGGCGTTGGTTCCCGAAGGGGCGCAATCGATTCCGCCAACAGGTACCGCTCCCGGGGTGGCCATCCCGGCCGGCCCCGATCCGCGTGGCGTCCACACCCTGCCCGCGGTGCTGATCCTGCCCGGTCCGCCGCCGGAACTACAGCGGATGTGGCCGGCGGCGCTGGGCACCGCACCGGTCACCGCGGCGCTGGCGGGTCGGGACGAGATGCGCCAGCAGACGATCCGGATGTTCGGACTGCCCGAGGCCGACCTGGCCGAGTCGCTGCGCGCGGCGCAACGCGAGGTCGGCGACTTCGACGCCCTGGAGATCACCACCTGCCTACGACGCGGCGAGATCGAGATGGTCACCCGATTCCCGGTGTCCGCCGCCGCCGGCTACGCCGCGCTCACCGACTTCCTCGTTGCGGCACATTCGCGGCAGGTGTTCTCCACCGACGGCTCGACGATCGACGATCAGCTCGCCGCGTTGCTGACCGGCCGCCGGATCGCGACGGCCGAATCGTGCACCGGCGGACTGGTGGCCGCGCGGCTCACCGACCGGCCCGGATCGTCGAGCTACGTGATGGGCGGGGTGGTGTCCTACTCCAACGACGTCAAGAGCGGGGTGCTCGACGTGGATGCCTCGCTGATTGCCCGCCACGGAGCGGTGAGCGAACCCGTCGCCGCCGCGATGGCCGAGGGTGCGCTGGCTCGGTTGGGCGCCGACACCGCCATTTCCACCACCGGCGTCGCCGGTCCCGACGGTGGCACGCCGGACAAACCGGTCGGCACGGTGTGGTTCGGGGTGGCACTGGCCGGGCGGCCCACCCTCACCCGAACGCTGCGTCTGCCCGGAGACCGTGCCGCGGTGCGTGATCGGGCGACGACGGTTGCGATGCACCTCGTGGCCGACGCGCTGCGCGACGTGGCCGCAGTTCAGCGCTGAGCCGCCGCAACGGTGGCCTGCGACCACAGCGCGGCGATGATGTCGGTTGCCGAGCCGCGCGGCAGTCCGGCGACATTCGTTCCGGCCCACAGGTTCAGGTTGTCCGGGTCGTCCGCGGCGGCGGCAGCCGCGCGGATGGGCGTGGTCAGGTGGTGGATCTGCGGGTACTCGGCGGGGGCCACCGGCCCGAACGTGTCGGTGAAGCGGTTGCGCAGGGCACGTGCGGGTCGACCGGAGAACGCGCGGGTGACGATGGTCTCGCGAAATCGCGAATCCCGCAGTGCGGCACGGTGCGTGGGTTTGGTGCCCGCTTCGATGCTGTCGAGCAAAACGGTGCCGACCTGCACAGCCATGGCACCGGCGGCGAAGGCCGCGTCGACGTCGGCTCCGGTCGCGATCCCGCCCGCCGCCACCAGCGGCAGGTCGACCAGCGACGCCACCGCACGCACCAGGTCGGGAGTCGAGGTGGTGTTGGGCACGGCGTCGACGTCGAGGGTGGCCCGATGGCCACCGGCCTCGGTGCCTTGCACGCAGAGCGCATCGACGCCGACCGAGGCGGCCCGGAGTGCCCCGAGAGTATCGGCGATCGTGGCGACCACCGTGCTTCCCACGCCGTGCAGCCGCTCGACCTCAGACGCGGTGGGTAATCCGAAGGTGAACGACACCAACGGGATACGACCGCGGATCATCAGCTCGATCTTGCCTTGGTAGGCGTCGTCATCGGCGTCGACGATCTCGCCGACCGAGGTTCCGTACTCGGCGGCCACCGGTACGAGTGCGTCGCGATAGCGTTGCACCGCGGCCCGATCCCGCACCGGAGCACCCGGCACGAAGAGATTCACCCCGAAGCCGGTGACGCCGGCGTCACGCACCCGGCCGATCTCGGTGGCGAGGCCGTCGACCGACTTGTACCCGCCGGCGAGAAAGCCCAGCCCACCGGCGCGCGCGGCGGCGGTCACCAGTTCCGGGGTGCTCGGGCCGCCCGCCATCGGCGCGGCGATGACCGGTACCGGCAGGACGTTCAGATCGACCATCGATTCCACGCCTCACACTCTAGTTGCGGGTCACGTCGTCGAGGTGCTGATGGTGCTCGTGCGTGATGGGGTACATGATGTCGACATCGAGCGCAGATGTACGAGAACCCTTGTTGCCGAGCATGTTCCACACGAGCACGATCACCACGCCGAGGCCCGCGAACAGTCCCAGACACACGAAGGCCGTGGTGTTGCCCGCCGACGGGAAGTACAGCGAGTTGCGGATCAGCTGCGCACCGCCGCCGGTGGGCAGCCACTTGCCCAGGCCCGCCCAGAAGCCGGGGAGGTAATCCCAGGGGATGGACGACCCCGACAGGGTGGCGCCGACGAGGAAGTAGAAGCCGCCGGCAAGCGACCCGATGGGACCGAACAGGGTCACGAACCCCGCTGTCGAACCGGTGATGGCCAGTGAGATCAGGGTGTAGGTGCCGAACAGCCGCCAGTTGTCGGCCGAGCTGCCCACACCGAAGAACCACGAGAACAACAGCACGATGGCCGCCGACACCGCGGCGTAGCCGATCAGCGCGGCCACGTGCCCGAAGCCTCGCCGCATGGACTGCGGCACCCGTGGCATCAGGCGGCCGAGTCCCAGCGACGCGATGCTGCCGCCCAGCGAGATCACCTGCAGGATATAGCCGATCGAGGATCCGTTGATGTCGTCGTCGGAGAGTTTCACCACGTCGACGGGAAGGGTCTGCGGGAGACCGTTGTCGACGTTGATCTGGGAGGCGACGGCACGGAGGGTACCTGCCGGGAGGGTTCCGCCCGCCCCGGCCGTTACCGCCACCACGCCCTGCTCGGTGACGTGCAGGCCACCGGATACCGTGCGGTCCTTGATGGCATCGGTGAGCGCATCCATCGACGGATAGGATGAGACGTCGAACTTTCCGTCGGATTCCAGTGTGGTGCTGAGCTTTTCGGATTGCGCCTGCGGGCCGACGATGCCGATCGGCATGTGCCGCGGCGACGGGGAGTGCCCGACACCCAGATAGAAGCTGCCCAGCGCCAGTTGGGTGAGGCCGCCGAGCAACACGACGGCCAGCAGGAGTCTGCGGTATTTGTTGCCGAACGAGAGCGGTTCGGCGGTGGTCGTCATCACGATGGAGGGTTTCCTAACGGTCGGTGGACGAAGCGGAGAAGTAGCCGGCGACGGCGATGTGCACCTGGGCGCGGACGTCGGCGTAGGGATCGCGGCGGGGATGTGCGCCGGTGGAGCGTCGGGCAATGGCCAGCGCGGTGGCGGCGAAGACGAGATTGGCGGTCAGCATGGCCCGGTCGTGCTCGGCCGGCAGGTGCCGTCGCACTGCGTCGTCGACCAGCCGGTCGGCTATCCGCTGCTGCAACTGTGAGACCAGCGCGAGGCCTTCTGCCCGATAGCGGTCGGTGGAACTGCCGTAGAGCAGTTCACGCTGATAGATCTGTCCGTTCTCGGGTTGCGCGGCGGCGAAGGCGAGCATGGGTTGCACCATCAGCATGACCGCCTCGGCGGTGTCGACCTCCAGCTGCGCGCGCACGGCACCCTCGTCGAGGGAGGTTCGCAGACCCTCGTTGAGCACCATGAGCAGCAGTTCGCTCTTCGACGACGCGTACCGGAACACGGTGCCCGCGGCCACCTCGGCGCGTTCGGACACCGCACCGGTGGACACGCCGTCGTACCCCCGCTCGGCGAAGAGTTCCGCAGCAGCGCGGAAGATCCGGTCGTGCTTGTCGCGCATGTTCTGCGCTCGACGGCTCTCGGCCGGGGCGGAACCACCGACGGTGTCAGACCCGTGCATACGGTGCACCCGCCATCGGCCCGCACAAATAAATGAGTGTGCTCATTTTTCTGAGGGTAGCGGGTTCACGGGGGCTCCAAAACTGACCGCGGAGTCAGTCGAGCGTGCCCAGATCCCCGTGGCGGATTCAGCCAGTCGACGCAACACCTATGGCTGGTGTTGGGAGGTTAGCAGTTCGGTGAAGGCTTCGGTGGGGGTGCGGAATCCGAGT
>NZ_JBSFQF010000032.1:0-13232 GCF_053588575.1 Gordonia sp. NPDC003429
CATCACGCAGGCCAAGAGCCGGGGCCGCAGAATTCGCCATAGCCAATTCTCTCAAACCACGAACCATAAACTAATTAACGACACGCGACACTAGCGACGCTGACCCCTCGGCGGCCAATCCGAACGCGGAATCGATTTCAGCGTTCGACACCATCTGAGGCCGCGCAAACGGCCATCGACGAATCGGTATGCGCCTACAACCCCGGCCATGTCGCATCAGTCGCTGGACGTGCGACTCTGGTCACCCTGTTCCGAAGTCGCACCACCAGCATTGCGTGCTTCCGAGCAGCCTCTGGAAGGCGAGTCGTGGTCGCGCGAACCATGCGCAACTCGGTCCTACCTCACTTGCGTAGACATAGCGCCACTGCTTTGAGCACGAGGCTTTTCCCAACTCGGCACGATCCTCACGATCTATCCTCGACATCGTGGAAGTGCTGAGGTCGCCCGTCTACCGACCCACCGCGTCCTCGGAGTCGGTGCGGGCGCGTATGAGCAAGCAGCGATCAAGGGACACAGACCCCGAAGTGGCACTGCGCAAGGTACTCCACGCTCGTGGAGTCCGGTTTCGAACCGATGTAAAGCTCGAGAAGGATCTGCGTACTCGCGCTGACATCGCGTGGCGTGGTGCCGGACTGGCGGTCTTCGTTGATGGGTGCTTCTGGCACGGATGTCCCCAACATGCCACCCGGCCATCGGCCAACGCAGACTGGTGGGCGCAAAAGCTGGACGGGAACATCGCCCGAGACCGCCGCACCGACGAGGTGCTCCGTGAGCGCGGGTGGACTGTTCGGCGCTACTGGGAACATGAGTCTCCCGAAACCATCGCCGATGACGTCATACGGACTCTTGATGACCTCAGAGCACGTCAAACGCATTGATCTCCCCTAAATCCGCAGTTCGGACGCAGGTGCTCCCTTCATTCGGTTGGCCGGGTCGGGCAACGGCGACCAGCGTGTTCACGTTTGTCCGACTCAAGGGGTATGACTCTTGGTAGAACCTTTGGAATGCCGTGGTGGCAGACATCGACGCCTGAGGTCGTCACCGCACTCCTTCGGTTCCCCGTCGAGAACGAGGGCCTGCGCGTCGGTGGAGCTCCTGGCGCCGAGCTTCTGTCGTGTCGCTGTGCATGCCAATCCTCCCCGGCTGTTCAGACGGGTGTCGACGGCCATGAAGAGCTGGCTCTTCCTGATCCAGAGTGCGTGCAAGCGTTCTGCCAGGCCGCCGGAGTGGATAGGCGACCGCCAGATGCTCCTCACGCGCTTCGAGGCCGGTGGTGATGCGGTCTTCTGCTTGTCGGTCAACAAGCCGGTCCGGGTCAGCAGGGGGCGGCGGATTCCGTAGAGCGGCTTCCCTCTGCGGCCCCGATGTCTGCACATATCCTGTTGCACGCGTTGACGACACACGGTGAGTTTGTCTGCGGCCAGCGCACACCATGAAAGGGATTCATCACCGCAGGCGCCTTGTCCAGGGTTTCGGCGGTCGCGGTGCGACAGCCGGAGAACCGGTCCATCGTGACGACCTTGATCCGGCCACGAAACGCGGGATCACGCGCGGTCAGCCAGTCCTTCAACGCGGCTTTGGCGCGGCTGGCGACCATGTCCAACAAGCATGCCTGGCCGGTACCAACGACGATCGGTGTCAGGTCGACGAGCGCGGTCACGAAACTCGACTCCCCCTTGCCGGAATGTGTTTCCACTTGTGCGCATTCACCCCAAGGATCCGTGCACCGTCCAGGCGTCGGTGCGGACGCCAGCGTCCGGGCCGGGTCCAAGGCGAAGGTGTTGACGGTGTTCCAGCCAAACCCGACCGCCGAGCGACCGCTTTCACCGATATCTTGTCAACGATCATCGCCCGCATAATCCAGGTCGTCGTCCGCCGGGTGGCCTGCGCGCGTGGCGCCACGATCGTCGAGATGTCGGCGCGAAGGATCGTTGTGGCACAGCCCGGGTTGTCGCACAGGTAGCCCGGGACCGCGAAATGCAGCCGTGTCGGGTGCCCCACGTTCGGTGGATCAGCAACCTCACGATCGATGCGGTCTCGCAGCCGTCCCGACCTCACGCATCCAGGACAGGCGTGCTTTGGGAACGGGACCTGGCAGAACACCTGGGTACGGTCCTCACCGTCGAGGGCGGCGTCGGTGATCGTCACCCCGAGCTCGATGCTGTGCCAAATCGTGTCGGCAATGGCGCTACGCTGCAACGTGGGTCCTGTTGGTGTCCGGATGAGTATGTGAGAACTCCTCACACCACAGGACCCGCCTACATCACCCGGCTCACCGCCCACACCCCGCGATCTTGCTCACCCCACATCTTGTGGTCTCAAGAACCAGTTCTACGCACCGTCATACAGGAAGAGCCGGTAAAGTCCAGCAATGCGCACGTGACTGTCTTCAGAGTAGGGTCCACCGAGTGGATAATAGAGATAATAGATGAGAACACATACGAGACCATGGCTCCCAATTAGGTCAGATGGATGGGTCTGATCACCGCCATGTGGGTATGCAGCCGTTTTTCGAGGTGGACCAACTCAGGCGCACTGCTTTGTCGAGTTTCGAATGGTCAAAGGATAGCCCCAGCGCTGCGGCAAGTATATGCACCCCAAGACGGGGAGGAATCGCATTGCCGATTTGCTGGCTGATATCTCGGCCACGCCACGGATAATCAAATGGAAATGTCTGCAGGACGCCCGCCTCTGATGCTGCAACACGGCCGCGGTACTGGCCGCTTCGGTCAACGAACCGGTTTCGAGATACCTTTCCCGTGACGGTGAAGGCAGGCTCATCCAAGTTCCGCCTGCCTCGCGCCGCAGGGTTGCCTCCGGACCCGTAATTCGACACGATCTCATACATCGAATGTCGTTCATTGTTTGGGATAATGGACAGCGCATCTCGCATGCTGGTCCACCTTGGTGGTCCATCCAGTTCGAGCTCTCCGTTCCGGCGGTCAGGGAACCGTTGATGAGTCGGAACAGGTAGCCGAGGTTGAAAATGGCGGTTCGCAATAAGAACTGCTCGTCTCCGCGTTTGCGGAACGCCATACTCTTCAGTTCGCAGAATGCCAGCCTCGGTCTTGTATCCGAGATCCTGCAGTGTGACCTCGATCGCATGCCAGACAGGGAGAACTGCCGGAACCTGCTCGAGAAGGACACCGTCGAACGGCTCGTTTCTCTTGAGGCGCCACAGCACCCAGGCGAGCGGCTGGAGTACCAAACCGGTGCGCTCGTCGGAGAACTGGGAGAGGCGCCCAGAAATGTCGTCGCCGACCGCACATGACTTGACAAGTGCTTTGACCAATTCGAGCGCTGCTCGGCCTGAGCCTTTTCCAGCGACCGTGAAGGTCTGGCAGGGCGGGCCAGCCGCCAAAACGTTGAATGCACCATACTCTCGGACCATCGCGGAGCGGACGTCTCCGTGCACCGTTTCCAAGCCTGCAGCCTGCCGGGTCGCGCATGCGCCATCATCCCACTCGATGCCCTTGACTTGAAGACCCAGCCAGTGGGCTGCGACATCTAGGCCTCCGGGTCCTGCGAACAGGTCAATAATAGAGTTGCTGGACGTGGCCGAGTCCACGCCGCCACCGCTCTGCCCCATAATGCTTTGAACCTTACGTGTCCGGGTGTGCCCGCTGCGTGTATGCGCGCCGAGGGAAGCATAGTTCCCTGCACTACACAAAGCGGCCTAGTGCGTGGACCGAACCCGTAGGGCACCAGCCATGCACCTGATTCCGCCACGCCTCCGGGATGGCCTGCGCACCCCACCGCGCACCCCACAGTCCTCCCGCGATCGCGGCGACTGTGTCGGTGTCGTGTCCGATGCGAATGGCGGTGAACAACGACTCTGCAAAGTGACGTCCGGCGTCCTCGTCTGGTACGGGCGTCTGGAGGATCGATGCTCTCGCGGCTTGGAGCGCGGGGACGGTGAAGCCGTTCGGGTTGAACGTGCTCGGTGGCTTTGTCGCCGCTTGTTCGAGCCAGTCAGCCCACTGGTCGACGCGTTCGGCAGGCAACAGGTCCAGACCCGCGGCCACGTCGAACCGGTCTTCGAGCACCGCAACTCGGATGGCCTCGCACCACACCACGCACGAGTCGCCGGCAAGCGGATCGGCGTGGGTGAGGCCGGTGACCGACCTGGCCGCATCGGCGAGGGTGTTCCGATCATCGAGATGAGCCAGCGCGACCGGGGCGGTGCGCATCAACGCGCCGTTGCCCGCCGATCGCGGATTCGTGGAGGCGTAGATCAACGCCTCCTCCCGCATCACCCGCCCCGGCCGGGTATCCGGCTCGGATCGCAGACGGCGGCGGGTGGCGCGGAGCACCGCACTCGTCTGATTGCCCATGTCCTTCGGTTCGCTGTCGAGCCACTCCAGGAAGTTGGCGGCGATGGCGTCGAGGGCCTCGGCGGATGTCAGGTCGGCGCCGGTGGCGACAACGTCGGCGATGGCCATCGCCATCGAGGTGTCGTCGCTCCACTCGGCGGGCTCGAATCCGAATGGGCCACCGCCCAGCATCTCCGCTTCCTCGCCGTCGCGGAGGACACGATGGTCGAACTCGTACGGAACACCGAGTGCGTCGCCCACGGCGGTGCCGAGCAGAACGCCTGCGGCGCGGTCGGATTGGGCGGGGGTCAGGGCGGGCATTCGGTATTCTCTTCCGGTCCGGTCAGTTTGAATACAGTGCGATGAGGTCTTCGGCTCGGTAGGGGCCGTCGTCGAGAGTCGCGTTACGGCGCCCTCGAGTGCAGAGCTTGATGCCGGTCAATCCAGTGAAAGCAACGAGGTTCTGCACACTCGCGTACGCCTGGGCCTCGGCGGAAGCGCCGTTCTTGATGCCGTGTCGGATGATTCCAGTGTTCCACTCCTAAGCCGTCGGCGTAGATCTCCTGGATTTGCTGTCTCTTTGGTGAGAGTGGTCGGGCCGGAGCGTGATCGCCCGACGACGAACCGTGTGAGTCGGCGGACTTCAGCGCCCTACAGACGTGCTTGAACACGCTGTTTCCCTTGCCTTTTCCGACATAGAACGCCGTTGCGGTTCTGGGGTCGACCAGAGCGTAGACGTAGACACCGAGGTTGCGGACTACTGGGCGAGGGATGGAGTCCGGCACGCCGGGCCCCTGGGCTTCGGCGGGCTGGAGTAGTGCGAGCGCCATTTCGCGCATCCAGATAGGGATTCCGAAACCACCACCGCCGAGTCCTCCGAACATCATTCCGTCGGCCAGGTCGCGATCACGAAACTTCCGGCCGCCGTTACGAACGAGTGCTTCAATCACATCGGTGATTTCCGCCGCTCGCATTCTTGGATCGTCTACCCCGGGGAGCTGGCTTTCGGGGTCGATGTATTCGGCAAGGGTGCGAAAGAATGGCCAATACTGGCGTTCTATCTGGGGGAGCCGAACCACGTCGATCGTGGTCATGGTTGCCTCGCTTCTTGTGAATGGAGTGCGTAGGGCTCTGGGGAGAGGTGGTTTCGACAAGCCCAACCAGCGGTGGGCGCTCAACCTGCGGTGGGGCGCTCGACCGGGGGTGGGGCGCTCAACCAGCGGTGGGCTCGACCAGCGGTGGTGGTTTCGACAAGCTCGACCAGCGGTTGGGGCTCAACCAGCGAGGGGGTCAGCCCCGGCGCCCGCGCTTCCGGTTGCCCTGGTGATACGAGTCCCGCGTCATCTTGGATACGTAGCCTGCACCGGCGGTCGGTGCCGCGTTGCCGAGCTCCTCGATCATCTCCAGTTCGCGTTCGATGGCGGCGCGCTCCGGGGGAGCGGCCATCATCGCCGACGAGATCAGGCTGGACCGGGAGTCGCGCAGGTAGGATTCGCCCGCGTCGAGGTCGCCGGCCTCGTACGCCTCCGACGCCCGCAGTTTGGCCGCCTGCCCCTCCTGATACAGCTTCTCCGACTGCACCACCGGGTCGGGAATCCGGTCGCCGAGTTCGTCACCGGGCACCACGTTCACCGACACCGGCAGCGTGACCGCGTGTTCGGTGAGGGTCGCTGTCTCCACGTAGCGCAGCTCGAACTCCCCGATCTGGGCCAGACCGAGCGATGCGAGACCGTCGAACGCGAACTTGAGCAACAGCTTTCGATTCTCGAGCGCATAGAAGTCGCCGAGCTCGATCATCACCTCGCCATCGTCCACCTGGTGTGCGGGCAGGTCGTTGTACAGACTCAGTTGCACCTCGGGCTTGAACCGCACGGTGAGCGTCACCGCCTGCGCCGACTTCGACAACAAGCCCTCCACCTCGCCCGCAATGGCCGCGCCGGCGGCATCGGGATCGTCGGCGAACACGTGATTTCCGTTGCCCGAGCGCGTGATTGCACTCAGCAGTGTCTCGTCGTACCCGCGCCCATAACCGAGGGTCGACGTCACCACACCGTCGGCCGCGGCTTTCGCGGTGATCGACGCGAACTCGTCGACATCGCAGAGACCGCGGTTCACGTGACCGTCGCTGATCACCAGGACGGTCCCGCCGCGAATGCCGGCTTTGCCGGTCGCGCGATGCAGTTCCTGCAGCCCGCGCAGGTAACCCGACGACAGGTCGGTGCATCCTCCCGGCGTAATGGCGCCCACTGCGTCCATCGCGCGCTGCTTGTCGGCCAGCGTCGCCGCCGGCACCACCACCTGTGCCTCGTCGTCGAAGGTGACGACGCCGAACACATCCTGCGGGTCGAGCTGGGCGATCACCCCGGCCAACGCCTTCTTCGCTCCGTCGAGCGGCGGACCCGACATCGACCCGCTGCGGTCGAGCACGATCTGCAGCGCCGTCGGCGCACGCTGAACGGACGGGGCGTCCGGCGCCTGCAAGTCGAGCAGAACGGCCACCTCATCGGCGGATTCATGTGCCACGACGTTGACGTCGAGAGCGGCGGAGAACTTCATCGCGAGCTCCTTTCCCGCCCCGGCACCTGAACCGAGGCTACTTTTCGCAATTCTGAGGTTACTACTTTGCGCGGACATTCGCATAGGGTCAAGTCGTGGCCGCCACCTCCAGTCAGCGACTCGACAGCTATCCGCGCCCGAACGTGGCCGTCGACATCGCGGTGCTGACCGTGATCGACGCGGCGCTGCACGTGGTGGTGCAACGCAACCCCGACACGGGCCGAGCCGCGCTACCGGGCCGATTCATCCGGGAACGCCACACCGTCGACGCGACGGTGCGCGAAGTGCTCGAACTCAAACTGGGGCTCTCGCCCGATCGCGTCCGACCACATCTGCTCGCGGTGTTCAGCGATCCTGACCGGGACCCTCGCGGATGGACGATCTCGATCGCACACGTGGTGGCCTTGCGCTCCGACGCGCTCACCGAGGTGACCGGCGAACTCGTTGCCGTGCGCGCCGACGGCCGGCTCGCGTCCGGAGAGCAGTTGCTCTATGACCACGATCTGATCATTGCAGCCGCCACCGACAATCTTCGCGAACGCTACGAGGACCGCCCCGACCCCGACAACCTGCTCCGCGAGCCCTACACCCTCTCCGACCTGCGTGAACTACACGAGGCGATCCTCGGGCGCCGCCTCATGCGCGACTCCTTCAACCGGCGGGTGCAGCCACTGCTCGAACCCAAGGTGGACGCCGACGGCAACCCGGAGACCCGGATCGGCGGGGGCCGCCCGGCGCGACTGTTTCTCAAGAGCGCACCGCCCACCGCGACGTTCGGGTGGAAACTGCCGAGCAAAGGCGAATGACAGGAACCGTGCCACTCACCCGTGTGGCCGCGACACTCTTGCCCGGCGCAGAAGAATGATCGGCGCTCTCCTCACCGATCCCGCCTCACCCACCCCGCCGCCCCGGCGAGTCGGGCAGCCCCGGCAGGCACGCCAGCGCGAAACAGCCAGGGTTGCCCTGCATCGGCGCCCGCAGCGGCGTCGGCCCGCACGCGAGCGCCGTGCATCCCTTCGGCACGTATGGACCAAAACCCAAGGCGCCCAGTGTGATATTCGGATCGGTGAACTGCATCGGGTCGAAGTTCAGGTTCATCGTCGGCTGATACGGACCCGGGTCGGCGATACGCGGTGACCGAAACGCGGCCACCAGCTTCCGGAAGAAGGTGTGGTAAAGCTCGCTGTTGGCACTCGCCGAGAGCAGGGTGGCAGGATCGGGCGACACATCACCGAGAAGTCCGGTCCAACTCACCATCAGCCCCAGGCTCGGCACGATGAAGTTGTTCTGCTGCAGAAAGCCGACCATCGCGTACGCATCGGACGGCAGACCCGCCAGCGGGGCCACCGGGTACGTCTGCCGCGACGGGAACGACGGCCCGGTGCACGGCTGCGCGTTGACCCAGAACAGATACCCGTAGCAACGATTGGTGGCCGACGGCGTGTGTAACTGCCGGATGTAGCCGGAGTCGATGATCCGCCGACCACCCCACACGCCGTCGTTGATCATCAGCAGACCCAGCCGGGAGTAGTCGGCCGGCGGCATGAACAAGAATGCGTACCCGTAGGTGTGACCCGAGCGATCCCGGGCCCAGTAGTAGTCGTGCTGCGCAATACCCAACGGCCCGAACAGGTTCCGTTGACCGAACGTCTGCAGATCCTCACCGACGGCCCGCTGCACCACATAGGCGAGCAGATCCGGTCCGTGCTGGGTGTACTCGAAGAAGGTACCGGGCCGGTGCTGAACGGGCAGTGCCAGTGCTTGTTTGGCGATGTTCGGGTCCACGTCGAGGCCCGAGGGAATCGCCTCGGTGATGATCGACTGCCGTAACCCCGACGACTGGGTCAGCAAGTCGCGCACCGTGATCGCGGCGTGCGCGCGGTCCACCTCGCCCGGCAGGTAGCGGGCGATCGACGCCCCCAGATCCAGCTTGCCCTGCGTGTAGGCGATTCCCGCCAGCATCGACACCACACTCTTGGTGGAGCTGAACAGATTCCACGGAATGTCACCGGTCACCGCATTGATCGGACCGCTCCCGATCAGGCAGTTGAAACGGAACACCTGAACATGGGTGCGCAGGCGCGACGCCGCGAACGCGATGGCATCGTCGAGTCCCGTTTTGTCGATACCGACACTGGCGGGCGTGGCGCGGACCGGTGCGGACGCTCCGGTCGGTTGCCCACAGCGCCGATCGGCGGACGGCGCCGCGCTCGACGGCGGGGCGACAGACACCCCGATGATCACCGCGACAAGTGCAAGCACCACCGCTGCCGCCGACACCCGCGCTCGCGCGCACGATTGATCCGACACCCCAGACCCCCTGACCGTCGCGAGCGTGCCTTGTGTGCAGCCTGACACGTCGCCGCCCACGCACGGGCGGGGTTCAGCGGATCCGACCCCGACGATTCGACCCGGGGGGTCACCGGGAGTTCAGGTCAGGAGAGCCGATAGGTGGTGGGCGTGAGTTCGAATCCGTGCTGGGTGCTGCGATTCTGGCAGCGCACCCCCGACGGGATGGCCGTGCACGTGCTGGTGCCCACCGACAGCGACGAACCCGCCGGCAGATCCTTGGCCTCGGTGGGTTGGCCGTTCTCCCGCGGCACAAAGACCGGTGTCGCGGTGTACAGGAACTTGGCCGGGTCGCGCGGTCCCACCTCCACCGCATTCGGTGCGCCCTCCGCGCCGGCCTCGTTGCGCACCTGCGGCGCCGTGCTCGGCATCGCGCCGACACATCCGGTCAGAAACGAGTACGCATCCACCGAACACTGCCACCGGCCCTGATCGGTCGAGAACTGGAAGGCCAACCCGTCGTCGCGCGAGTATTCGCCGATGTCCACCTGCTTGGGAAGTGTCGATCCGCCCGGCGGCACCAGGCGGAGCTGGTTCCCGTCGGCGTCGCGGCAGGTGGCGGCAACCCCGAGGACGGAAATGGCCGCAGGTGTCGGGGCCTCGCAGTGCCAGCCGTCGAAATCGATGCTGCCGGACTGCCCACCTCGCTGCGCCGCGGGAAGCGCCACGAACTTGTCGACCACGCCGACGGCGTCCCCGCACGTCAGGCTGCCGCTGTTGACGACGATGGTGAGCGCATCGCTGTTGCCGGGAAGGTTCGTGGTGCCGCACACCCCGCTCGTCGGCAGAGCTGTCGCCGGGACACTGGACGCGGGACTCTGCGACGGCTCCGACGAGTAGGCGGGTGAGGAGTATGCGGATTCCTCCGACGGAGACGAATTGGTGGCGCAGGCGCTCACGGCGAGCACACATGCAGCGGAACCGATGATCGCGGCAGCTCGAAAGCGCATGACAGCAGCATATGGGCCGCGCGCGGTATCCGCGGCGAAAACTCCCTCGACGTCGGGCGACGCGACACTTACCGTGGACGCGCCGCGTCGCTCTACATGACGTGACCTCGACCTGATGGCACACTTACCCATGACTCCCGAGAGGAGGTGGCGCAGCAGCGTATGACCATTTTCGTCACCAATGCCGGATTGCAGATACTCGCGCGCGTCACCTGGCGTCGTGCCGCCGTGTTGTTGACCACCGACGTGGCCCGCAACGTGGAAGGCACGCCGCTGGTTCGGGTGGTTCATTCACCCACTGTCACGCTGCCCATCCACAAGGTGGTGGCCATCAAGCGCAACGCGTACCGTCCGTTCGCGGGCAAGTCGATGGACTCGTATGCCTCCAACGCCACCATCCTGCGTCGTGACCAGTGGATCTGCGCGTACTGCGACGGACCCGCCGACACCGTCGACCACATCGTGCCGGTGTCCGCGGGCGGCAAGAGCACCTTCGGTAACCAGGTAGCCGCCTGCAAATCGTGCAACGGATTCAAGGCCAACCGCACGCCCCGACAGGCCGGGATGGCGATGCGGCACGCCCCCTTCGTCTACGATCCCTGGGCCCAAGACCAAAAAGAGGTCTGGGAACTGTTCAACCTGCGCAGCAGCACGGGCTGATCCTCTTCGTCGTCGTAGGCGTGTGCGATAGTGCACGCGAACCGTCGACGAGGAGGCTTGCCCATGCCGCACAAGCTGCACGCGTCGCCGACATTCGCCAGCGGCGCCGAACGCCGACTCTGGGACGCCCTCACCGAGCAACTCCTCGACGACGACCTGGTGATCTCCGGGCAACGAGTCACCGACCACACCAAAGACCACGAGGCCGACTTCGTCGTCGCCATCGACGGCGCGGGCATCGCGTGTCTCGAGGTCAAGGGCGGCGAGATCTGGCACGACGGCGACGGCTGGCTGCAGCGGCTGCCCGACGGCTCCGCGAAACGCATCGATCCGGTGGGGCAGGTCCGCGACGCGTGCTACGCGCTACGCACGTACGTCGAAGCGGATCCGCGGTGGACTCGCGGCCGGGTCCGGTGGAGTCACCTCGTGGTGTTCCCCAACACGCAACTGCCCGCCGACTTCGCGATCCCCGAGTGCCCACGCTGGAAGGTCATCGACCGCACACAGCTCCGTCAGTTGCTCCCGTTGATCCGAGACACCGTGCTGCCCAAGGATTCCCGTGACGGCGCCCTCGACGCCGATGCCATCGCGCAACTGCAGACCGTGCTCTCCGGGCGGGGCCTGCCGCAGCACGATGTGGTGGCCCGCGCACTGCAGAACGAAGACGCCGCCGACACCCTCACCCAGAATCAGGCGGTCATCCTCGACGCGATCAGCCTGCTGAACCGGGTGGAGGTGCGCGGCGGTGCGGGTAGCGGCAAGACATTCCTCGCGCTCGAACAGGCGCGACGCCTCACCCGCAGTGGCATCCGGGTGGCCCTCGTCTGCTACTCGCACGGACTGGCCTCCTACCTGCGGCGAGTGACGTCGGGGTGGCCGCCGCGGGACCGTCCCGCCTACGTGGGCGAGTTCCACGAACTGGGCATGACGTGGGGTGCGGCGGCCGGACCCGACGAGACCGTGCGCACCGCGCAGTCGCAGGATTTCTGGGAACACGATCTGCCGCGGGAGATGACGGAGCTGGCCGAGAACTTGTCGCCGGCACAACGCTTCGACGCCGTGGTGATCGACGAGGCACAGGACTTCGCCAACCAGTGGTGGCAGCCGATGCTGGCATGCCTCACCAGCCCGGACGACAGCGGCATCTACGTGTTCAGCGACGAGGCCCAGCGGGTTTTCGAACGGCACGGCACACCGCCGGTGCCGCTGGTGCCGATCGTGCTCGACCACAACCTGCGCAACACCCGCCAGATCGCCACCACGTTCGGCCCGCTCGTCGGACAGCGGATGGAGCCATGGGGCGGCGACGGACCCGAGGTGCGTTTCATCGCATGCGCGCCCGACGAGGCGCTCGGCGTCGCCGACGACCAGATCGACGTTCTCATCGAGGAGGGCTGGCGTCCCGAGGACATCGCCCTGCTCACCACCGGCAGCCGGCATCCCGAACAGGTCGCGCGGCAAGACGAGGGCAACACGTCGTACTGGGATTCGTTCTGGGACGCCGACCAGGTGTTCTATGGCCATGTGCTCGGATTCAAGGGACTCGAACGTCGCGTGGTGGTTCTGGCTCTCAACGAGACGACACCGCGGGACCGCTCCAAGGAGCGTCTCTACGTCGGATTGTCCCGTGCGCGTGAGCAACTCGTGATCTGCGGTGACCCCGACTTCGTCCGCAGGGTCGGCGGCGAGGATGTCGCGCGGCGCCTCGGGTTGTGACGCCGGGTCACGGCCCCACGATGTAAGTGGTGTGCCCGGCCACCGCCCGCACCTGATTGTGGGGATCGTCGATCGAATTGTCCTCATAGTGGGAATGCACCACGAACTTGCCGATCGTGTTCAGGTATGCCGACGTGCCGACCGACGACGACCCGTTACCGCCGAGGCTGTCGGGCCAGTTGTCGGCGTTGGCCCACCCGTCCCGGCGTCGGCTGATGTCGGTGACCGTGTACTGCGTGGTGTCGGGGGCCGGCAACAGTTGCACGCCGTCGAGGGTCTTGCCGATGGAACCGCCGATGCGGCGTTGCGGGTTGCCGATGAAGACGAACGTGAGATCCGACGCGGATGGTGCCTCGGGCCGGTCGGCGTAGGCGCGTAACCATTCCGAGCCCACCTGTGCGCCGCGGGAGTACCCGAACACGATCTTGCGGCCCGGCGTCTTGGCGATGTAGGTCTGCAGGATGTCGCGTGCGTGCTGCAATCCCGCCCAGGTGAGGTTGGAGTCGGTGGGCACCCGCACCACCGTGCCGTGCGCCGGGGCGAATCCGCTCAACGTCGTGTCCATGATGTGGATCAGGTTGTCGGTGCCGAAATCTAGTGTCGCGTGTCGTTAATTAGTTTATGGTTCGTGGTTTGAGAGAATTGGCTATGGCGAATTCTGCGGCCCCGGCTCTTGGCCTGCGTGATG
>NZ_JBSFQF010000033.1:0-11883 GCF_053588575.1 Gordonia sp. NPDC003429
GGACCCGCCCACATCACGCAGGCTCACACCGCAAATCCGACCTACATCTTGGGGTCAGTAGAACCTGTTTCACGCACCGCCAATCCGGAAGAGCCAACAATCCGGGCCTTGTCGCGCGACACCAGGAGCGCGAGCGTCGAGTGGCCAGGGCAACCGCTACCGCAGGACCTGCAGCCGATGCCAGGGGATTCCGCCGAGATCGTCGTAATCCCATCTCAGACCGGCGTCGCGGTAGGTCGCCCCGATCGCAGGCCCCGACGCCGCATTGTCCCGCTCGAAACTCACGCTGAGCGGGGCCCCACCGCGATCGATGACGTACGCGCCGTAGATCTGTAGAGCCTTCGCCACCGACCGCTCCGCGGAGGACAGCCGGAGCGAATTCAGGTCCAGCCGCGGATCCAGCCGTAGGCGCGCACCTTCAGGTATGCAATCCGGTCGCGTCGACCGTCCATCGGTCTTGAGAGCCGGCGCCCGGAACACCGCAGCACACACGTTGTCAGTCTGGACGGCGAGCGCATGGGGAATATTGCCCTGACCGATCTCGTCGACGCGGATCACACCCGCCAGGCGAGATGCGCCCGACCCGGTGCTCGCCCCTCCCCAGCCCGAACCGTCGAGGTTGTTGACGGCACCCCAGCTGGCGACCCACGTCCCGGCGATGTGTCGGGCCTGCCAGAACTCGTAGACCTTACGCGAGGGCTCGTCGATCACGACCATCGCGCCGTCCGAGCCCGCATGTGGTGTCGCGCCGACCGGGATCGGCACCCCCCCCCCCCGCCCTGGAGCGGACAGGGCCCGGCGTATGGAGCCGTACAGCGAACCGAATACCGCGGCGTGGAGGCTCCGGCCTGATAGATCGGGATGCCATACTGGTCCAGGTTGGCGTTCATCGCATTTCGTCGCGCTGCCCAGCCGATCATCGCCCCGCTGTTGGGGTCGACCGATGCTTCGGCGCCGATAGGCGTACGCCACGGGCTGTTCGACGCGAAGGACTCACTCGCCGCACGGGCCACAGGCGGATTTGCGCAGGCCAGGATGCCAAGGCTCAGCGTGAGTAGCACCGCCGATGACGTGGTGGTTCGTCGCCAACCCATCGCTGTGCATCCCATCGTCAGTTGCCGTCGCGTGTGCATGGCCACGGACGGTTGTGAACCCCGCGTCCACTGAACGGGACCAGCCTACCGATCGCGGACACCGACATTCAGACCCGTGTCGGCGGTCGGGCAATTTTCCCTGGTTGATGGGGTTGTCCCTTATGTAATCAGGTACACCTCAAATGCCGCGACGCACCGATCAGCCTACTGACCCGTAGTTGCGCAACACAACCCGGTCGATAGCGGTGGACGCTCGCTCAAAATGCGAGCTCGTTCGATCGCGAATGACTGCGATGCCATACAGGAGCACACACATAAATACCGCGGCCACCTCCGCGGCACCTGTACGCGAGTCATTTCCGATTGCCAAGGGCACGAGCACCACCCCGACACAGAGCGTGACGAAACAAGCGAGACTTCTTCGTCCGATCGCCTCGATGGGACGAAGAATCCGGTCCGCTCCGTGCCGCACCGCCCAGCAGATCAGGAAATACACGAGGACGAATACCATGAACGCGGTCATCAGCCGGCCAATCCCTAGATTCTTCTTTGCGAACAGGACGGTGCCGACTTCACTATCGCTGGTGAGGGCGCCTGTCGCCATGACAAGAACGAACGCAAGCGCGGTGATCCATACCGCGCTGGCTCTCAAGATGACCGGCCGCACCGAGGCCCAGTACCAACCGGCCAGCATCCCTCCTGTGAACAGCAGCTGCCAGGTGAGCGCATTGAAGGCCGCTTGTTCAGATGGACGGTTCGGAAGAGCTCCGTGCCCGGTCATGCTACCAAGCGAATACATAACAAGGGACAGGGCAAGAACTACCCATCCCTTCCTGGCTCGCAGCAGAGGAACCCACACGAAGGTCAGCGCAACCATGACGACATAGACAGAAAGAATGTCGATGTTCGTAGGATTGATCTGCAAGGTCGTCAGCCACCACACCGCGGTCGAGATCGGGACACACAAGTGTGGCAAGTGTGTCGCGTCTCCTACGACGGCACCGACAATGATGGCCAGGACGACGAGCGCGATCTGCGTCGAGTACAGCAACGCCAAGCGCTTGAACTGCCTGCGGCGCACCGCTTTCGCACCGAGAGCATTCGAGCTTCGCCGGTATACCATTCCCATCACGATCCCCGAGATCAATACGAATCCCGATGCGCCATCGAAGACCGGGATCGGATGGAGAACAGCCCAAAGGACGCTCCCGAGAGCGATGTGGGCGACCGCCATTGATACGATACATCCGCCGCGAAAGATATCAATCGAGGCATCGCGCGTTGATTGCATAGAGTAAACCTCCGCAAGTCATCCACCGTGTGCTATTTGCTGACGCGTGCTCGCTGTTCGAGTAAATGCGATCACGTCACGGCTGTAGCAACCGATGGGTATTTGCGCGATTACCCTAAGGCCTCAGCGCCCAGAACATGCGATCAATCGGGACCTATCAAGACAATTCGCTCTGGCGTCACACGACCTTTGAGAGCGTCTGCCAAAGCCATCATATTGCCTTTGAGCCTGCGCCGCCGCGCAAGCCGATCCCGGCCGATCTGGGCCAAAACAGCATTCTTCACGATCGGGCGCCACGCATGAAGTACATGCAATATCGTGAAGGTTCCCTTGCGGTAAAGATAGTAGGGATTCATGAATTGCGAGTATCCGTAACGCGTGTGTGCCTCTCGTCCGCCCGATTTGACACCACGGTGCACGATCACACAGTCGTCGACTTGGTCGATCCGTCCGTAGCGCAGGAGCCGCTGCGCCAGGTCCTTGTCCTCGAGCCACGAATAGAGTGGAAGCCGTTCATCAAATTTCTCATCGGCAGCCATCGATCGATTGACGGCGAAATTGCATCCATACAGACTGTTCACCTTGTGGTGCGCAGACGTACGTGCCGCCTCCACACGAGATGCCGCTATCTCCTCGTGCGCAACGTCTTCGGCGATCTCCTCACCGTCCGCGCCGTCCAGGAGGACTCGTCCGGTGAGAGCGACAACCTCGGGATGGCGACGAAAGTGGCCTATCGCCTTCTCGATGTAATCTTCCCGTATCACGGCGTCATCGTCGAAGAAGAACAGAAACGACGCATCAGGAACCACTGCCATCGCCGCATTCCTCTGCGCAGCAGCGCCTTTCGCGTACGCAAGGTGCACGTCTTCGGGCAAGCCTCCCGACGGCAGGCTTGCGACGTCCGGTACGCACACGACTGTCGTGTGCGGGGTGTCCAGGCGATTCAGATTGTCGAGCACGTCGGCCAGCAAGTCCGGACGACCCGCGGATGCCATGATCACAGCGACAGCATCATCGCTCGTGGTGTTCGCGCTCGGGTCATCCACTGTTCAGCTGCTCCTGCTTGATCTGCGCGATCACCGTGGCAAGTGTGGGAGCCAACCGATCTGCGATCTCCGCGTGCCCGAGGTCGTTGGGATGGACCTTGTCCGAACCGATCAGCTTGGGGTCCTGTAGCCAGCCGCTGGGATCGACAAACGTCGCTCGATGTCTCGCAGCCACCGACCTGAGTTGTGCGTTGATCTTTGCGATCCCGTCAGGAGGGTTAGCACCCGCGAAGTGTGCGCCGACAACGACAATCGCAGCTGACGGCGCCCTTTCACTCACCAGATCAAGCGTCTTGTCGGCGGCTGCACCGACCTCGTCCGCCGACGGCAGATCGTTGCGGCTGCCGAAGACAATCACCACCTGACCATCTCCGCCAACACCCTGGGCCTCGTCGACGAATGTCACGTCGGTTGGTCCAGGGGTGACGTACCCCGAACCCGGGGCCGCGATGGGCCGCAGTTGGAGATCGACGTTCTCCGAACGAAGCTTTCGCTCGAGCACCTGGGTCCAGTTGTTGCTGCCGGCACCCCCGAGTGCTGTGCCCGCGGTGTAGGAGTCGCCGATGACATATCCGGGTACGATTCTGCGTTCGGTGACGGATGCATCCGCTGCCGACTCCGAATCGTCGCCCTTGTCGGCCTTGACCGCGAGGACAAAACACACGACGATCACCGCCACGAGCACCAAACCGACGATCGCCTGAAAAACATATGAACGGGCTTTCATATTTGCCACAATTCGTCCTCGTTGGTAAATGCCTGCTCATCCAGCTAATCGACTATGACGGTATCGCGATATCGCCGACGCCACCACCGACGGTGATCTCTTTGTCGGCAATCTCACTCAATGCGTTGCCTGCAACTGTTCCGCTGGCGACATTGTCGATCACGATACCCTTCTGTACGTACATGATCGAATTACCGGTGACCGATAGTCCCGACAACTTCGAGTCGATTGTGATACCGACCGACCCGACGCCCGGCACCCTCCCGGCGACCTGGTTGTTCGCGATGACGATGCCATTCGTGATTCCGTTGACTTTGTCGCTCACCGCGATCCCACTCTCCCGGAAGTTCTCGATGCTGTTGTCGGTGATCAACAGAACCCCGGTCTCGATACTCGCAGTCGGACGGATCATGACGCCCGTGCTGAGCGAGCCCTCACCGTTGATCTTGTTGTTCACCATCCTCATTCCGCCACCGGACTCCCACCAGATGCCGGAACCACCGACATCCGGGGCCTTGTTTCGCTCGATGGTATTGCCACTGATCGATCCGTCGCCCGCATCACCGCGCGCAGCCTGAACGTTGATACGGATACCCGCCGCTCCGAACTCGCGAAAGGACGAGTCAACGACGGAGTAGAAGCCGGAGCGGATCTCGAGACCGACGTCGAATCCCCTGATGCGCGAGTATCGGATCTGGGAGAACCAACCCTGCACCCGGACTCCCGTCGTGTTCACAGCCCGCCCTTCGCCGACATGGCCGATCTCGATGCTGTCCAGCACGGATGCGTTGCCCTCCAACGTGATAGCGACCCCCGCGCCTCCATCGAACTCAATCCGCGATCCCGAACCATCAAGGCCGCGAACACCCATGAGTGTGGTGGTACGTCTCGCGGTCAGCGCACGGGTCACTCGATAGCCACCAACCGGAAAAAAGACAACGCCGCCGTTTCTGGGCACTGCATCGAGCGCCGCCTGGACAGCATCAGTGTCATCACTGCGGTAGTCGCCCCTCGCGCCGAACCGTGTCACATCGATCGAGGTAGGGGGAAGAAGACGGGGATAGGACATGGCTGCGGTCACGGTCTCGGTGGGGCCGGGCACCATCGGCCGCGACTCGTCCACAGGTGAGCAGCCTGCGACTATCGACAGCGCCATCATCGCAACGGCAGTGCGCAGAAGCGGCAGAAGCGTTCTCAATCGCAGCCACCCGATCTCAGGCGATCGCCCAAATCTTGGAGAATCCCACTGCAGGGTCGCGGGTTCCGTTCTTCGCGAACACCTCGAAGGTGGCATACGGCCCCAACCATTTCGCGATTCGCGAGTCGCGAATGGTCGCGAATGAACCGTCGGGCAACGATACCTGTGCTTGCTCGCCGTTGATTCGCACCGCCGTGTGCAGAGTCACGGCGCGATCAACGGCCAGTGGTGTGAAGAACCTGCCCTGGTCGATGACCTGCAAGCCGGGATATTGTCCCGGCGGCCAGACGCCAAACCACCACTGAGTCGGAGTGATGACCAGATGTACCGGTAGGGGCGGCTCTTTGCCGTTCTGAGAGACAACGAGCGCCATCGCGCCATCGTCTCCCCCGCCATCGCGTGACCAGAACCTCCAGTCTGCCCCGATCTCACGTATCGGCGCACCAAGATTGGAAGTTGTGTAATACCCCGCCACCCCGGCCGGTGATGCCGGCGCATTGGTGAGCGTGCCATCGACCACGCGGAGCCGAGCTCCCGGATTGCTTGGTGGCGCACCATACTCAACCGCTGGACCTGAACCGAACATCCTGGGCGGGCGGCCGTCAGGCAGTGTCGAGAAGTCGATCTCGACTCGCCGTCCGACGGTGGTGGTCTCCGTCGAGTCACCAGCACTCGAACCACAGCTCGCCACCAGAGCTGCCACACCCGTGACGACCACGATTGCCGCATAAGCGCGACAAGCATTGACCCACAGCGGACGCGCGGTATCCCGAATTCTGTGCACCGACGTCACGCGCACGGCTTGCCGTGCGCGAAGTCGCCGGCGTTCGCGACACGCGTCGGGATCTCGTGATCATCCAGCGCAGGGTCGTCGCTGATGCCCAGCGACTCGAGTTGACGGGCCTCGGACAGATCCTTCTCCGTGCGGCCGAGGGAAGTTCCTGGGCCTGAATCGATTTCGGAAATCCATTTGGCTGGCGTTCCCGCGTAGAGACCCTGCCGACCAGCGGCCGTGCTCTTTGCGAGCAATGTGGCCTGTGCCGCGACGATTGATCGTGGTGGCAGGTGCGTCCCGGTCAACAACACGCAGTTGGTCAGAAGCGCCGATCGCGCACCGAGCGACACCCGTCCAACGTTCTGCACTGGTTCATGGATGTTTGCCTCATGAGTAAGGATGGTGGTCCGGTGTCCGCCGATAACGGTGAAGTAGCCCAGTTCGACGGTACCGGAACAGTCAATATAGTGCCGACTGGTCATGACCGCCCCGTCGCGCATCCCCAGTGTTCCGGCACCGTCGAAATGCTCCTGATACAGCGGATGAGCCGAGATCCAGTTGAATGAGCCGATTCCGGCGTCTTTGCCCATCTTGAGAAGAGAGAGGCCACGAATTGTCGTGAAAGCACCGATCGACGCACCATCGGCGAGGTCGGCCCGCTTCAGCGAGGTCACCAGGCACGGACCGATCGTCGCCGTCGGCGCGATGGTATGCCCGAAGATCCGCAGGACGCGGTTCTTGGTCGCAGATGCCGGAAGCAGCCAGACAATCAGTTCTATCAATGCTCGCATCAGTGTCGATTCCTCCCGAATACCTTCGGACACAACGCCAACGGCGCCCAGAACGGACACACGTGCAGACCCGACCAGCATAGATGTACTCGGCGAATCCCGTCGTCGCGGAGTGCTACCTATGATCAATGACACAGAGGCCTCGCAGCGCTACCCGGGTAGGCGATCTGCTCAACGCGATCTCGGCCAGGTCACAAGTCTGAGCAGAACTTGCATTCGCCTCACTGACCTCAGGAGGTTCCTATACTCTCTCCCCATGTCTGGGAATACACCCCAACCCGAACCAACGCAATCTCATCTCCACTTGAACCGGCGGGCCCTGCTAACCGCATCAGCTGCCGCTGTCGGCGCTGCAGCGCTTGGTGTCAGAACGCCCACTCCCGCCAATGCCGCGAGCACTCTGTTCTTTGACGACTTCAGCGGCGCAGCAGGATCCGCCCCGGACCCGTCCAAATGGTCACACCATTTGGGCTCCACGGGGTACTCGCCGCCTGCCGTCTACATCGACGATCGCGCTGCATCTTTCGTGGACGGAAACTCCAACCTCGTCATCCGCGCGGCGCGTTGTACAAATCCTCCGTCGTGGTTCCCCTCGGCACAGTATCAATCGGCCTCGCTCACCACCCTGACGCACTTCTCGGCCGGTATGGACACCGCTTGGGAGGCGAGGATCAAGTTCGATCCTTCGCGTGGATGTTGGCCCAGCTTCTGGACCATGGGCACAAAGGGCGACTGGCCCCAGTGCGGCGAGGCCGACATCATCGAGGTGTACGGGACGTCGCTCGCGGGCTCCACAGTTCATACGCCCGTACCGCTTGTTGCGCAGACGTTCCAGGCTCAGAAGCAGATCAAGGTGGACAGTGCATGGCACACCTGGCGGATGGCGTGGAACAGCGCCGGATTCCGATTCTGGATCGATTACACGGCCGGCAAGGCCCCGTACTTCACTGTCCCCACGAACTCGCTTCCGTTCTGGCCCTTCTCCAACGCGAACCCGCTGATCATCAAGCTCCAGATGACGGTGGGTGGACCGACGGCCGAAGCTCCTATCGCATCTGAATTGCCTGTCGACATGCTCGTTGACTGGGTGCGCGTCACTACGCTCTGACGGCAACTGACCCATAGCAATCAGTCAATTCAGCCGCGATGGCAGACATGGAGAATTCACGTCTCACTCCTTCACGCCCGCGTTGGCCCATCCCCGCGGCCAGCCCTGGATCCTCGAGGAGGGTGCGGATCGCCGCTGCCAACGCCTCCGGCCGCGCCGTATCGACGACGACACCGCACTCTGTGCGCTCCACAAATGCGGCCAGCCCACAGTCGCGCATGACCACAACAGGCACGCCGACTGAACTCGCTTCGACCACCGACATTCCAAACGGTTCAGCTTCGGCGGGCAATACATAAACGGCCGCGCGAGCCAACCGGTCCAACACCGATGACGCCGGTACTGCCGGCTCACGCGCCAGGGCATCGGTCCGTCCCGTCGCAGCGACAAAATCTGCAATGATCCTGTCGACGCCTTCTGCCGCTCCTTCGTCCGGGCCCACGATGCGGAATTGCGCATTCACACCATCTGCCAGCAGCAACACCGCGGCGCGCGCGAACAGATCGGGGCGTTTACGTGGATGCAACCGAGCAAGGAAGACCACTTCGGGCGATTGGACCGTGGGGACCCTGACCACGTCGGTCACAGGGACACCATTCGGCAGAACCGCAGTTGCCGCCGACGGGGCAATCTCGTGAATACGCCACTCTTCATCGACGTTGAGGCAATAGACCAGCCGCCCGCGACGAAGTAGCGGTGCGGTGACGACGCGGTCGAAAATCCGAATCATCCTAGACCGCTTCGGAATGATCATCCCATGGCATTGGAGGACTATCGGCACTCGGGCGAGCACCGCAAGAATGGTCGCCGGAAGGGTGACAAGATCGCGAGAGAGATGGACATGGACTACGTCACAAGCGCGCATGTTGCGCAGCAGCCAAAGCAGCATGGTCAGGGAGTATGTGCCCGCGTAGCCTGCCCGTGGCACAGCGTTACGTCGCTCCAAGTGCATAGGGACACCGTCGATCTCAACGTCGCCTACGCCTAGGCCTTCAGACGTCGCAGCCAAGGTCACGGCGTGGCCGAGGCGGCGCAGTTCGGTGACCTGGTTCATCGCAACTCGCGTTGGGCCGCCATACGATCCGTCCTTGGCTGCGACCGACACGATGTGCAGTATTTTCAATGGCGCGCACCGGTTCTCGTCGAATGCCGTGGCCGACTGTCTTCGGATGCCTCGCCGTCCTCGTATGTCGTGGCGACGCTGTCCCGCTCCGGAACATCGGCCCTCGGAACTCTCCGCGTACGCCGCGCCAGCACGTAGTGGACATGTTCGAGACCCGTGTCGGCAAACGCCTGCGCTGCCTGCGCAAGATCGCCGGCTTTCGAAGCCTTCGCGATCACGATCATCACGACGGCGTCTACCAACCCACCCAGTTCACCCACCGTGGACGGGGCAAGAACCGGGCCTTGCACGACGATGAAGTCGGACTCATCCGTCCTCGGCCCGATGGCGGCACTGAACCGTGCCGGCGCGGTCAAGTCTGTGGTGAGTTTGTGCCAAAGATCTGTGGGAACGTCGTCGGTTCCGAGCAGCACTACTTTCGCTCCGCCGGCCACCAGTTCCTCGGCCAGACCGGCTGCGAGAACAGCGACCTGCACCAACCCCCGCTCCGTCAACGCTGCCACCAGGATTCGCTGCGTGCCCGCAGTGCGGTGGTCACGGACTATCGCCGCCACCAGCCCATCGATCGAGCCAGGCGAAAGGTCTACTCCCGCTCCTGACCTCGCCACAGATATCTCGGCGACAGGCTCAGCTCCGGTGAGCGCCCCAACATCTCGACCATCACGTACTTTCCGGTTGAAGCGCTCAATCGTCAGGGCGACGATCACGCCGACGATCAATCCGATGATGGCGGCGATGAGCACGGTGAGCATCGTCTCTGGATATACCGGTGAGGACTGAGCCGTGGCAGGCGTCATGAGGACCAGACGGGAGGTCGAGATCACAGCGCCCTGCGGTACCTCGACTCGGGAAACCGCGTCCGAGAGTGAGTCTGAGACGGCATTCACGATCTTGACTGCCTCATCCGGGCTGGAGGCAGTCGATGTGATTGTGAGCACAGCGGTCGCCGGGACGACGCTTGCGCTCACTGCGGAGCGCAGTTCCACCGACTCATCAAGCCCTGCTGCCGATCTGGCCGGTTCGAGGACAGCGTCGGAGTACACAAGTTTGGCGTATGAGACTGCGCGCTCCTGCGAACCCTTGGTGCTGTCGTATGTGCTCGAGGGCATCTCACGACTCCCCGAGCTAACGTACAGCGTTGCACTGGCCTCATACTTCGGAGTCTGCGACTCGCAGTAGACAAGAGCGCCGACCGCAGCGGCGACAACCACCGCGAGGACAACCAGCCATGACCGAACAATTGTCGAGATCGCGTTCCGTGGCGAAAAATAGCGCATACGTCGAGTGCCCCCAAGTAGCTTGATACACCAGTAAGTCGACCCAACCACTAACCGGGCGTGATAACAGATCCTACGCTAGAGTCACGGAGACGCAACCGCTGGCAGACCTTGCTCAAGAATCGGCTGACTTCGATACAACGCATTCCTCTGCTGGTCTTGCTCAACGATCCAGCGCCGACGACGCCTACCTTGAAGGAAGCCCTTCCGGTCGATCGACTTGCGTCGAGAGAGGAAACGCATGCCAATCGAGGGATCACCCCAACGCCATCAGCCGGGATTCTCCCAATACGTTGATATGACCATCCTCTGCTCTCGCGGAGCGATCGCTGCGCTCGTTCTTGCCGCATTCTCCACGACGTGGGGCGTCATGCATGTGAGTGTAATCCAGATCGCTGATTTGTTCTTGATTCTCGCGATCGGACTGGTGGGAATGATGACCATTTTCGGCGGGCTGCGATACCAAGTTAGGTGGTGGGTCTGGGCCCCCGCGACGGCGCTGTTGATCTGTGGCCTGGCACGAATGTTGGACCCAATACCGGACTACTACTTTGCCGATCGCTACCAGCTTCCTGAGGGCGTTCCGGGAGATCTCGTCAAGATCGTGATCTGGCTGCTCGCCGTGCTTGCCATACCTCTGTGTATTACGGCGTGCACAGCGATTGATTCACGTGTGCCTGAGTGGGTTGCGGTGAGCTACCTGGCAGGATCCAGCGTGTCCAGCCTGGTGGCGCTATCTGACCTTTCTGGACTGACAGCGATTTCAGGGTCGTTTGGGTACACCAACATCACACTTCGACAGACTGGACTCACCGCTCACCCCAACACCCTCGCCTTCGTCGCCATCGTCTCAATTCCGGTTGCGGGATACCTTTTGGGCTCGAATTCTCGGTTCAAACAGATCTTTGCCGCAGTCACGTTGGTGATCCTCGCGGGCGGAATCGCAGTGTCCGGTTCACGCGGCGCGCAAGCGCTTTTCCTACCAGTGGTGCTTGTCACTATTCTTGTTCAGCCCAGAACGCGACGGGCCGTTGTAGCAAAGAAGATCGGAATCGTTGCCTTGATCACAGCACTCGCGGGCGCGGCGCTACTCATTGTCGCCCTTCCCGCTTCTGCGATGACGGACCTCTTCCGGTTCGGCAGCGACAATGCCGGCGCCACCGGAAGCGATACCCAACGAACCACGCTGGCCGATCAAGGATTCCGCGATTTCGCCAATCATCCGTTCACGGGAATCGGTATCAAACATATCGCTGATGCGCACAATATCTACCTGCAGATGATATCTGCCGGTGGTTTGGTATTGCTGTTTGGCATGTTCGCTTTGTGGTTCGGCTGCCTGTCGGACGGTTGGCGTCTCACAACGCGTGGAGTAAGGCTGGCACCATTTCTGACCATTTCAGTTGGCTGTTGGCTCATCCTCGGGATGGTAGAGAATCCGATCACCGACCGC
>NZ_JBSFQF010000034.1:0-10615 GCF_053588575.1 Gordonia sp. NPDC003429
GGATGGTAGAGAATCCGATCACCGACCGCTATCTCTATTACACAGTGGGGTGCCTCGCGGCGTTGGCGTCGGTCCACAGCGTCAGCGGGAGTGGCGACCGGCCTTCACCACGACGTCCTCGGCCGGTTCGTAACGTCGAGCGTTCCACGGTTGGTACCAGGAGAGCCCGATGATGGTACTGATGAGCGTGGCAAACAAGAAGGCGGTTGCTACTGCCTGGGCGGTACCGGGAACCGCGACCGCCACCCCGATTGCGATCAGTGTGATCGCTACGAACACACCATTGACCAGTAGCGCTTCTGCAGATTTGTTCTGAGCCTTGAGGTGGATGGCGAGCACTACCAGCCAGGAACTCACCGCGTACTGGGCGGCTATGAACAGAACGACCCCTCGGGTGGCCTCGAAGGTGTCGCCGAGAGCAAGTGATCCCAACCAGCCGGGAAGGAACCGCAAAATGATGCCGGAGGCCAGAGCGATAACCGACGTGTAGATCGCTATGGTCTTCAACGATCTCCACGTTTCACTCGGCGACTGATGGTTTCGCGCCGACTCGGGGATGACGAGCAGCGGGATCGCGCTCGCGACGATCGCCAGTGGCGCCAAGATCGCCGTCGCACCCCGGAGGGCTGCCGCTGCAGCGTTGTCGATAAACGTCGCGGCGATTACCAGGATCACGAAGACCATGACTTGCTGTAGGCCGGCGTCGATGCCATAGCGAAGCCGATGTCCGACGCCGTCGAGAAGCCATGGCCTCATCCCTCGAAAGCGTGGCACCACAGAGAGGTTCACTATCAGTCCGGCCAGTGCGAGCAACGCGAAAGCCACCCACCCGCCGACCAGCCATACCGACGTGAGCCACGACGATTGAGCCCAGGCAAGAACCAAGAACACGAGGCACGCGATGCACCAAACGCCGTCCCACACGGCCGCCACGTGCGCCCTTCCCGCCGTGATCGCCACATATCGAGCCACGTCCTGCATCAGCACAAAAGGCAACGCAATGGCAAGGAGCCATGCCTCCGCTGCCACATGTGCGGACAAGCCGTAGGTGAGCAGCACAACTCCAACGACAACCCCTACGGGGATTGAGGCAGCCATCGCATACGCGCCATTGAGCCGAATCATCACGACTGGCTTACCGGCGGTCAGCATCAGTGGTGTTCCCAACGCTCCCCGTAGGACACCGATCGCGGCGGCAACCAGTGTGAACATCAACGAGATCCGACCGAAATCGTCTGTTGAGCACACAACTGCGAGGCCGAAAAGGATCAATCCATTGCCGACACTGGAGAAGATCTGGTCGAGTGTTCCCGACAACATGCGGAACTTGTTCACCTCGCGCTACCGACCACCCGCGGTTGTCTCCAAAGCAGCAGAACTCTTCGCCACCAGGCCGGCACACCACTGTTCATAGGCATCGATACCGGCCTTCTGGCCGAGCTCCCGGTTCGCGTAGATCGGGCCCTGCGCCGCGAGCATCTCGCATCGTTGTGAGTCGTTCGCCAACGCCAAGGCCTCGGTGACCAGCTGTTGTGGTTCACCGGGAGCGACCACCACCCCCGCCCCTGAGGAACGCACCTCGTCTGCGCTGACCCCGTCGCCCGCCACCGCGGCCAACACCGGGCGTCCGGCGGCAAAGTAAGTGGTGAGCTTGCTCGGTACGGCCATCCCGCGTAGTCCCGGAAGCTCGTTCACCAGGAGCATGTCAGCGGCCGCCAGGACGTCGGAGTATTCGGCGTCGGGCAGCGGATCGATGAACTGCAGCCGCTCGATTCCGACACTTGCGGCTTCGAGCGCGGCACGCTGATTGCCGTTGCCGACGAGAACGAATCTGAGAGGCTTGCCAGCAGCCTCGGCGTGCTGAGCCGCTTCGACCACAGAGTGCAAACCCTGCTTGAGGCCCATGTTACCGGTGTGCAGAACGACGCATTCGTCGTCGCTCCATCCGTGCTTATGCCGGATCGAAGCGACTTCTTCTCTCGACCGCGCATCCGGTTCACGCAGATGCGACCAGTTTCGATTCACGCTGACTGCATCGGGCTGCACACCCATGTCGATCACCGAGTCCCGAAAATGACGGTGAATGACCGAGACGCCATCGGCACCGCGGAGTACCGCCGATTCGAAAGCCAGGGCACCCTTCGCGAGAGCTCCTCCCCCGCCGGTTTCCTCCACGCCGCGGCCGTAGAGATCCTGGACGATGGTTCCCACCGGTATCCGCTGGGCGCGCGCCCTGGCAACGATCATTGCCGAAGCCATGAGCGGAGGGGTCACCGTGATGACCAGATCCGGGTTTCCCCAGTGCGCGCTCACGGCACGTCGCCCGAAGCTCACCTCAAGTCGTGTGCGCCCGGCCAGCGTGCCGCCGGCCGAGACGTGATGCGAGAAGCGCCGGATACGAACGCCCCGAATGTGTTCCCAGGCCTCCGACCGACCCTCGTAGGCAGCGGCGACCTTCCATTCGGGATAGTGCGGCATGCCGGTGAAGACCGTCACGCGATGTCCACGCTCGACTAGACCTTCGGCCAATTGCGTTGTATACGGCGCGATTCCGGTCACCTCGGGCGCATAGTTGATGCCGATGATCAGGATTCTCACTGATCCACCCGTTCCGTAGCCAACGGGGCCAGGACGACAACGCGCGGTGGTACATCCCTTGTGACAAGCGCGGTGGCACCGATCACGGCTCCCTCACCGAGCGTCACGCCGCGTAGCACGGTGGCACGGATCGCCACCCAAACCGAGTCGTCCACGACGATGGCCCCATTGTCGAACTCGAACGACGAAGATTTGCGATCGTGACTTCCCGTGCACAGCAACACATCCTGCGATATACAAGTGTTCGAGCCGATGATCACCGGCTCGAGGTTGAGAATCCAGGCACGTTCGCCGATCCAGGTGTCATCGCCGATCTCGAGCTTCCACGGCCAGTGGATCCGCACATCGTGCCGGATCAGCGTTCCCTTCCCGATCCTGGCGCCGAACGCACGCAGCACACCGATGCGGACTCGGTTGGGCACCCACCATCGAGACAGTGGCGATCGGATGAGCATCCACAGCGCCTGGATTGAGAACGGCCTGCCCTTGTCATAGCCACGGCCGGTGAAGTCCCTCAGCGACCACGATCGGTGGTTCACGTCGACCACCTGGTCGCCTTCCGCCAACGCCTCTGCAGCGCCCGAACCCTCAACCACACCGGTCATGACCGCAGTCCCGCCAGGTTGGCCCGGTACCAGGTAACCGTATCCGCGATACCCTCCGCCAACGGGATCTGCGGTCGCCATCCGCTGGTCGTCAACGTGCCGACGTCGAGGAGTTTGCGAGGAGTGCCGTCTGGTTTGGTTGTGTCCCAGAGCGTTTCACCTGTATACCCAACCGCATCCGCGACCATGTGCGCGATCTCGCGGATGGTGTGGTCCACGCCCGTGCCCACATTGACCTGAGTCGGGCCGTCGTAGTGCTCGAGGAGATACAGGCACGCGTCGGCCATGTCGTCGACGTGCAGAAACTCTCGGCGCGGTGTGCCAGAGCCCCAGTTGGTGACCGCTTGCTGCCCCGCTGACCGGGCCTCGTCATAGCGGCGGATGAGCGCAGGGAGAACATGGGACCCGGTCGGCGAGAAGTTGTCCCCCGGCCCGTACAGATTCGTGGGCATAGCCGAAATCCAGGACAGTCCATACTGTTTGCGTACCGACTGGATCTGCAGTATGCCTGCGATCTTCGCGATGGCGTAGGCATCGTTGGTGGGCTCGAGGAGCCCGGTCAGCAACGCATCCTCGGGGATCGGCTGGGGAGCGAACTTCGGGTAAATGCAGGATGACCCGAGAAACAGCAGCCGGGGAACCTGGTACTCGAGCGCCGCGTCGAGCACGTTGACCTGAATCCGCAAGTTGTCGGACAAGAAGTCGACCGGACGCGTGCTGTTCGCCATGATGCCCCCCACCTTCGCGGCGGCGAGGACAACTACGTCCGGACGAGCGTCACGGAAGAACGCGAACGTGGCGTCGCGGTCGCGCAGGTCGAGTTCAGAGTGGCTGCGTCCGATCAGATCTCCGAACCCAGCCCCCGCGAAGGCCCGCCACAAGGCGGACCCGGCCAGGCCCCGATGCCCGGCGATGAAGACGCGGGATGATCGATCGAGTGGCGCCGGCACGAGTTCGCTCATGGTCAGCTCCACGCGGGCAACGCGGGTGTGTCGATCCACGGCTTGCCGGCACATTCGAGAGCGGCAATATCAGCGTCCACCATGATCCGCGCCAATTCGTCTGGGGCCACTGACGCCTTCCATCCCAACCGCGACTCGGCGGTACTGGGGTCGCCGATCAGTGCATCGACCTCGGTCGGGCGCAAGTAGCGCTCGTCGAACCGAACATGCTCCTGCCAGTCCAGATCCGCATGTTCGAATGCGGTTTGGAGGAACTCACGGACGGTGCACGGCACTCCGGTCGCGAGCACATAGTCGGCGGGTTCGTCGGCCTGCAGCATTCGCCACATTCCCTCGACGTACTCCGGTGCGTAGCCCCAGTCACGAATGGCGTCGAGGTTTCCCATGTACACATGCTGTTCGAGACCTGCCTTGATCCGGGCGACCGCACGCGTGATCTTACGCGTCACGAACGTCTCTCCGCGGCGTGGGGATTCGTGATTGAACAGGATTCCGTTGACCGCGAATAGGTCGTAGGCCTCGCGATAGTTTCTGGTTATCCAGTAGGAATACACCTTGGCGGCACCATACGGGGACCGAGGATAGAACACCGTGTCCTCGTTCTGAGGTGGTGGCGAGGCGCCGAACATCTCCGAGCTCGAGGCCTGGTAGTAGCGGCAGTGTATGCCGGCCAACCGGACTGCCTCGAGCAACCGGACACTGCCGATACCTGTGGTATCGGCAGTGTGCTCAGGCTCGTCGAAGCTGACCCGCACATGCGACTGTGCCGCAAGGTTGTACACCTCGTCGGGCTCTATCGTGCTCAGCAGAGTCACCAAACGTGCACCGTCACTGAGATCGCCATAGTGCAGGAATAGACGAACCCCCGATTCGTGGGGGTCCGCATAGAGGTGATCGATTCGAGTGGTGTTGAACGTCGACGATCGCCGAATGAGTCCGTGGACCTCGTAACCCTTGGACAGCAGCAATTCTGCCAAGTATGACCCGTCCTGGCCCGTGATCCCGGTGATGAGGGCTCGCTTCACATTTGCTCCTTCATGACGAACTGACGAGGGGGTGCCGACCGGCACATGGACTGTGGTGCTAATACGCACCATCCTTGGAGAGCACTGCCTTGGCCGTTCGCCACAGGATCACGAGATCACCTAGAAGCGACCAGTTTTCGACGTAGGACAGATCCAGCTGTACCGTTTCCTCCCACGAGAGGTCGCTCCGGCCGGACACCTGCCACAAGCCGGTCATTCCCGGTCGCACCAGCATGCGGCGAATGACGATGTGATCGTAGGTCTCGACCTCTTCCCGCAGCGGCGGACGCGGACCCACCAGGCTCATACTCCCGTCGAGCACATTGAGCAGCTGGGGGAGTTCGTCAAGGCTGTAGCGGCGAAGGATGCGACCCACCCGGGTCACGCGCGGATCTTCGCGCATTTTGAACAAGACCCCGTTGCCCTCGTCCACCGCGGCAAGCTGGGTTCGCAGCTGATCGGCATCTGCGACCATCGATCGAAACTTCCACATCCGGAACGGATTGTTGTTCAACCCGACTCGTTCACCCCGATAGAAGACCGGCCCCCTGGTGTCCAGCTTGATCGCGATAGCACATGCGAGCAGAACCGGCATCAACATGACCAGCGCGACCAGGGCGACCGACTTGTCGAACGCGTGCCGAAGTACGCGCGTCGCTCCCTCGTACCTCGGCTTGTCGACGTGGAGGAGCGGTAGTCCCCCCTGCGGGCTGACAAGCAAACGCGGTCCGGCGACATCGAGCAGCGCCGGCGCCACCAGCAGACCGACGTTCATGCCCTCGAGCTCCCACGACAGTTCTCGCATGGCGGCCGGACCGAGGGCATCGGCGGAGGTGACCGCGACCACCGTAGCTCGGGAAGATTCCACCGCGTCCCGGATGTTCTCGAACACGCCTACCACCGGAATGTCGACGTCGTCATCAAGGGCGCTGTCGGTTTCCACCCAGCCACCGCGAGGGCCGGTGGGTGTACAGATCCCGGACACGTTGAATCCCAACTCGGGATGCTTGCGCAGGCGACGGACCAGATGAGCCGATGAGGACTTGCCGCCGACGACCAGGACCTCGTGAAGGTTCTTGCCCTTGGCGCGTGATCGTTTGAGCCACTGCCGCCACAACTTCCGTTCGAGCAGAAGGCCCAGAGTGCCCAGCGGAATCGCGACCGCGAGAAAGCCACGCGCGATAGAGATGTTCAGGAGAAGAGCGGCAACTGCATACCCCCCGAAAAAGATGAAACAACCCCGAACGACCCGTGTGAACTCCGCGACACCGCTCCCCAAGACGCGACGGTCGTAGGACTGTGCCACCCTGAGGCAAAGCCACCATGCCACGGCCATGGCAAGCGACGCCGCCACCACCGACGAATCGAGTTGACCGACGGGGTAGAGGAAGCTGGTACCGAACCTGACCGACTGCGCCAGTGCGATACTCAGCGCGATAACGGCAAGGTCCGAGATCTCGAGCTTGTGGGCCAGTCGGCGCTGCCAGTCATGCGGACTGCGCGGAACGGCGCGGGCGCGGCGGTAGGCCAACCGCCGAACGGTGGTGTCACCGCGACCCATCGGGACTGCCACTGTGCCCCCCAAAGACTACAATCGGTGGAATTAATTCCCGGGATTCCCGACGTCATTGGAATTGCCTCTTATTCTGAGGCCAGTCCGAGGGACCTTCAATCAAACCGGGCCATGCAATCAAATTGTTGAATTCTTCACGCTGACTCAATCAATTCCATTGCGCGAGTGATCATCTTCGATCGCTGTAAATGAGGATATGGCGACCTGCCACCCCCCGCAACTCGAAATGGCAGAGTGGATCGATCAGACTACAAGTCATTCCTCCCCACACTCAAATATCCGAATAAAGTGACACATGCCATAATTAACCTACAACTAGTCGCAAGTCACGGCGTTGCCCTCGCGTACCTTAACCAGTGATGTCCAAGACAACGCGTACGCAGAATGTTGTTTGCGGGTCTTGTCGCCGACGGCTGTGGTGAACGCCCCATCTGCTCACGTCTCGGGCGGGACGCCCTGCTGGAACAATCGACCTCATGGCAGACGGCCCATCCGTGGAGACTCCTGACATCGGTGCCGCCGATAGCTCGGGTGCCGGGGCCGGACGGACCCGCCGGCGCCGTCGGTGGCGCCGCATCCTGATTTCCGTGGTTCTGGTTTTGGTCCTGATCGTGGCAACCTACTGGGGCCTGGGTTATCAGCTCTTCTATCGCGAACATCAGGACTCATTGCGTCACGTCGATGCGATCGTCGTACTCGGTGGCGAACACGACGGGCGAGAGGATTATGGCCTGACGTTGGCGCGGGAGGGGTACGCGCGAACCGTCGTCGTGTCCAATCCCTATCTCGGCGAACAGTACAACACCCAAGCGGCGAACTCGCTGATGCAGCGGGTGTGTGGATCAAGCACGTCCACCGTCGAGGTCATCTGCTTCGCACCAGATCCGTCGACCACGCGTGGTGAAGCGATGTACGTGGAACAGCTTGCACGAAAACGTAACTGGCATTCGGTCATCGTGATCAGCTGGCGCTTTCACATGGTGCGAGCCCGATACATCTTCGGCCAGTGTTTCTCCGGCGATGTCGTGATGCGGAGTGTTCCCAGGGATTACCCCACGTCTATCGAGTACTGGGGCTTTCAATTCGCCTATCAGTACGGCGGATTGACGAAGGCAGCCGTCCTCGGCTGCGATGCGTGAGTCTGACTAACCCACCGAAGAGACGCCACCATCCGGCATTACCTCGATCCGGACCGTCGACCCGTCGGATCTGCGGTGCAGTACCGAGCCGGCGATCTCGCGACCGGGAGCGGCGACGCGGACGAACACCTGACCGTCCGACGCTTCGTCGAGCGTCGCCGTCGCAGCGTCGAGGAGTATCTCGATGGCCGGAACGGACGCGGCGTCGGTGTCGGCATCGACCCAGCTCGTGGAGTCGTCGAGCAGCACCACCTCGACGCCGCGGCGTCGTGCGCGGTCGACCACGTCGTCGAGGCCGAGCTCGCACATCAGACGCGCCCTGATGCGGTCGCGGAGGTGCGCCTCGAGGAGGGCGCACTCCATGCGTTCGGCGTGGGATAAGCTCTCCCGCTCCGTGATTCGCTCCAGCAGCGGATGAGCCAGCCGGTCGAGTGTTCGCATCTGGCGGGCACGTTCATCGGCGGCAGCGATGTCGGCGGAGATTGCCCCGATCCGATGTGCCGACTCCTTGCGCAGGCCGAAGACGGCGAGCAGGTCACGCCGGACGGCGTACGCGAAGAACACTGCCATCACCAGCGGTGCTACGTCGGTGAAACAGAGACTGATCGAGACCGGCAGTGACAGGCCGACACTCACGCCCCAGCGAACCACCACCACCGATGTGACGAGCAGGCTCGCCCACGCCGCGACGTACCGCCCGCGCACCGTCATGAAGCAGTACACCGCGACCGGTCCGCCGTGCGCCCAACCTGCAAGGATCGACCCGGCAGCGGCTTCCGGGGTGACCATCAGGACCAGGAAGCAGGCCAGCGGACACGCGACCGCGAGCCCACATGTGACCATCAGCGGCAACGGATCACCCGGTACCCAGATCACGGCGACGGCCGCGAGCGAGAGCAGCACGGCAGCAACGACCGGCGGCCAGGGACGGGTGGGTTGGCCTGTCGTGGTGGCGACAACCGCGAACATCGCCACGACGTAGGCCACTGTCACCAACCATGCCCAGTGGCTTCGTGTTCCGATGAGGTCGAGAATGTCCTGTGCGCGATCCTCGACGCCGCGCGACCCTACTCGTGCCATCCGAGCATCACCGTCGTGCCATGTCCCGGCGACGAGGACACCGTCGCCCATCCACCAGCGCGTTCCATACGGTCCCGGATACTCAGTGCGATTCCGAGCCGGCTCGGGTCCACGCGATCCGGATCGAACCCCGGACCGCTGTCACGAATGGTGACGGACAGCGATGCCGCCGTGGCTTCTACCGAAATCTCCACGGGAACAAGGGTTCCGCCATGTCGACGACTGTTGCGGACAGCCTCCGCGGTAGCTCCGCACAGCGCTCCGACCAGAATCCTTGGGAAGGTCAGATCGGCGCTGCGCACGTCGGCGTCCGACGTGAGGTCCATGCCCGCAGCCGTATGCAGCTCATCGAGCAGGCCCGCGAGATCAACCCGGTCATCGTCGACGGCACTTGCCGGAGTCGCGATGGTGGACAGCGCACTTCGCGCGTCGTCGGCCAACTCCGGTGACGACCCGCGACGCGCGGCGACGAGAAGGGTCGACATCACGCTGTCGTGGGTGAAGGCGTCGAACCTGCTGCGCTCGTCGGCGCGCGCCCGAACGGCAGCCGCCAGCACGGCCTTTTCGAAAGTCTCGGTCCTGGTGTCGTCGAAAAGCCTTGCTGCCCTGATGCCCATGCCTGCGGTGCCGACGAACACCATCGAGAACGCATAGCCCCAGGCGATGTGACCGATCAGCGATCCGGTGACGCCCGGCGCATGGGCGGCATGGTCGATCAGGTTGGTACCGACAATCAGAACGGCGAGCGCCACGAACCCGGCCACGGTACTGAAGGCGATCACTGCGGCGATGGCGGGCAGCCCGGCGAACTGGGCGATCCAGACGGCCTGTTTGGTATCGAGGTAGTCACCCGTCCGGGCGGGCCACCACAGCGCGATCGCAACGAGGTAGCTGATCACCGCAACTGCTGCGGTGATCTGTATCTGCCGCATGGTCCCACGCAATCCCACCGGGATCAGGAGCACTCCGGTGCCGACGGTCGCGGGCACGGCAACCGCGAGCCACCATGTGGCCACGGTCGGTACGGACGCGACGATGAGTGAGAGGCACATGATGCCGTAGACCAGGTAGCCGATACCCACGAACGTCGCGAGGATTCTCCGGATACGACGTTCGGCCGACTCGTCGTCGGGAATCAGTTTCTGCGCTTGCTATCGGTGGACGACCTCATGTGTCGGTCTGTGTACGACCTGATGTGTCGGTGTCCGGCGTTTTCATGATGCAGGTGTGTCGTTGGGTGTGACAAGTCCTTGCCGGTCTTTGAGTCGGTAGCTGGGTCCGTTGATGGCCAGGACGTCGCAGTGGTGCAGGAGTCGGTCGAGGATGGCGGTGGCCAGGACGTCGTCGCCGAGGACGGTTCCCCATTCGGTGAAGTGCTTGTTGCTGGTGATGATCGTGGAGCCTTTCTCGTATCTGCGGCTGATCAGTTGGAAGAACATGTTGGCTTCGTCGCGGTCGAGGGCGAGGTATCCGACCTCGTCTATGACCAGCAGTGATGGGCGCATGAGGTTCGCGAGTTGCCGGGGTAGCCGGTTTGCTGGCTCTTCCGGATTCAGAGTGCATGCAGTCGTTCTGCGAGTTGGCCGGAGTGGATGAGTGACCGCAAGATGTAGTGGTTGAGGTTGCGGAAGCC
>NZ_JBSFQF010000035.1:0-9829 GCF_053588575.1 Gordonia sp. NPDC003429
AACGACCGCAAACACCCCTTCGTGTGGACGAAACCGGTCGAGGAGATTCTCAAGAAAGCTCAACCGAAAACCAACTAACGAAACGCGACACTAGCTGCAGGCGGCCAGCACCAACTCTTTGACCCGTGCCGGATCTGCTTGCCCCCGAGTTGCTTTCATAACATCTCCGACGATCTTGCCCGCGGCCTGCACTTTGCCGCCGCGGATCTTGTCGGCGATGTCGGGGTTGTTGGCGAGCGCCTCGTCCACTGCCTTCTGCAGTGCGGAGTCGTCACGGACCACCTCGAGTCCGCGGTCGGCGACGATCTGTTCGGGTTCACCCTCACCGTCGAGCACCGCAGTGGCGACCTGCTGCGCCAGCTTGGTGGTGAGCTTGCCGTCGTCGACGAGGCCGATGATCGTGGCCACCTGCGTGGGCGTGATCACGAGGTCGGCGAGTTCGACGCCGCGGGTGTTGGCCTGCTGCGCGAGGAACGACACCCACCAGCCGCGGGCGGCCTCGGGGGCCGCACCGGCATCGACGGTCGCGATGATGAGGTCGATCGCCCCGACATTCACCAGGTCGCGCATCACCTCGTCGGACACGCCCCACTCCTCCTGGATGCGCGCGCGCCGCAGCCACGGCATTTCGGGCAGTGTGGTGGCGATCTCGGCGACCCAAGCCGGGTCGGGCACCACCGGCGGCAGGTCGGGTTCGGGGAAGTAGCGGTAGTCCTCCGCGGTCTCCTTGCGACGACCCGGCGACGTGGTGCCGTCGGTCTCGTGGAAGTGGCGGGTCTCCTGCACCACCTCACCACCGGCGGCGAGCACCGCCCCCTGCCGCCGCATCTCGTAGGCGACGGCCACCTCGACACTCTTGAGCGAGTTGACGTTCTTCGTTTCGGTGCGGATGCCGAATTCGGTTGCGTCCTTACGCATCAGCGAGAGGTTTGCATCGCACCGCAGCGAACCCTGGTCCATGCGCACGTCGGAGACGTCGAGCGCCTTGAGGAGATCGCGTAGCGCGGTGACGTAGGCACGGGCCACCTCGGGAGCACGAGCACCGGCGCCGACGATCGGTTTGGTGACGATCTCCACCAGCGGAACACCCGCCCGGTTGTAGTCGAGCAGCGAATGGTCGGCGCCATGGATGCGGCCGGAACCACCGATGTGCGTCGACTTTCCGGTGTCCTCCTCCATGTGCGCGCGTTCGATGTCCACGCGCCACTCGGTACCGTCGGCCAACACCAGATCGAGATGACCGTCGGACGCGATCGGCTCGTCGTACTGCGAGATCTGATAGTTCTTGGGCTGGTCGGGATAGAAGTAGTTCTTCCGGGCAAAGACGCTCGACGGACGGATCGAGCAGTTCAACGCGAGTCCGATCCGGATCGCGTACTCGATGGCCGTGGCGTTGGCCACCGGCAGCGACCCCGGTAGGCCGATGCAGACCGGGCACACGTGAGTGTTGGGATCGGCGCCGAAGGTCGTCGGGCATCCGCAGAACATCTTGGTCGCAGTACCGAGTTCGACGTGCACCTCGAGCCCCATGACCGGGTCGAAGTCGGCGACCACCTGGTCGTAGTCCATCAGTTCGGCGGCAGCGGCTGTCATGCCGACCAGTTTATGCCGACCACCCGCGACCGTCCGGGCGGGTCGTCGGCCGCCAGGACCCGGGTCGGGATCAGGGTGAACCCGGATGTCACGGCGTCGAGTCACGCCTAGCGTTGTTGGTGTGGGTGAGCGCCCACACGAGAAGCGAAAGGTTCCACGATGACCTCCCCGACCCCCTACCCCTCAGCGCCGGTTCCGGCACCCCAGAAGCGGCTGATGCGATCACGGTCGGATGCGTGGATCGGCGGTGTCTGCGGCGGGCTCGCCCAGCGGTACGGCTGGGACCCGACGCTGATTCGCGTGCTGTTCGTGTTGTCGGTCCTGCTGCCCGGCCCGCAGGTGCTCATCTATCTGATTCTGTGGCTGGTGATCCCCCGCGAGCCGGCCTGACGTCGACCGTGCCCAGATCCGCGTCGAGCGTGCCCATTTCGACGTTGAGCGTGCCCACTCCCGCGTCGAGCGTGCCCACTCCCGCGTCGAGCGTGCCCACTCCCGCGTCGAGCGTGCCCATTTCGACGTAGAGCTTGTTCCCTCCACTGATCGAGCTTGTCGAGATCACATCGATTCTCGCCATTGGTGGTTTCGACAAGCTCAACCAGCGGGGGGAAGGCACGCTCAACCAGCGGGGAAAGCACGCTCAACCAGCGGGGAAGGCCCGCTCGACGGGATTGTGGGCACGCTCGACGGGATTGTGGGCACGCTCAACCGGAATCTGGGCACGCTCGACCGAAATGTGGGCACGCTCGACGCGGATCTGGGCACGCTCGACGCGGTCTACCCGAAGATGACGCGCATCTCCTTGTACTGGTCGGCGGGAACCTGCTTGTGGTTGGCCAACGCCTGGTCGAAGGTGGTGCGTTCCACCTCGGTACCTCGCAGCACCACCATCTGACCCCAGCCCTTGTCGGCGATCAGGTCGGTGGTGGCCATGCCCAGCCGGGTGGCCAGCACCCGGTCGAAAGCGGTGGGCACACCACCGCGCTGAATATGGCCGAGCACCGTTGCACGCGTCTCGATACCGGTGCGTTCCTCGATGAGCGGTGCCAGCACCTCGCCGATGCCGCCGAGCCGCGGGCGGTTGAATCCGTCGAGGCCCTTGACCGAGTACTCCTCTTTCATGTCGGGGAGTTTGAAACCCTCGGCCACCACCACCATCGGCGAACGGCCGCGGTTCTTCACGCTGGTCACCCACGCGCAGATCTGGTTGAGGCTCTCGGGCTGTTCGGGAATGAGGATGGCGTGCGCGCCGCCGGCGATACCGGAATACAGCGCGATCCAGCCGGCGTGCCGACCCATCACCTCGAGCACCATGCACCGCTTGTGTGAGTTGCCGGTGGTGCGCAGCCGGTCGATCGCCTCGGTGGCGATCTCCACCGCGGTGTTGAATCCGAACGTGTAGTCGGTGGCGTCGATGTCGTTGTCGATCGTCTTGGGTACGCCGACGATGTTGATGCCGTCTTCGTAGAGCCGCTTGGAGGCCGACGCGGTGCCCTCGCCGCCGATGGCGATCACCCCGTCGATACCGAGGTTCTTGAGGACCTTCTTGATGTTGTCTGGACCACCGTCGGGCTCGGAATACGGTCCGAATCGGCTGGTACCGAGGATCGTGCCACCCTGGTTCGACAGACCGCGGACCGTGGTGCGGTCGAGTTCGATGATGTCGCCGTAGACCAGCCCGTACCAACCGTCGCGGAAACCGACGAACTCCTGTCCGTAGACGGTCTCACCCTTGAGAACCGCGCCGCGGATCACCGCGTTGAGACCCGGGCAATCGCCTCCGGAGGTGAGGATGCCGTATCTCTTGCCCATGGTGTGACGACCCTTTCGATGGCCCGGTGCGGATGCACCCAATCTAGTGGCCACCGCAGGCTTGTGCCGGACGACCGCGAGACCCGACTGACCCCTCTTGGTCGTCACCACGACCATCCGCCGGGCTCGTCACACGACGTTGCACCGCCCGATCCCGTGTGTTCGCCGGAAGGTCAACCCAATGGGCCGCGCGCCGCCTCGTAGGCAGCGCCCACCCGGTAGAGGCGGTCGTCGGCAAGCGCCGGCGCCATGATCTGCAGCCCCACCGGCAAACCGTCGTCGGCCGAGAGTCCCGACGGCACCGACATCGCGGCCACACCGGCCAGGTTGACCGGCAACGTGCACAGGTCGAACAGGTACATGGCCAGCGGGTCGTCCACCTTCTCCCCGATCCGGAAGGCGGTGGTGGGGGTGGTCGGCGAGATCAACACGTCGACGCTCTCGAAGGCGGCGGCGAAATCGCGCGCGATGAGGGTGCGCACCTTCTGGGCCTGCCCGTAGTAGGCGTCGTAGTAGCCCGACGAGAGGGCGTAGGTGCCGATCATGATGCGCCGCTTGACCTCCGGGCCGAACCCGGCCTCGCGGGTCAGTGCCATCACCTCTTCGGCGCTGTGGGTGCCGTCGTCGCCCACCCGCATGCCGTAACGCATCGCGTCGAAGCGGGCGAGGTTGCTCGACACCTCCGACGGCAGGATCAGGTAGTAGGCGCCGAGGGCATAGCTGAAGTGCGGGCACGACACCTCCACCACCTCGGCGCCGCGTTCGGTGAGAGCGGCGACGGCAGCGTCGAAGGAAGCAAGCACGCCTGCTTGGTAGCCCTCACCCTGCAGTTCGGTGACCACCCCCACCCGTACTCCGGCCAGATCCTGTTCGGCACCCGCGCGGGCCGCACCCACCACGTCGGGAACTGCCACGTCGATCGACGTGGAGTCGCGGGGATCATGTCCGGCGATCACCGAGTGCAGCAGCGCGGTGTCGAGGACGGTGCGACCGCACGGCCCGCCCTGATCGAGTGACGACGCGCACGCCACCAGCCCGTAGCGCGAGACGGTCCCGTACGTGGGTTTGACGCCGACGGTGGCGGTGACCGCCGCGGGCTGGCGGATCGAGCCGCCGGTGTCGGTGCCGATCGCCAGGGGCGCCTGATACGAGGCCAGTGCCGCGGCGCTGCCGCCACCGGAGCCACCCGGGATGCGCGTGGTGTCCCAGGGGTTGCGGGTCACCTGGTAGGCGGAGTTCTCGGTGGAGCTGCCCATCGCGAACTCGTCCATATTCGTCTTGCCGAGGATGGGGATCCCCGCGGCGCGCAGGCGTTCGGTGACCGCGGCGTCGTACGGCGGCACCCATCCTTCGAGGATCTTCGACCCGCACGTGGTGGGCGCGTCGGTGGTGGTGAAGACGTCCTTGAGTGCCAGTGGCACACCGGTGAGCGGCGAGGTGGCCGTGCCGGCGGCGATCGCGTCGTCGGCAGCTTTGGCGGCCACCAGTGCCTCGGCGCTGCTGACGTGCAGGAATGCACCCAGGGTGTCGTCGATCTCGGCGATCCGGTCGAGGTGGGCGGTGGTGACCTCCACCGATGACAGTTCGCCCGACGCGATCTTTTCGCCCAGTTCGGCTGCGGTCAGTCCGGTGATCTCACCGGCCGTGCGGGTGGCGGGAGTCTGCTCGGTCACTGCTCCTCCCCCAGGATCTGCGGCACGGCGAAACGGTCCTGCTCGACGGCGGGCGCCCCCGACAGCGCCTGTTCGGTGGTCAGCCCGGGGACCACGAAGTCGGGTCGCAACACGTTCGCCAGCTGCGCCGGGTGCGCGGTGGGCGGCACATCGTCGGCGGCCACCTCGGAGACCTGCGCCACGTGGGTCAGGATCGAATCGAGTTGCTCCGCGTACAGGTCGAGTTCGGAGTCGCTCAGCGCGAGCCGCGACAGCCTGGCCAGATGCGCGACCTCGTCGCGCGAGATGGCCGCGCCGGATCCGTCAGACATCTTCAGATCACGTCCTTTCACTCCGGCGGCATTCGCGACGCCGGCAACCCCACCAAGCCTAGGCGACCACCCGGAGACGACGATCACCGACCGAGGTGCGGAAAACCGCCGCCTTCAGCCCAGCCAACGTTTGAGGCGCGCGGTGATCCAGGGCAACACGAAGTACACCATCAGTGGCGTGTTGATCAGCGTCGCGATCAGGGTCTTGAGCACCAGTGGAAGGTCGCCGAGGTGCGCGATGACCAGGAAGTTGATGGCCAGCGACATCGGAAAGAAGCCGAGCCAGATGGTGATCGCCTGCTTCCATCGGGGCGGCGGGGCACCCACCACGCGAACCGCGTTGGTGAGATTCGACTGGGGCTCGAACCATCCTTCGATGCCCGACAGACGATGGGTGGCGTACTCCACGGCCATGCCTTCTCCCCTGTCGAGCCATGCCCTGCGCACCGGCGACGAGTTCCAGTCGTCGAGCGACTTCTCGTCGGCGAATCGGTACACCACGTAGTACTCGTCGGGATGACGTGTGGAGCGTAGCCAGCCGCCACCGAGGAAGCCGGGAAACGTCCGCGCCAGTGCGATGCCCGCATCGGTCCAGGTGATGAAGTCATGTTCGCGCCCGGATTCGATCCGGCGCGCCACCGACGTCGTCACATGATCTGCGCCGGCCTCGTTTCCGTCGGGGGTCTCGGCCACCTGCACGAGTCTAGGGACGTCCGACGGTCACCGCCCGGTACGGACCGCCCGGTGCCACGAGTGGCTCCCCGCACCACCGGCGCCCCGAGCGGACCCGCTGCGCCGATGCGAGAATGTCGGTCGTGTCCTACCTGCTTCGGGTGTACCTCAAGGATCGGCCGGGCAGTCTCGGCCTGCTCGCGGCACAACTGGGCTCGGTGGGCGCCGACATTCTCTCTCTGGAAGTGGTCGAACGCGGCGACGGCTACGCCGTCGACGATCTCGTGGTGGACGTGGCCCCGGGTTCGCTGCCCGACGGGCTGATCACCGCCGCCGAACGCGTCAAGGGCGTTCGCGTCGATTCCATACGGCCGTATTCCGGGATGCTCGACACGCATCGGGAGTTGGAGCTGATCGATCAGGTGGCCACCGCCGAGCGTGATCGGTTGCAGATCCTGGTGGACAACGCCCCGCGCGTGTTGCGCGTCTCGTGGGCGATGGTGGTGGCCCGCGGTTCGCACGGGGTGCTGCAGTTGTTCGGCAGTTCCGGGGCGCCGGAGACTCCGCTGACCACCGCCGACTGGCTACCGCTCGACCATGCCGCGCAATTGGCTCCCGATGGGGCGTGGGTGCCCGCCGCCTGGCAGGAGATGGATACGAGGATGGCCGCGGCACCGCTCGGTGACGGGTCAAAAGCGGTGTTGCTGGGCCGAATCGGCGGTCCCGACTTCCGGCCGTCGGAAATCGCGAGGCTCGGCTATCTGACCGGCATCGTCAGCACCGTGCTGCGCAACGGGGAGTGACGGCGATGGTGTCGATCGATCTGGTTCACGGAGACATCACCCGTCAGGATGTGGACGCGATCGTCAATGCCGCCAACTCGTCCCTGCTCGGCGGCGGCGGTGTCGATGGCGCCATCCATCGCCGCGGCGGCCCGGCGATCCTGGCCGCCTGTCGCGAACTGCGGGCAACCCGGTTTCCCGACGGTCTGCCGACCGGACAGGCCGTCGCCACCACCGCAGGCGATCTGGCCGCCCGGTGGGTGATTCACACCGTCGGTCCGGTGTATTCGTCGCGCGCGGACCGAAGCGCACTGCTGGAGTCCTGCTACCGCGAATCACTGCGTGTCGCAAATGAACTCGGCGCCCGCTCGATCGCCTTCCCGGCCATCTCGACGGGCGTGTACGGATGGCCCATGGTCGACGGCGCCCGTCGCGCGGTGACCGCCGTGCGCGAGTCGGACACGCCGATCGACACAGTGCGTTTCGTGCTGTTCGACGACGTGGCCTTCGCGGCGTTCACCGATGCCCTGACCTGAATCCCGATGTGGGGCAACGCCTCAGTCCGGATTCTCCTCGGTCGCCTGCTCCTCCTCTGTCGCCGGGCCCTCGCCGGTCGCCAGCAGGTGTTTGAACGCGCCCTCGTCCAGGATGGGCACCCCGAGTTGTTCGGCCTTGGCCGCCTTGCTACCCGGTGAATCCCCCACCACCACGTAGTCGGTCTTCTTCGACACCGAGCCCGAGGCCTTGCCTCCCCGTTGCAGGATGGCTTCCTTCGCGCCGTCGCGGGAGAAGTCCTGCAACGATCCGGTCACCACCACGGTCTTGCCCTCCAGGGTCCGCGGAATCGACTCGTCACGCTCGTCCTCCATGGAAACACCTGCGGCACGCCACTTCTCGACGATCTCACGGTGCCAGTCGACGGCGAACCAGTCGTGGATGCTCTGCGCGAGGGTCTCGCCGAGACCCTCCACCTCGGCGAGTTGGTCGGTGCTCGCGTCCTCGATCGCCTGCAGGGAGCCGAATTCCGTTGCCAGCGAACGCGCGGCGGTGGGGCCGACGTGGCGGATCGACAACGCGACCAGCACGCGCCACAACGCGGCATCCTTGGCGTTCTCGAGGTTGGCCAGCAGCCGGGCGCCATTGGCGGAGAGCGCTCCGTTCTTGGTGGTGAACAGATCGGTGCGAAGCAGGTCGTCGGCGGTGAGCGAGAACAGATCACCCTCATTGGTGATCACACCGGAGGTGAGCAGGGCGGTGGCCGCCTCGTACCCGAGGGCCTCGATGTCGAAGGCGCCGCGCCCGGCGAGGTGAAAGAGCCGTTCGCGCAACTGCGCCGGGCAGGTCTCGGCGTTGGGACAGCGGATGTCGACGTCGCTGTCCTTTTCCGGTCGCAGCTCGGCGCCGCATTCGGGACAGTGCGTGGGCATGACAAAGGCTCGCTCACTGCCGTCACGCAGGTCCACCACCGGTCCGAGGACCTCCGGGATCACGTCACCGGCCTTGCGAATGGTGACGGTGTCGCCGATCAGCACGCCCTTGCGGCGAACCTCGGACTCATTGTGCAAGGTGGCCCGCGACACCGTCGAACCCGCCACCAACACCGGCTTCATGAACGCGAACGGGGTCACCCGTCCGGTGCGTCCGACACCGACCTTGATGTCGAGGAGTTCGGTGGTGGCCTCCTCGGGCGGATATTTGTAGGCGATGGCCCAACGTGGTGCTCGGGAGGTGGACCCCAGTCGGCGTTGACGGGCGAGGTCGTCGACCTTGACCACGATCCCGTCGATCTCGTGCTCCACGTCGTGGCGGTGCTCGCCCCAGTAGGCGATCTTGTCCAGGATGGCGTCGACGCCGTCGACCTTCTCCGTGTGCGTGGACACCGGCAGCCCCCACGCGCCGATCGCGAGGTAGGCCTCGTGCAGGGAGGTGGGACGCCATCCCTCAGTGTGCCCGATCCCGTGGCAGATCATGCGTAGCCGGCGGCGCGCGGTGATCTGCGGGTTCTTCTGCCGCAGCGATCCGGCCGCCGAGTTGCGGGGATTGGCGAACGGCGGCTTGCCGTCGGCCACCAGAGACGCGTTGAGTGCTTCGAAATCCTCCACCCGGAAGAACACTTCCCCGCGCACCTCGAGCACGTGGGGAAGCGGATACTTCTCGGTGCCGGTGAGTCGCTGCGGCACGTCTTCGATGGTGCGCGCGTTGAGCGTGACGTTCTCCCCGGTGCGTCCGTCACCGCGGGTCACGGCATGGTCGAGCACGCCGTCGAGGTACACCAGGGCCAGCGCCACCCCGTCGATCTTGAGTTCGCACAGGTACTCGGTGTCGGCGCCGACCTCGTCGGACACCCGTGACACCCATGCCCGCATCTCGTCGGCGTCGAAGACGTTGTCCAGGGACAGCATTCGTTCGAGGTGGTCGACCGGCGTGAACGCCGTGGAAAACCCGCCGCCGACGAGTTTGGTGGGCGAATCGGGCGTCGCGAGTTCGGGGTGATCGTCCTCGAGTTGCTGTAGCCGGCGCAGCAGCTTGTCGAATTCGCCGTCGGTGATGATCGGGGCGTCTTTGACGTAGTAGCGGAACTGATGGTCGCGGATCTCTTCGGCCAGTTGCGACCACTGCTCGCGCAGATCGCCGCTCGGGTCCCTGGTGTCCCCGTCCTCTACCACGCCGTCCCCTGCCGCGCCGTCCTCTGCCACGTCACGAGCCTATCGGAGGGGTCGGACATCATTGGCCGGTCACATAGCCTGGACGTCGTGGCGCACCCCATCATGTTCGACGATTCCGACCCGCATCTGATCCGGGTGCGCGAGATCGCGCTGGCGCTGCCCGATGCCGTCGAGAAGGTGGCGCACGGCAGGCCGACGTTCCGATGCGGAAAGATGTTCGGCAACTAATGTCGCGTGTCGTTAATTAGTTTATGGTTCGTGGTTTGAGAGAATTGGCTATGGCGAATTCTGCGGCCCCGGCTCTTGGCCTGCGTGATGGTGAT
>NZ_JBSFQF010000036.1:0-8945 GCF_053588575.1 Gordonia sp. NPDC003429
ACGACCGCAAACACCCCTTCGTGTGGACGAAACCGGTCGAGGAGATTCTCAAGAAAGCTCAACCGAAAACCAACTAACGAAACGCGACACTAGCGGCTCACAGGTCAATACGGTGGTGGTTTCCGACGCGACGAGTGTCGTCCCGGGTGCCGGGACCGGGGCGGTTGTGACGGCGCCGACGACGAGCATGAGGGCGATCGCGCCGGGCAGGACGGCGGGAAGAACACGGGCTCGTCGCATGGCAGATGTCTTTCCGGTCAGTTCTGGTGCAACAACACTTGGGTGACAGGACTATCAAGCGGCCGATCGATTCGAGTGCGACGTCGACAGATCGTTACCCCGCGGGTCCGCTTCCGAGACCGAGCCTGCGAGACGAGCACCATCTCGATGGCGGATCGCCGGACATGTGATCGGCGCCACGCGCGCTGTGTACACTCGTGCACAGCACCAGGGCGGGAGATCGGGTGAACCTTCTCAAGTGGAGTAAGCGGCCTGCGGCCGACGTGGAAGCGACGCGTCCGGAGGTCAACATCGTGCGCGGGCTGATCGCGCGGGCCACCACTCCGCTGCTGCCCGACGACTATCTGCACCTGATCAACCCGCTGTGGTCGGCCCGCGAACTGCGCGGGCGGGTGGAGAGCGTCGTCAAGGAAACCGACGACAGCGCCACCGTCACGATCCGCACCGGATGGGGATTCCCGGCCAACTACCGGCCCGGCCAGTACGTGGGTATCGGCCTGGACATGGGGGGCCGTTGGCATTGGCGGTCGTACTCGCTGACCTCGTTCGGCAGCACCGCCGACAAGACCATCTCCGTCACGGTCAAGGCCAATCCGGACGGTTTTCTGTCCACGCATCTCGTCGACGGCGTGGCGCCGGGCACCATCATCCGCCTGGCCGCGCCCAAGGGTGACTTCCATCTGCCGCAGCCCACGCCCGACGCGATCCTGTTCCTCACCGCGGGCAGCGGGATCACACCCGTGATGGCGATGCTGCGCTCGCTGCACCATCACAACCAGACGCCCGACATTGTGCACGTGCACGCCGCTCCCACCCGTGAATCGGTGATCTTCCTCGACGAACTCGAGCGCATGGACACCGAAACACCCACGTACACACTCGATCTGCGGATCAGCAAGGACGACGGACGATTCGACCTGAACCAGCTCGATGCCACGGTTCCCGACTGGCGTGAGCGGTCATGCTGGGCGTGCGGGCCCGTCGAGTTCCTCGACGACGTCGAGACGCTCTACGGCGAGAACGAACTGTCGGATCAACTGCACATCGAACGATTCGCCATTGCCCGCACCGACGTCGGAGGCGAAGGTGGCACCGTCACCTTTGCCACGTCGGGCAAGAGCACCGAGATCGACGGTGCCACCACACTCCTTGAAGCAGGCGAGGAGTTGGGAATCCAGATGCCCTTCGGATGCCGGATGGGGATCTGTCAAACCTGCGTTGTTCCGCTCGCCGGGGGTTACGTGCGCGATCTGCGCAGCGGCGACGAGCGACGCGAAGGTGATCGCATACAGACATGCATTTCCACCGTGTCCGGGGAATGCACGCTCGACCTCTAGGAGGCTCCATGGCCATCACCGACATCGATCGGTACGCACACCTCACCGAAGCCGACGTCGAAGCCCTCGGCGCGGAACTCGACGCCATCCGCCGCGACATCGAGGAATCACGCGGTGTAGCCGACGCGCGATACATCCGGCGCACCATCGCATTTCAGCGCGCTCTCGCCGCGGGAGGCCGTGTGGTGCTGATGTTCAGCAACCGTAAACCCATGTGGCTGTTGGGTACCGGGATGCTGGGCGTGGCCAAGATCGTCGAGAACATGGAACTCGGCCACAATGTGATGCACGGACAATGGGATTGGATGAACGATCCCGAGATCCACTCGTCGTCGTGGGAGTGGGACACCACATGTCCGAGCGTGCAGTGGAAGCACTCCCACAACTTCGTGCACCACAAGTACACGAACATCGTCGGCATGGACGACGATGTGGGCTACGGCATCCTGCGCGTCACCCGCGATCAGCCCTGGGAGTGGTGGAACGCCGGCAACTCCGTCTACAACTTCTTGCTCGCAACGTTTTTCGAGTGGGGTGTGGCGCTGCATCATCTCGAGGCGGAGAAGCTGCGTACGGGCGAGAAGTCGTATCGGGCCGCGCTGCGTGACCTCCGAGTGATCGGCCGCAAGGTGGGCAAGCAGGCGGCCAAGGACTACCTGATCTTCCCCGCGCTGGCCGGACCGAACTGGTTCACCACGCTCACCGCCAACGCCACCGCGAACTTCATCCGCAACTACTGGGCGTACGCCGTGATCTTCTGCGGACATTTCCCCGACGGCGCCGAGAAGTTCACCGTGCGGGAGTACGAGGAGGAGGACCAGCCGCGCTGGTATCTGCGACAGATGCTGGGGTCGGCCAACTTTCACGCCGGACCGCTGATGCGGTTCATGAGTGGCAACCTGAGTCACCAGATCGAACACCACCTGTTCCCCGACCTGCCCAGCAGCCGGTACGAGGAGATCGGAGTGCGGGTACGCCAACTGTGCGACAAGTACGACCTGCCCTACACCACCGGGTCGCTCGCGCACCAGTACATGCTGACGTTCCGGACGATCGCCAAACTCTCGCTGCCCAACGCACTGCTCAAGGCGGGACCCGACGATGCCCCCGAGACCGCATCGGAGTTGCGGTTCAACATCATCGAGGGAACCAAGACACACTTCGGTGTCGATGAGAAGACGGGTCGACGACGCGGACTGCGTACCGCGCTGCGGGAACTGCGGCAGTCGAAGGTGCGGGTTGCGTGACCACTCGCTGATCGAGCGGTGCACTTGCTGATCGAGCTTGTCGAGATCACTTTCTCCGGTGGGTGGTTTCGACAAGCTCAACCAGCGGGGGACCGCTCAACCAGCGGGGGTCGAGATCACTTCGTCCGGTGGGTGGTTTCGACAAGCTCAACCAGCAGAGGACCGCTCAACCAGCGGGGGCCACTTGCTGATCGAGCGGTGCGCTTGCTGATCGAGCTTGTCGAGATCACTTCGTCCGGCGGGTGGTTTCGACAAGCTCAACCAGCAGAGGACCGCTCAACCAGCGAGGGGCCGCTCAACCAGCGGGAGTCGAGATCACCCCCGCCAGCGCAGGGTCTCCAACGCGACGCCGACGTCGAGGAGGTTGTCGGCCAGTGGACGGGGGAGGAGTTCGTCGGCGCGGGCGAGGCGTCGGATCACGGTGTTGCGGTGCGTGTACAGTTGCTCTGCTGTACGAGAGGTGTTGCACTGCAGAGTGATCCACCGATGGACGGTGTCGAGGAGATCCTTGTCGGCGTGCATCAGGTCGCCGAGTGTGTCGGCGACGAAGCTGTCGGCGTCGTCGGGGTCGGCGGTGACCAGCGAGACCAGTCGGACGTCGTCGTACCGGGCGAAGCGCTGATCGCCGGCCAGTCGCGCCATGATGCGTTGCGTGGCCAGCGCCTGAAAATGGCTGCTGCGGAACCCTTCCACGTCCTGCGCGCTCCTGCCGATCGCCACCCGTACCGACGGCGCCGGAGTGCGGGTGGGGATGTGGGAGTCGGGAACCGGTAGCCACACCCACAGGGACGCGGCACTGGCGATCACGGTGAGCCGGGTATCACAACCGGCCGATCCGGCGAACTTGTCGGCCTCGGCCTCCAGCGTGGCGGTGGGATCAGGCCCGTCGCTCCACAACACCAGCGCGGTATGGGTGCCCGACAGGGAGTAGCCGAGTTGCGCTTCGGCGCGTGCGACCGGGATGGGTGCGCCCTCGAGCAGCAACGCCACGGCCTCCCGCCGCTGCGCGTGGGTGCCGCGGTTGAGTTCGTCGCGCGCGTCGCGCATCCGTTCGCTCATCGCGTCGACGGTGTCGTCGATGAAGGTGGAGATCGACAGCGAGGTGACGTCGAGCAGTTCACGTAGCTGGACCGGGTCGTCGGTGAGGGTGAAGCAGATCTGCATCCACAGCCGCCACGCGACGCTCTGGGCGGTGCGGAAGGCGTCCAGCGACGACTCGTCGAGGCCGCGTCGGACCAGGTCGCGCGTGGCGGTCAGGATCTCGGGCGTGATGTCGGCAGGCACTCGCTCGCCGGGATGCAGCACGTTGTGGTGGGCCCATCGCATGGTGTTGGCGAGGTTGGTTTGGCGGGTGCCGGCCGCGAGCACGGGGTCATCGGCGATCGCCTTCATCCGTGCGCCGCCGAGCGCTGCCTCGTGGAGAAGTTCGATCCACTCGGGTGGGGGGTCGATGATGAGGGACGCGCCGCGGCGGATCAACTCACGGACCTCGGGTGACACTGGGGGCCAAGGTTCGGACATGTGAACATTCTGCACCTTGAATCATCGAACCTGGGTGCACATTGTCAGTGGTGTGATCTGCGCTACGCGTGAATGATGGAACGTGACAACGCCGGGTGTCACATTACCCGGCTCGGACGAAGGAGGACGGATGCCGACCACGGCGACGCCTGTCGAAACCCTGGACATCCTGATCATCGGAGCCGGCGTGTCCGGCCTCGGAGCCGGTCATTACGTCACCACGCTGCTGCCGGAGAAGAGCTTCGCGATCCTCGAGGGTCGCGACACCATCGGTGGTACGTGGGATCTGTTCCGTTACCCGGGTATCCGCTCCGACAGCGACCTGCACACCTTCGGATTCGCGTTCAAGCCGTGGGTCGATCGGCAATCGATCGCCGACGCGGACCGCATCATGCAATACCTGCACGAGGCCGTCGACGAGGACAAGCTCAACGAGCACATCCGCTATCAGCACATGACGCGGTCGTTGTCATGGTCGTCGGACGAGCAGTTGTGGACGGCCGAAGTTGACCGGCTAGACACCGGCGAGCGCGTGGTGATCAAAGCGCAGTGGGTGTACGCGGGGTCGGGGTACTACAACTACGACGAGGGCTTCACCCCGAAGTTCGAGGGCGTCGAACGGTTCGAGGGCCAGATCGTGCACCCGCAGCATTGGCCCGAGGACCTTGACTACGCCGGTAAGAAGGTGGTGGTGATCGGCAGTGGCGCCACTGCGGTGACCCTGCTGCCGGCGATGGCCGACAAGACCGAACACATCACGATGCTGCAGCGCACGCCGACATACATCGTGCCGCTCCCCAAGCACGACCCGTTCGCGATCGCCGCGCGCAAGGTGTTGGGCGACGAGCGCGGCTACGAAGCGGCGCGGTGGAAGAACATCGCGCAGCAGCGGCTGCTGTACGAATCCTGCCAGCGATTCCCGAAGACATCGCGCAAGGTGATTCGGAAGATCAATTCGATGCTGCTGCCCGACGATTTCGATGTGGACACACATTTCAATCCGCCGTACAACCCATGGGATCAGCGGCTGTGCGCGGTGCCCGACGCCGACCTGTTCCGCGCGGTGAGCACGGGCAAGGCGTCGGTGGTGACCGATCGGATCAAGACCTTCACCGAGAAGGGGCTGCTGCTCGAGAGCGGCAGGGAACTCGACGCCGACATCATCGTGACCGCAACGGGTTTGAACGTGCGCCTGTTCGGTGGGATGGACCTGTCCATCGACGGCGAACCCTTGAAGCTGTCGGACAAGGTGCTGTACCGGGGCACCCTGCTCAGTGGGGTACCGAACCTGGTGATGGCCTTCGGCTACACCAACTCGTCGTGGACGCTCAAGATAGGCCTCATCTGCGAATATTGGTGCCGGTTGATGAAGTACATGGACGCGCGGGCCTACACCGAGGTCGAGCCGGTGGCGCCGTCCGGGATGGAGACGCGACCCGCGATCGACTTCGGGGCCGGCTACATCAAGCGGGTCTCCGACCAGTTGCCGCGGCAGGGTGTCGACGAACCGTGGACCATGTCGATGAGCTACTACAAGGACCGAAAGGCGCTGGGCAGCGACGTCGCCGACTTCGAGAATCTCCAGTTCTCCCGCCGCCAGGTGAAAGCCGTTGTGGCTGAGCCGGTGTCGGAGGTCGTTGCGGAGCAGGTGCAGCCGGTCGCGGGCTGACGGTATTGCGATATAAACGTGGTCACAGCGGACTGCGGAGACAATAATTGTCGTCGCGGCCCGCTGCGGCCCCGTCTATATCGCGCTGGGCTCGGAGATCGGCGTCATCCGACGGGGAGGTGCGCGAAAAAGTCGTCGGGATCGAATCGGATGCTCCACGGTTCGTTGTTTGCGTACTCTTCGTCGACGCGGTTGCAGATTTCGAAGTAGTTGATCCCCGGACCAGCGACTCTCCCCATCAGTAGAGGCGGCCCGGATGTCGGACTGCTCAACACTGACCCGATGTCGTGGGTACTTACGTAGTCGGACAGCGCTTTGGTGGTGAGGAAGCGAACATCGTCCGGTAGCGCTGTGTCTGTCGAGGCTTGTGCTCGGGCCAAGACCTGCCCGAGCGTTTCATCCTCTCTGCGCTCAATGGGCTGGGTCTGTTCGCGGATGCTATTTTCCGAAGCCCGGAGCCAGTTGATCACGGACTCGATGGTTGCGCCGTCAGAATCTGTTTCGACCAGCGTGGTTGCGGTATTGGAGGCCAGGTCTGTGGCTATAAGCGCAAGGCGGGCAGGGTGTTCGGGGCGCCGACGAACTTCAAGGCGGAGGCGATAGTCCGGGGGAGGACTCTGACCACCAGCCTTCGGGGATAGTGTCAATCCGGCGCCGGTGTCGCCGCCGCGAAAGTCGAACTGAGGCAGGTGGTCGAAGAAGTCGTCGATGTCAAATCTGAAGTGCCACGGCGCCGCCTTCTCATCGAGTCCTATCCAGTTGCAAACTTCGTGCCCTGCGTTGCCCACCCCCAACAACACGGGCGAGGTCTTCATGTGTGAACTACTTGTCGAAATGCGATGTGATTCATCGTAGTTCGATATCGGCATCACGATGAGATCGATGATCTCATCTGACAAGTCGGCTCGGAAGAACTGTTTGGCTCGCAGGAGGGTAAGGCCGATGGTCTCGCCTCGACGCTGAGGCAGTACGGGCGGATCGTGACGGATCGACTGCTCGTTGTCGGAGAGCCACTGGAGGAGTGGTCCGAGCTCCAGATCGGCACAAAAGAGGACCTTCTCCACGCCTGTCTCAAGTTCCGTCGCCACGAGGGAAACGTCCTCGAACCAGTCCAAGAACGACGCCGGACCGCGGTGGCGAGGGCCGCGGACCTCAAGTCGGAGGCGGACAGTCTTTGGGACGGAATCCATCAATGCAACCACGGTGCTGGCTTGGAAATCTGCATCATTCCGCCGGGAGGTGCGCAAAGAAGTCGTCGGGATCGAATCGGATGCTCCACGGTGTGTCATGTGCGTACTCTCCGTCGACGCGGTTACAGATTTCGAAGTACTCGAACCCGCGACCTGTTGCGAACCCGAGAAGTATGGCGGGTCCCGACGTGGAGACCGCAGCAGCACTTGGGAGACAGTGGAATTCGATGTAGTCGGACAGAGACTTCGATGCGAGCGCTATCAGATCCTCCTTCGGAAGATCATCCGACACTGTGCGGGAGGCTCTCGCCAGCATCTGGCCAAGGGTTTCGTCGTCATGCATCTCGATGGGTGGCCGGTCGGACCGGATATGTTCTTCAGATCCTCGCAGCCACAGCAAAATCGGGCGTAGCGCATCCTGGCCTGCGGAGAACAGGATCCTCTCGCGGTGGTCGTCGATCCTCTGCGCAATCAGCTCGGTGCGCAGCTCGGAGTCAGGTGAGGAGTTTTCAGAACTACGGCGGACGACAAGGCGGAGGGTCGAATCTACTGCAGCAGGCGGTGCTTTCGGTTGATCGGCAGAGAGCCGGAGACCTGATGAATGGTCGCCAGTGACATCGAAACTCGGCAAGTGGGTGTAGAAATCGTCAATGTCAAACAGGTAGCGGGAGGATGCGCTTACCGAGTCTTCATCGGTGAACTTGCTGATTTCCATACCATCGCGACCAAGTCCAATCAGAAGTCGTGGTACCCCAGCCATTCCCGGCATCCCAGCCGCCAGGCAGTGGGACTGAAGATACGCTGACACAGGCATCGCAGCGAGTTCGAAGAGGTTGTCGGGCAGATCCTCGTCCAGGACCGAGTAGGCGCGTTCGAGTGTCCGCGCGATCGTCTCACCTGGGTGTTGGATTAGCGGCGTGTGGCCCTCGCGGATCTCTCGCTCATTGTCGGCAAGCCACTGCAGTAGCGGCCCAAGAGTCCAGTTGCCACGGAACAGTAGAGTCTCCTCGTCGGAACCGATGTCGATGGCCACGAGTGTCAGGTTCTCGAACCAATCGAAGAACGACGACGGGCCTCGATGTCGGGGACCACGAGGTTCCAGTCGCAGCCGGACCTCACGGGGGCGGTTGATTGTCATTTCCTCTTCCAGGGCAACGGGATTCGTCGGGTAGCTATGTACCAATCCGATAAGCATTCCCTTGCCAACCTGGCTAGTTGTTGCCCTTGCCGCGCTGGTGAATCGCAGCGACGCCGCGGGGAGCTGTGGAGCTGGGTCGGGCAACTGTTGCGGCGTCTCCGACAGGTCCGACCTGGCCGGTCCACTTGCCACCGTCGCGGGCCGAGGCACGATACCCATGCGTTCGGACAGTCTAACCACGATACGGTTGGGCGGTTGGTCCGGTTCGAGGAGGTGTGGATGACGCCCGTCGTGTGACGGACCACGAGAGGTAGTGCCAGCATCGCAGGTCGGGTGGTGGATTTCGTGGACGGTCAAGATCGGGCGTCAGCCAGTCGGAGGCTGGCGGCATTAGCGATACAGACGGGGTCACAGCGGACTGCGGAGACAATTATTGTCGTGGCGGCCCGCTGTGGCCCCGATTATATCGAGGATGAAGTAAGCAGCGGCGTCACGGTGGTATCTGGTCTGGCGTGTCCCCCGTGAGCCGGTCCGGGTTGTTTTAGAGTCCTGATTGCCCTGATGAGGGCGGAGAAGGGACGATGAAGAACATGGCAGGACGGA
>NZ_JBSFQF010000037.1:0-8575 GCF_053588575.1 Gordonia sp. NPDC003429
GCCAGCGCTGCAACGCTGACTTGATCAAGTGACTACCAGGATCATATTTACGGGAAGGCACGCCCTCCCTGATCCACAGGTCTTGATCATTCCTCCGTGTCGGCCTGGCCGAAGGATGCTGCCTTGAGACCCATCCCGTAACGGCCATAACTGGCCTCCGCCGCGTCCTTGGGATGTCCTAGCTGCATCGCCGCATCAATCAATTTTTCGTCCATCCCCTTGCCATCATCGATGATCAGCAGTTGGCTCAGGCGGCCCGAGTGGAGAACGAATCGAATGAGAACCCGTTTGGCGTCGGCATCCAGACTGTTGTCAACCAGATCTGCGATTGCGGCCTCGAAGCTTTGATTCAGACCAAGGGCGCGGAAAATTCCCGGATTCGGAGGTATGTGAATTCGTCGAACAGTTTCAATCGGCACTACCCCGGGTTCCATCACCATGAGTCTCGGCTCCTCTTTCCACCTGGTCTGATACGCGCAGGCTCCAACGATCGATTGAATGCGCCTACACGAAGACACTCCACACGACACGCCGCTCGACCTGACATCGGCCACACGTTTATCGCTTGGTTGCCTCCAACTCGCGCGCATCTGCGCCCGGCCGACCCCTGCGGCAATGCCAGACTCAAGCGAGCGGAACTGTCATCCTTCGGGATTGGGCCCGGCCGAGCCCCGTTCGGAGAAGCCCACACGAATTCCCGATGGATGGTGTTATCGCCCAAACGCGCTAGCTGCTCTAGGAGGTATCCGGTAAAGTACATATTTCGGACTTCTGGCACGACGAGAGCGAGAGCTGATGACGCTGGTCTGGAAATGGGACCCGCAAAGTGCAACCTACGGGAACTACGGAAATGCCAACCAGTGGACCGTCAACGCAGGACTCAGTTCGCTTGCGCGGGAAAGCACCCAGAACTCGAGCGACGCACGCGTCGACTCCACGCCCTCCCTTCATTTTACTTTCCATCTGCTGAGTGGCACGCATCGGGACGACTTCCTCGACACGCTGATATGGCACGATCAGCTCGAGCCTCACCTGCGGGCGATGTCGGATGAAGCAGCTGGGGCAGTCGCCGCCGGCAATATCCGCACCGGGCTCGAGACCCTGGGCGCGTCCAAGTCGATCCTCTTACTGTCCATCTCCGATTACGGGTGCCGCGGACTGACAGGTCCGGAGTTCGCGGACATCGGTACCGAAGAGTTCGGCAACTTCATCAAACTGTGCCGTCTCGATCTGTTCAGCGGTAAAGACGAGGCCGCCGGCGGGAGCTTCGGCCTTGGCAAAGCCGTCTATTGGCGCTTCTCGAGTATTCAAACAGTCCTCTTCAATTCGGTTCTCGCGCAGACTGATGCTTTGGAAGGACACACGCGAAATCGGCTCTTTGGTGTCAACCAAGGGGTTGCGCACCGACGCCGCGGGCACTCATATCAGGGTCGCGGCTACTTCGGCGTCAACGGCAAGGGTGGCAACGTCGAATCCACTTGGGCATCCAACGATCAGGCACGCAGTTTGTACCTCGACCGCCCAGATCCCAGACCCGGGACCTCGGCCCTACTGGTCGGATTCCAGGACCCCGATGACCCGGAGAAGGGTCTGCGAGGGATCGAGGGGGTCAAAGCGATGGCGAAAGACCTTCGGGAGGGTGTCGAAGAGAGTTTCTGGCCATTGCTGGCACGAAAGCGTATGGAAGTATCCATCAGCGTTTGCGAGAACGGCGCTCGCGTCTCGGAAGTAGAGATTGACCCTGAAGATGACTACACCGAACTTGTCCGCGCTCTTCACCGCTTCGACGCGGGCGAACTTGACAAGGAACTGTCCGAACCGTATTCAGTCATAGCGCGCGATATTCCGATCGATATTCCTGCCCGCAAGTCGGAGCCACGACACGCCAAGTTCACACACAATGCACGGCTCGTTGTGACCATCTCGGATGAGCAGAAGGATACTCTCGAGAATAAAGTCTGCCTATTCCGGAAGCCGGAAATGGTAGTCGAGACGACCGACAAGGTCTTCGAAAACCAGACGTATCACGCATTCCTCCTGGTTGGGGGTGCAATTCGCCCCGACGATCATGACCAGCAGGACCGACTTGCCGATGACTTCTTGCGATTCGCGGAGCCGCCTGCCCACGACCGGTGGATCCCCCGCGGTGGCCGGAGCCGGACCTCGCAGTCCAGCCTGAATGCACACTACGTGCCCCCCTGGATACCGAATCTGCGCCGAATAGAGGAACAGGTCAATGGTGCTCTCTACGACATCTTCGGGGCACCCCCGCCGACAGATGGCAAACCACCAGAGTCTGTGTTCAAGCATCTCCGTTTTCTGTCCGGGCAGCAAGGTAAGGGCGCAACAGGGACGGGAAGAACCGCGAAACCCGTTGTCGAGATCAAGTCCTGGGAAATCTTGAATGCGCGGTGGCACGTGTCCTTCCAGATCAAGGCTCGCAATCGACCGGAAGGTTGGCGGGTATTTTCTGCACTTATGTTCATCGGTCTCGATGAGCGGGCAACCGAGGTAGCTTGGTCTTCACTCACATCGTCAGACGCCAGGATCGATGGCGACGTCGCTGTGATTCCCGGCAAAGAGCGTGGGCGATTCGTCACCGCAACGATCGAGGGCATCTCAACGGATGCCTTACCCGTACCAGCCGATGAGGCAACCGTGGATGTACACGTGCGAGATCTCAGCGCCGAACTGGAGGTGAAGTCGGAGTGAGTCCCGTCGTCGCCTGGCCGTCCTATAAGGGACAGTGGCAATCGCAGCTGTCCAACGCGATCACGGAGTCTGATGTCGTCGTCGAACCTGATGAGACGCAGTATCGCCTACATCTCGAGGACACCGGATGGCGCGGCATTACAATGGATCTGGCGGTCTGGACCAGCGAGTCTAAACCGACTGGAATCGGCGAGCTCAACGGATACGCGCTTGTAGCGTGCCGGGGCACAAACACGCGTATCCCTTTTCGGCTGGTAAGCGACAGCTCTGATATCAAAACGCGTTTCACCGGCAATATCGCACTCGCGCGAGACGTTCTAGACGGTACCGCAACGCTGTCGGTGGAGATCGTGGCCGAGATCGGCGGCCGTACCCGCGTCATCGGACGAGCAATTCCGTGGACGATTGTGGTCCGAAAGTTCGACGCACCGAGGAAGTCCGGGCAGCCCCCTATCAGTCAGGTGTGGGTCGATTTCGACTGCGCAGAGGCGCCGGCAGTCGCCCGAAAGAACCCACGAGCCAATGCCGCATTGGATGTCGCGCTCGACACACCGGTCCTCTATCTGAACTCCGGCATTCCTGGGTTGCAGGCGATCTTGATGGCCGAGAAGCCCAAGATGGAACGTCGGCGACTCCGGGATCTGTTGGGTTCGGAGATCGCCCGATATGTGGCCTCGACCCTCTTTCGGGTTGCGGCGGCGCAAGTGGTCGCCGAGGACGATGAGGAACCGGTCGGACCGACGGACCCGCTGCTGAAAGCCACATGCGAATCCGTTGCCGGAGCGATTCCTCGATTCACGTCGGTCGACGACCTGTATACGGCACTCGCGCGAAGCACCAACCGCGCCGACTTTGCCGACCTCTGGGCCGACATCGACGCTGCCATCGACACCCTCACGGATGCATCGGCGGCGACATCCACTGCGACATCCGAGGTGCGATATGCCTGAGGTCCTTTGGCGACTCACCGAACAACTCGGATCTTCCGAGCGACGCCGCATGTTCCTCGACTTCGACTGGGAATTGCACTCCGAACCGGTCACGCGGGCATGCGACGGCCAGAGAGTACCTCTGGACTGCCTTGCGGCGCTGATAGACCAGTTCATCAAACGCCAATCCACGTGGCCTGATCGATCGGCCAGCGACCGATGGCTGGCACCGAGACTCCACTACGCCTTGCGGCTTGGCCGCACCGAGGCCGCAGACCCGGATCTATGGGCATGGCTTGGCGTACGGTTCCTCGAGTACGTGGAATGGCGCTGGTCGGGAAGGACCGACATCCCCGAGAACCGATTCCGCGGTCCGATCCACAAGCAGGCGTTCGCACGTCTATGGTGGGGTGCGGAACTGTTCCGGAACGGGGCCGACTACTCGCCCGTCGAGATGGCATTCGTCTTCCAGGACCTCCCCAACAGCTACCTGCATCGCCCAATCGTCCGCTGCCGCTCACTCGCGCTGGCCCTGATTGATCTGGTGACGGCGGGTGACAATGCAGATGCACAGTCACCCAGGACCGCCGACGACATCAACGATCTGGCACGTGTCCTGAACCTGGCGACTGCCGGTGCCCCTCCCGAGATAGAGACTGATTTCAAGCAAGACGACTTCGCGGGCTACCAGCAGTGGTTGCACACCGAGCCAGCGACCCCGGACAACTGGAACGTGCTGCCAGTCGGTCCCCGATGCACGGACACCAGTCCTGACTCGATAGCCGGTGGAAGTATTGTCGCAGGACGCGCGTGGTCCTACGCCCATGAAAACGCATCACGTATCGGAGCACGATCCGCGATGCGGCGGATGAACCCCCACGGCAGACACAAGCGTGACTCTCAAACAACAAGCCCGTTTGATGGCTCCTGACTTAGGGTACTTGGGTCGTTATCAATCAGCAATTTGTCGGGTTTGCTGCCCACATTCACGCTAGTCAGCTTCCACGTCCAACCAGATTTCGGAAGAGGCCCTGCGTCTCCGGATCTGTTGAGTAGATCCGCATTCCGCGCATGCCACGTGTGAGCAGAACCTTGTAGGTGTTGCGAATCGCTCGGTCGAACGCCGCGTGGTCTGCATTCTTCACCTGATTGTCGAAGTTGAATTCGGGACGGGCAACCCAGTGATCGGTGCGCCACACCAAATCAGGTCCGAAAATAACTGCACCGTAGTCGTACTCGAATCCTTGCGCCGTGTATACGCAACCAATCTGGTGGAAACCTGCAGGATCTGTTGCCCACAACTCGCGGCCGGGTGCTTCACCGTGACGTGTCGACTTTGGATTGTTCCACGGACGTTTCCAGTCGCCGATCACGATGTCGGTGGCGAGTGGCTCGTCCTTCTCAGGCGTGCTCCACCGCCAGCAATACCCTGCGACGATGCGGGCCGAGTAGCCTTCGTCGAGCATCTGCTCGAGCTTGTCCTCCACGACCGACGGGGCGTCATCGACCCTGACGTCGAACGCCTCGTCGCCCTCCCACTCAATCGGCCCTCCTTGCTCGAGGCCGAGTAGACGCCGTACCCAATGGTCATACGCACTGCTTCCGCCGCAACGGAATTGGCCGTCGAGACTGATCAATTTGAACTCACAACCAAGTTTGTCGGCGGCTCGTCGGATCTCCGCGATGCTCCCACGCTCACTCGGCTTGACCACCTGATCCTCGTCCAGCAGGAACACCGGAGTGCGCGCCGCTTCGATCAGCTCCTCGACCTGAGGCTTTCCGGTCCGATTGATGGCACGCGTGAATCGATTAGTTGACGTCTCGCGGATGCGGTGTGCCTCGTCGCAAATCAGAACCTCAAGGTCATTCGGCTCCGAGTTGATGAAGTTGTTGTAGTAGGTGAAGAGTTTCTGCACACGCGGCGATCGCGCACCCGCAACTTTGCGGAGGGTCTTCGTGAAGGCCGACGAACCCGTGGCGTGCACCGCAGTTCGTCCCTGCCGGTAGAGCTCGCCGAGCACGCTGAGTGCGATCACCGACTTGCCCGACCCTGGTCCACCGACGATGACCACCACCCGTTTCGTGTTGGATCTTGCGGCGTCTTGAACGGCACGCAACACTTCCGAGTAGGCGACCTGCTGTTCGTCGAGCAGGACGAACTGTTCGCGCCGCTGCACTTCCTCCGCTGCAAGCGTCATCAGCTGCTTGCTAGGACGGACTGCCGAAGCCAGCAGCTGATCGGCGGCGCTCGCGCCGGACTGCGGGCTCAATCGTGTTCGAAGGAAGTCCACGAATTCGCCCCGACGCTGTGCGGTGAACATGCGCCCAGTCTTCGACTGCGGCCGGGTCCACAATGTGCTCACGTCGGCGTCAGTCGCGTTGTGGAGATAGGCGACTCCGGCCAACTGCTCGGTGCTCCCGCCGAGGCTGGCCATGAAGTCGGCGAGGTGGGTGCAGTATCTTTCAACCTGATCGACCGGATGAAGCCGCTCACCAACGCCATCGAGGAGGACCACGTCGTCGATGCCGTCGACCACCGATGCCTTGGTCCACTGCTTCAGTTCCACCACCACGTACGACGGTTCACCAGTCTTAGGGTGTCGGCCACAGATCAATACATCAGCACGTTTACTGGTCAGCGGCAGACGGTACTCGATGAGCATCTCGGATTCACCGAGGCCAGCGTCCTCGAGGTCACTGACAAGTACGCCGATGCTGCGGTCCCATGAGCGCACTTCGGCCTTCGACGGGTGGTACCCGAACTCGTAGAAGAACTGGTCAGTCAAAGCGGGTACGAGCTTGTCGGCGGTGATCTGGCTGCGCACACCAGACACCGAACCCCGATACAGCGACACTGCGGCTCCAGGAAGACACAAAGGACTTCCCGCCCGGGTTGGAGCCTTGTCTCAATGACGCGTCTGTCGGGCCGTGGCGGATGACTTCCGGATTATACCCATCAGTGCGCTCATCTTGGACAGCTCGCAGCCATGCTTTCCTGCGGTTGCTGCGATGGAAATCGCCACAACGTCGTCGAGCAGGCTTCGGACTCGCCCGGTGAGGACTTCACCGGTGACGGGCTCGCCATCGAAGACACTGATGAACCAGACGCTCTGGGTCTCAGCCGATCTGGTGAACCCGCTCCCCCAATCGTCGGGCTTGACGGGCCGGTTGCCTCCGAAAAGCGACCACCAATGTGGCTCGACGTGGAACCACTAATCCGTGGGAACGACAACAGCGTCGTAGCGGACCCGTTCAACCCGGCCGTGCACGACAAACAAGTGGCCGATCATTTTCGCATCGTTCGTGCGCGCACCCCATGCACGAGCCCTTCGACACTGTCACCCTGTCGTACCCCGATGCCACAATTCAGTTATGGCTCGATCAGGTGGTGGTGGCGGAAAAGGTGGCGGCTTCGCCATCTTCATCGTGCTGATCCTCATCGGCATCGTCATCGAGTTCTGGGTCTTCTTCGTAATTATCGCCGCGATCGCTCTCGCCCTTTTCGTCCTCTCGCAGATCGCCAAGGCGAACACAAGACGCCGCGCCATCGAACAGGCCAAACGCAACGCACTGCTGGCGCGCTGCGAGCGGGAGAATGCCGCCTACAACCTGGACCCCGAGGCCTACCTGCATCAGTTGGAAGGTGATTTGTGACGCCCCTCAAGGAGATCCTCTACATCGACATGGACAACACCCTCGTCGATTTCCAGTCCGGCATCGACGCGCTCAGCGCCACCGACCGCGAGACCTACCAAGGGCATTACGACGACGCTCCCGGAATCTTCGCGCTGATGAGTCCCCTCGACGGCGCCGTCGACGCTTTCCTGGAACTCTCGCAGCTCTTCGACACCTACATCCTGTCCACCGCGCCGTGGGACAACCCGTCGGCCTGGTCCGACAAGCTGCTGTGGGTCAAGAAGCACCTCGGTGCCACTCCCGACTCACCCGCCTACAAGCGGCTGATCCTCTCGCATCACAAGAACCTGAACAACGGCGACTTCATCGTCGACGACCGTGATGCCCGCGGCGTCAAGGACTTCAACGGCACCCACATCCACTTCGGCAAGCCCGGTTTCGAAACCTGGGGCGACGTCGTCGCGCACCTACGGCCACTCGCCTGACCACAACCTCGGCGAGTATCGCGGTGCTCGCGCCGAAGTCTCGTCCAGGCGCGCGATGCCTCCGCGAACACGACCAGGCCGCAAATTCCTACCGTCTGCGTGAATTGACCGCCGCCACGAACTAGTTCGCGTTCATTGTATGTTCCGTGGCGGCATTACAAACACCGGCAAGAGGTGCTTAGTCCATCCTTCCTACTTCGAATCCCGGGCGTGAGGCTACGATTCAAGATAAGCAGAATTGATTCTAGGAGTGATTATGTGGCTAACGCGTTCAAGAAATACTTTTCCAATACTAGTGGTCTCGTGCTTCTATTCTCGGGATGCGGAGCTACAGCATCTCGACCCGATGCGACCACGACTGTAACGTCGGTTACCACAGTCCCCGCTGCACCGGCTATTCCAAGCGCTGTTGCTCCGCCGCCAGAGGGCTCTGGTGGCACAATGCCCGCCGAAACCACACCCGCCACACAAGGGTCTACCGCTGTCATGCCTGACGTCGTGTGCATGAATCTTCAAGCGGCCCAGGATAGAATTCAGGAGGCGGGCGTCTTCTTCTCACGGAGCACCGATGCCACCGGCGAGGGCCGCCATCAGATATTGGACCGCGACTGGATCGTCGTCGCACAAGATCCCACCCCAGGTACGCCGATCAGTGAGGGTGAGCCCAACCTATCCGTAGTAAAGATGGGTGAACCTAATCCATGCTGACTTTTTTGCCGGCTCTTCCGGATTGGCGGTGCGTGAAACAGGTTCTACTGACCCCAAGATGTAGGTCGGATTTGCGGTGTGAGCCTGCGTGATGTGGGCGGGTCC
>NZ_JBSFQF010000038.1:0-6283 GCF_053588575.1 Gordonia sp. NPDC003429
ATCGCGCCGAGCGCGCTCATTGCGTCTGCGTGGTCGTCCTCGAAGAGGTGCGCGTAGACGCTGAGCGTGGTCGTGACCTTTGCGTGCCCCATGAACCGAGCGATCTCCAGCGGAGGAATGCCCGCAGCGACGCACAACGATGCATACGTGTGCCGGAGCGCATGGAACTTGAGGTCAGCAGGCAGCAGCGCGTGGCCGGCCAGTCGGTTGGCGCGCAGCACCGCAGGCCGGAACACGGCTTTGTAGAACGTCGGGTGCCGCACCGGCTCGGCCCAGTCGAGCGCCAACCGCGCCTCAGCGTCGTGCACGCCCAGCGCAGCCAGGGCGTCTGCTTGCCGTCCCGCCTTCGCCTTGGCCGTTCGTTCGCCGTCCGCTTTGATTCCCGTCGGCCGCTCGGTTACGAGCCGCATCGCCGGGAACAACGGGGCCGTCGGATCGTCAGCGCGCGGGTGCTCGGCAAGGTAGCTGCGCAGTAGGTCCACCGTCGCCGGGGTGAGCGGTACGCGCCTGCGACTGCCTCGGGTCTTCGGGGCGACGTAGCTGGCAACGCCGTCGACAACCTGCACCGTCCGCTCGACGCGCAACGTCCCCGGCTTCGGGCGCGCGTTCGGGTTGACGGTTCGCGTCGGTAGCTCGACGTCCCCCACCTGCAACCCTGCCAGCTCCGCTGCCCGCAGCCCGGCCCATGCTGCGACGTGGACGTAGACGTGGAACGGCCAGGGCGTCGCTGCGACGAGGGCGGCAACCTGAGTCGCGGTGAGGAACTGGGCCGGGTCGTCCACTACCCCAGAAGTCCCGCCCGTCGCGCTGTGCTCCCCAGGTAGGCGGACGTAATCGGCTGGGTTCGTCGTCAACCGACCGTCCACCACTGCCTGCGCCAGCACCATCCGCACCAGGAAGTAGGCATGGCGCACGGTGCTCGGCTTCTTCCCCGCCCTCACCAGCAGATCGACCCACTCCGAGATGCGTTCGCGCTTGATTGCGTTGAGCGGGTACCCGCCGAAGACCGCATCAATCCCCAACGTGCCCATCTCGCCTCGTCGTTCCGTCGCTGGGGCGAGGGCGTACGCGTACCCGCGTCGGGTCGTCGCTTTCAGGTCGTGGCGACTGTCGAGCCATGCCGCCGCAGCTACGCGGAACGTGACGTCACCGGACTTTGGGTCGAACGTGGTTCCGCGACGCTGGTTGAAATCGACGGTGGTGGCGTAGGCGTCGGCCTCTTTGCGCGTGCGGAAGCCGCCCTTGGTGCGGTGCTTGCCGTCCGGGGTTCGCCACTTCACCTTGTAATAGGGCTTCCCGTCTCGCTTGGACGTGAACCTAGTGACCGAGGCCATCTCAAGCCACCCCTTCCCTATCCAATACCCGCCTCACCGTGGCGTAGTGCCATCGGTAACCGCCACCGGGCGTTGCGATTCCGGCCTCATCGAGCCAGTTGGCGATAGCCTTCGGCCCAAGCCCCTCATCGCGTCGCATCGTCACTATCTCCTGCACCACGAGGGGGTCGATTCGACTTGGCCGGCCAAGCTTCTTACCTTCGCGTTTCGCACGCGCCAGGCCCTCTTTCGTTCGGATGCTGATTCGACGACGCTCCTCCGCAGCCACGGCGAGGCGTATGTCGGCGGTGAGTCGCTGGCTGGGTTCGCCGCTGTCCGCACCTTCGCAGTCCAGCAGTCGCCAACCGTGCAGCTCCGCACGCTTGTAGAGTTCCGCAGCATCGAGTTGGTCGCGGGTTGCACGGTCTAGTGCCCGCACCAGGAGCGCATCAGCCATGCCCGCTTCGAGCGCATTGATCGCTACGGCTCGGCCGTGCATCTCCGCAGCCTTGCCACCGCTCACCACATCGCTTGTAACAGTGATTAACTGGTGACCTCGGTCCAGGCAGTACTTGGTCAGGTACTCCTGCTGGGATCGCAGGCCGTAGCCTTTGGTGTCCTGTACAGTGGTCGATACCCTCACGTAGCCAATAACTTTCAGTGGCTGGTACTCGGCTACCTCTGGCTCGGCAGGCTGCGCCTTATCGGCCAGGGCGCGGCGTAGTGCCTCCGCTCTGGACGTGGACTTGCTCTTGGTCATCGTTCTCTCTCCTGCGTTTCGGCGTAGTTCCTGGTGGGCGGGCGTCGGAATCGCAAAACGGTCGTTACGGCGGTTCCGACGACGCCGACCGTACGCCACCTGACCAACCCAGAACGTCCACAGTTGTTCGCTGGCAACTCATTTCGCAAGATCTCGGCCCCGCCCGGACTCGTCGAGCTTCGCTACGATCGCGGTTCTACCCAGGTAGCTCCAATGCTCCCCACGTTGAACGGTCGGTCGGCCTACCGGGAAGGGTCCGCCGTCTCAGCGGCTTAGCGTGGCGATGGACGTTGCCGGCATGGGCGTGTAGCCGAGGCGGCTCTACGCGGGGGGGGTTATCGACCGCCAGGCGGAAACGGACGCCTCTTCCTCTGACTAAACAGGCGCCCCCAGTCGCTGCGCCCAATACCAATAGCTCCATGACCTTCGCCTCCGGCGGCCCCGGTACGGCGTCGGGCAGTCCCCGGCCCGCAGTCCCCGGCCCTATAGGGCGGGCCGGAGAGCCGGAGACCGGCTCTCTCCGGCCTCCCTGCGCACTCTCGATGAACAGCGTGCGGCCGTGGGCCGGACACTGAGCCGGACACTGAATCCGCAGGTAGGCAGCGGTTCGCCGAGTAGTCTCCGGCTCGAAGGCCGGACACTGAGCCGGGGACTGAATCCGAGGTGCGCAGTGTCCGGCTCCCCGGGCCGGACACTGCATGCGCGAAAGGCGCTCTCTTTCCAGAGATTCGCTCATATCTCGGCACTCGCTCCCAGCACGTAACCGCTCCCCATTACTTTCCAAACCTTGACCTTGCGAGTCCTAGTGGACTCGTTGTACGGGTACTCCTGGTTCACCTGAACCTGCTGAATACGACGCTCACCTTCGAGCGCCGACCAAGCCTCACGGAATCGCTTCTCGTGTGCTCCGTGCTGGATCGCGAGCGCTTCAATTGACGATGTCTTCGACATCTCGGGGTGGGATGGTATCCACTCCAGGATCAGAGCCTTCCGCCCGTCCGACGTCTTCGGGTCCGGACCTGCGAGACCGCCCTGGCTCGCTGACCGGCCCGCGTCCTCGTGCACGCTCCATCGAATCTCCCCGTCGTGCGTGCCAGTATCTGGATCGAATTGGCCGAGGTGCCAGTCGATGTCGTACTCGCGTCCGCCCCACTGTCGCGAGTTGTAGCTGACCCGAAGGCGGAAGTCTCCCTTCTCCACGTCCGCAGGTTCACGGTGGTGCCGGGTGATCCAACTATCGGCGTTCTCTGCTTGGCCGGCCATCGAGATCAGGTCCAGGTCGTTGCCCTTGCTCGCCGTCGAGCGGTAGTGGTCCGTCATGAGCGACGTCGCGCCCTCGCACTCGGCACGAACGAACTTGTGGAACCGATCGAGGGCCTGCCCTCGCTGGTACAGGTTCGACGCCTCGACGTCTGCCGGATGGAAGTTGTAGAACGACTCGATCAACACCAGTTCGGGTTGGGCGACGTCCAGCATCCGTTTCAGCTCGTCGTTGAACCTCGGGTCGTTCATCGGTGCCGCGCCAAACGCCGCGCGCAGCGGGAACGTCGGGTCGCGCATCACCTCAGCCGGGTCAATCCCGTACGCACGACACATGCGCTGGAGCTTGCGACGTACGTCCGCCTGCCCACCCTCGCCCACGATGTAGAGCACGGGGTGCATCCCGTCGACCGCGAACCGTTCGTGACCGTAGAGGGCCTTTCCCGTCGAGACGGCGAGTGCGATGGCCTGATTCTCGTGGGTCTTGAGCGACTTCTTTGGCCCCGCCACGACCCCGAACGTGTCCTCGACCAACACACCGCGAATTAAAAAGCGCGGCTTCGGCACCGGGGAGGCCCACTGGTCTGCGGACAGCAGCGTGAAGATGGACCCGGCCTGCGGCTGGCTATCTGTCTTCATCCCTCGACGGAGCCGATAGACGTTGCCTTTCGGGTTGTCCGGGTGCCACATGCCGCCGGGTGCGAACGCCGCAGTGACCAGCGCCCGGTCATCCGCCGTCATCGTTGCAGCGGGATGGTTCGCGGCCACCTTCCGCAACGCACCATTCACTAAGCGATCGAACTCCTCTCGCGTGGTTGCATCCCCGCGCTCCGGTCCAAGTGCCGCTAGGTACTCGCGCTCAATGATCTGTAGCGCAGGGACTACGCCCGAGTGGCCTTCGGCACCGAGGGCGACGAGCGCGAAGGTCGCCTGGCGGCAGGTGTCGAACCTGCTGGCCCCATCATCGACCGCGTCCAGGACCTTGTTCACCTGCTCGGCTACCTCGGGACTCATGGCTCCACTCTGAAAGCGGTTCCGCAACCGACGACCTTCGACGACTGTGCCCTTTGAGAGCCCTTCCGCGTCATGCCGAAGCCCGTTCACCCACGACACCGGCAGCTCGGGAAGCTCACTCGGCGAAGGCAGAAACTCGGACTCGTGGCCCTCTGGGTCGAACACGCGAACTTGGTTCCCTGAGTGGTGGATCGACGGCGGGACGACTGCGTAGCGATGATGACGCTGCAAGAGCTCTACACCGCCGCCAGCTAAGACTCCCGGCCCGGCCCAGCCCTCGGGCACCCGATAGAACAGCTTGCGACTTCCGTCAGTGCGTGCAGTCAATGACCACGTGGCAGGCAGCTGCCCCCACTCGGCTTCCGCCTGGGCTATCGTCTCGGAACCGGGCTTGCCGTCGTAGCAGTCCACATCAATCCCGCAGACACCCAACGGCATCCGTGTGCCAAGGTTCAGTCCGCCCGGTCGGAGCGCGTACTTCTCGGCCCACGTGCGCAGTGTCGAGATCTGTTGGACGTCGGCCCCTTCGTGGCCCGTGACGCCGGATACCAGTAACGCCTTGCCCTTCTTGTCGCCCCTTCCGTCACCGAGCGGGATCGGATGCCACCCCGTGTCCAGCAGTCGCTTCGCGTGCTCAACGAAGTCATCTGGTGATAGACGGTCGTAACGCCCTCGTCGCGTTGAACCGCGAGGGGTAGCCGATGCCGCCGACGTACCGTTCAGGCCCTCCCTTGCCCGCTCGGCGGCGGGAACGCCCGTCTCGCGCGTCGGTTCGTCGGGACTCTCGGAATCGCGGGAAACCTTTTCGGTAGGTGGTCGGCCCTCGTCGTCAGCTGTATCGAACGAGACGTTAGGTATGCTCATAGTGCGAGTCTTTCTGTTGCGCAGATGGATTCGATACCAGGTCGCCCGCTCCCTGGATCAACGTCGCTGGCGTTCACAGAGCTTCATCCAGGCCTCTGTGGACGCCAGTCGGCGTTTACGGGGCTGGCGAAAGCTAGAGCCACCGGTCCTCAAACCACCCGTGATCATCATGGAAACCATCGTTGCGAAAGATGTCTAACGAGTTGTCTAAGAGCCCCAGCTCGTAGACGCCGGTCGCATCACAAAGGCACGTCGAGCAGATCGGTAGAACGTGAACTCGCTGCCCTCGGCGTACGACAACCCCGCCCCAGTCCGGCGCCCGGTCTCGTCCTGCCCTCTCACAGAAGATGCACGCTGACGCGAAGCGGTGCATCAGCAACGAGACGAGTCTTTCGACCGACCATGCCTCCTGCGGCTCTGCGTCTTTGATCGGTGAAGGACGCGTCCAAGGTTCGGTGTCCTGCGGAACATCGTCGTCGAAGTCATCGAAGTGGAAGTCATCAGAGCCCTCGTCGCCATCCTCTGCGCCCTTCTGACGCAAGTGGAGGACACTGCACGCGACGCCATGTTCGTCGCTCGATGCGTCGTCTGGCAGAGGAAGGTAGCGGACATTGTCGTACGGCAGCACCGACGCAAACGGATTCGCAACGGTCGGGAACGCAACCGGCGCACCCCCGACGCGCGGAGCAGCAGGATCGTGGAGGATGACGTCCAGTTGCCCAGGAACACCCAAAACGGCGAGATCAAGCAGTCCCTCGTAGGTCTGCACTCGCTCGGGCCGCAGCAGTGCTGGGTCCGTCGCGTCCCGCAGCTCTTCCGTCGTGTAGCCACCCGCGCGGAAGTTGAGCAGGCGACGCCGGGCCAAGTTCGAGTACAGATACGCCAGCAGCTCCGCGAGGTTCGAGGGCTCGGGGTAGGTCACCGGCGTATCCGCAACCTCCGCAAGCACCGGCCCCACAATTGGATTCGATCTGGCCCGAGGTGAATAGTGCTTGACGTCTCGTGTGCCCGCCTCCTCCGCATCCACCTGAGGATTAGCGGTTCGATGCCGCAGAGCCAAGTTCGCCATGTA
>NZ_JBSFQF010000039.1:0-6033 GCF_053588575.1 Gordonia sp. NPDC003429
CCGGTCCTTGAGTTCCTCACTGTACTTGCGTGGTGCTGCCATGCTCTCCATCCTTCACAGGTTCGAGAGCCTCCGACAGACCCGGGGCGGTTCAGTTTTTGTTGACGGTCACCCAGGGTGATAACGGTCTTCAGGTTTACAGTCTGGGCGTGTTGTGGGTGGGTAACGGCAACGACGGTTCCACGGCACGTCCTGATGGTCAGAATGGTGGCTTGTTGTGGGGTAATGGCGGTAACGGGGTCACTGGTGCGGATGGGACCGCTGGTCGGGGTGGTAACGCCTGGTTTGTGGGTGTCGGCGGTGCGGGCGGTCACGGCGCCAACGGCACCGCGGCCAGCCCCAACGGTGGTGTCGGTGGTGTCGGGGGGCGTGGTGGTTTGTTGTTCGGTGGGTTCACCTTCACCGATGCCGGCCGGTTGGTGATGCTGTACGGCAATGGTGGCGCCGGTGGTGACGGCGGCACCGGAAAGGAGTTCTACGACGGTGGTTCTGGTGGTGCCGGTGGTGCGGGGGGTGACGCGGGATTCTTCGGACTCGGTGGCGCCGGCGGCGCCGGCGGCAACGGCGGCTTCGGCGCCCCCGTCGGTGGTGTTGGTGGTGTCGGTGGGGCCGGTGGGCGTGGTGGCCTGATCATCGGGGCCGGCGGGACCGGCGGCACTGGCGGCGCCAACGCCAACACAGTCGTGGCCGCAGCGTCTGGTGGTGCCGGCGGCAACGCCGGACTCATCGGCACCGGCGGCGCAGGCGGTGCCGGCGGCGGCGCAGGGCTCGGTACCGGCGGGGCCGGTGGTGCCGGCGGCAACGGCGGAGTCATCACCGGTAACGGCGGCGGCGGAGGCGCCGGTGGTACGGGTGGCGCCGCAGCCGACGGTTTTACGGGCGGCATCGGTGGTGGGGGTGGTGCTGGTGGCAGCATCGGCGGCACGGGCGGCGACGGCGGCGACGGCGGCGCGGGTGGCCATGGCAATGCCGGTGGTGCGGGCGGCGCTGGTGGTGGGGGTGGTGCTGGTGGCAGCATCGGCGGCACGGGCGGCGGTGGGGGCACCGGCGGCGCGGGTGGCCGTGGCGATTTCGACGCCGGTGGTGCGGGCGGCACTGGTGGTGGGGGTGGTGCTGGTGGCAGTGTCGGCGGTGACGGCGGCAACGGTGGCACCGGCGGTACGGGTGGCAATGGCTACCCCGGTGGTGCGGGCGGCGCCGGTGGTGGGGGTGGTGCTGGTGGTGTTCTCGGTAGTGATGGGGCTGCCGGCAGTGATGGTGCTGACGGCGGCATCGGTTAGGCACGCCGGGTGAGTTGATGTGGGCCGGTCCTGGTGGACCGGCCCACACTGCGTTCGTGTTCGGCGAACTGCGCCGCGCAGCGGCCCGCGGACGCGCCCACCAGAAGTCCGATGCACTCGGTGTGGAGATCCAGTCCGGCAGTCAAGTACGAAGGGGCCCTGTTCCGGCCGGCCGCGTGCGCAGACTGCGCGAATATCGGGGTAACGGCGCGGAGGCTTGGAGCGTTCAACTACCGTCAGTGCCAGTCGGCAGGCATCTGACCTGCCTCGACGGTCAGGAACGGCAATGGACGTGACCTCGACTCACCCCCGGGCTCGACGATCGGGTATCGGTGCGGCCGCCGCGGGACTGACCGTGGTGGCCGCGCTCCTCGCCGGATGCGCATCATCGGATTCGACCGGTGGCAGTAGTGCATCACCTGCGTCGGCTACCGCGCCCGCCGGCAACCCGAACCAGGCGGTGGCCCAACAGCTGCCGCCCAACGCCGTCGACGATGCGGTGGGACAGCTCGACGGCCTGGTGTCGGAGATGATGGCGTCCACCAAGATTCCGGGAATGGCAGTTGCGGTGGTCGAGGGCGACACGGTGAAATATGCGAAGGGATTCGGCGTCACCGACGTCACCACCGGCGCAAAAGTCAACGCCGACACCGTGTTCCCGCTTGCCTCCATGTCCAAGCCGATCGGGTCGACGGTGTTGGCCAAACTGATCACCGACGGTCGGATCACCTGGAGCACTCCGGTCGCCGCGGGCCTGCCGGGTTTCGTCCTCGCCGACCCGTACGTGACACGGACGGTGACCGTCGGTGACATGTACGCACACCGTTCCGGGCTGCCGGACCACGCCGGGGACAAACTCGAAGACCTCGGCTACGACAGGGCCACCATTCTCCAGCGGCTCCGCTACGTGCCGCTGCAACCCTTCCGGATCACCTACGACTACACGAACTTCGGGGTCACCGCGGCCGCCGAGTCCGTTGCACACGGCGCCGGGACGGACTGGGAGACGCTGTCGGCCGCGGCGCTCTACGGCCCCCTGGGCATGACGCGCACGTCGTCGCGTTTCGCCGACTTCGAGGCTCGATCCAACCGCGTTGTCGGCCACGTGAAGGTCGACGGGAAGTGGGTCAAGACCCCCGCGCAGCGCGACCCGGACGCGCAGTCCCCCGCCGGCGGGGTGTCGTCGTCGGTCAACGACGTCGCCCGCTGGCTCGAGATGCTGCTGGCCGACGGGAAGGTCGGCGGGAAGCAGTTCATCAGCCCCGACGCGCTGACCCCTGCGGTGACCCCGCAGATCGTGTCGGCACCGTCAGCCGAACCGGCCGACCGCGCCGGTTTCTACGGATACGGGTTCAACGCCGGCGTCGGTAGCGGCGGTCGCACCCGCTACGGTCACGCGGGTGCCTTCGCCATGGGGGCGGGAACGAACTTCCTGGTGCTGCCCTCGGCGAATGTGGCGATCGTCGCATTGTCGAACGCCGCACCGATCGGCGCGGTCGACGCCCTGTGTGCCGAGTTCCTCGACATCGTCGAGTTCGGCAAGGTCAGGGAGGCGTGGCGGGATCTCTACGCCACGGCTTACGCGTCGATCTCGAAACCGGAGGGAAGCCTCGTCGGCAAGCATGCGCCCGCGAATCCGGCTCCGGCACAGCCACTCTCGACCTATGCCGGTACCTACGGTAACGCGTACTACGGTCCGGCGACGGTGCGCGAGTCCGGCGGGAAGCTGGTGCTGGCGATGGGGCCCGACGGACAGACGACCCGCGAACTCACCCACTGGGACGGCAACACCTTCACCTTCACGCTGAGCAACGAGAACGCCGCACCGGGATCGGTCTCCAAGGTGACCTTCGACGGTCCCCGGATGACCATCGAGTACTACGCCGACGACATCAACGACGGCGTGTTCGTGCGGCAGTGACCGAGGACGTTACCGGCGGGTACCGCAACGCTGTGCGGCCGCCCGCGCGGTGGAAGTAGGCTGGCATTTGTGGCTGAACACTTTGAAACAGTTGTCCTGGGTGCCGGTCCGGGTGGGTACGTGGCCGCGATCCGGTCCGCCCAGCTGGGCAAGAAAACCGCCGTCATCGAAGAGAAGTATTGGGGCGGTGTCTGTCTGAACGTCGGATGCATTCCGTCCAAGGCGCTGCTGCGCAACGCCGAACTGGCCCACATCTTCAACCATCAGGCCTCCACCTTCGGCATGTCCGGCGAGGTCACGTTCGACTTCGGAGCCGCCTTCGACCGCAGCCGCAAGGTGTCCGACGGCATCGTCAAGGGCGTGCACTTCCTGATGAAGAAGAACAAGATCACCGAGATCAACGGGTACGGGGTGTTCACCGACGCCAAAACCATCGTCGTGCATGGCGAGGACGCCGATCGGGAGATCACCTTCGACAACGTCATCATCGACACCGGCTCCACCGTGAAGCTGCTGCCCGGCGTCGAACTGTCGGAGAACGTGGTGACCTACGAGACCCAGATCCTGACCCGTGAGCTGCCCGGCTCGATCGTCATCGTCGGCGCGGGCGCCATCGGCATGGAGTTCGGGTACGTGCTGGCCAACTACGGCGTCGACGTCACCATCATCGAATTCCTGCCCCGCGTGCTGCCCAACGAGGACGCCGACGTCTCCAAGGAGATCGCCAAGCAGTACAAGAAGCTGGGCGTGAAGGTACTCACCTCGACCAAGGTGCAGACCGTCAAAGACAACGGGGACAGCGTCACCGTCACCTACAAGGACGCCAAGGACAACGACGGCGAGATCACCGTCGACAAGGTGCTCATGTCGGTGGGATTTGCGCCGCGCGTCGAAGGGTTCGGGCTCGAGAAGACCGGGGTGGAGCTCACCGAACGTGGCGCCATCGCCATCGACGACTTCATGCGCACCAATGTCGAGGGCATCTACGCGATCGGCGACGTGACCGCCAAGCTGCAACTGGCCCACGTGGCCGAAGCGCAGGGCGTGGTGGCCGCGGAGACCATCTCCGGAGCCGAGACCATGACGCTCGGTGACTACCGGTTCATGCCGCGTGCCACGTTCTGCCAGCCGCAGGTGGCGTCCTTCGGGCTCACCGAACAGCAGGCCAAGGACGAGGGCTACGACGTGAAGGTGACCACCTTCCCGTTCAGCGCCAACGGCAAGGCGCAGGGGCTCGCGGAGCCGGCCGGCTTCGCCAAGCTGGTCACCGATGCGTCGACGTCCGAGCTGCTCGGCGGGCACCTCGTCGGCGACAACGTCTCCGAGATGCTCCCCGAGATGACCCTGGCTCACAAGTGGGACCTCACCGCGAAGGAACTCGCCCGCAACGTGCACACCCACCCGACGATGAGCGAGGCCCTGCAGGAGACGTTCCACGGTGCGATCGGGCACATGATCAACCTCTGACCGGCCCGCTGGTCGCGCTGGTTGAGCTTGTCGAAACCACCGTCCGCTGGTTGAGCTGCCATCCGCTGGTTGAGCTTGTCGAAACCACCTTCCGCTGGTTGAGCTGCCATCCGCTGGTTGAGCTTGTCGAAACCACCGCCGGGTTGAGCCCTTCTCGCCGGGTTGAGCCCCTTCCGCTGGTTGAGCTTGTCGAAACCACCGCCGGGTTGAGCGTGCCCACTTTCAGGTTGAGCGTGCCCTCGAAGAGTGTTCCGGGCACGCTCGACGCGGGGATCCGGGCACGCTCGACGCGGATCTGGGCACGCTCGACGGTCAGGGGTCGGGGGTGCGGGCGAGGACGTACTGCCCGAGACCGGTGACGGTCTGTTCGACGCCTACCGCCCCGGCGCGGCGGAACCGGTCGACGAGTTCGTGGTGGTCGAAGATCCGGTAACCGAACATCGACGTCAGCGCACCCACCCCGGGCAGCGACGTGAGATCGGTTGAGGCCGAGGCGAAAACGATGATCTCCCCACCCGGGCGGGTCACCCGGACCAGTTCGTCGATCACCGGAAGCGGATCGGGGATCAGGTAGAGCGCGGCCAGGCACGTCACCACGTCGAAGCTGTTGTCGGCCACCGGCAGCCGATGCGCGTCGGCTCGAATGTAATGCGCGCGGCCACTCCGATTGGTGCGCACCGCCTGCGTCAGCATGGGCGCGGAGAAGTCGACGCCCACACAGCGACCGTCCCCGGTGAGACCTTCGGCGATACCGCGCGTGTAGTTTCCGGGACCGCACGCGACGTCGAGCACGAGGCGCTCGCCGGGCCGCGAGAGATAGGCGCGTAGTGCGCGGTCGTAATCGGCGGTGGCGCTACCGCCGAGACTGAACAGCCGCGTGAAGGTGGGCCGCCACAACCGCTCATAGACCGCCGCGAACACCGGATTGCGCATGACGCGCAGCGTGATCGAATCGGCCCCGTCCATGGCTGCCACCGTAGACCGGGCCGACTCACGTTACCCGGAGAACCATGCACTCGCGTCGAGTGGCGGTCCCCCTTTCCGATGTCACCCGAAGAACCGGTGACCATTGATAGTGTGATGTCTGTGCCGGGCCTCGGCGGGCCGCGAATGATCAAGGCGCCCTTGGGTTGACACCGAGCGAAGGGGAAAACCCGAGGTGAATAACCCGTGAACCATCGGGTTGTGCCGGCATCGGCGCCCGGTGGACCGATCCGGAAGGACACCGCTGTGACGCCCATCAATCCCGAGACTGGACTGCCCGAGAACATGAACCGCCCCGGGTCTGTCGGAGGCTCTCGAACCTGTGAAGGATGGAGAGCATGGCAGCACCACGCAAGTACAGTGAGGAACTCAAGGACCGGG
>NZ_JBSFQF010000040.1:0-5239 GCF_053588575.1 Gordonia sp. NPDC003429
CTTCGAGAAAGGCAAACTCGTCGAACCCGACGCCACCTCAGGCACCCAGGAGGCCGCCTGAAAACCGCTCATCCACAGGTCTTGACAATATCTCCCGACACGTTGACGGTGATGTCCAAGCGAATTGGCAATGTCGCGCAGGGCCGTCGGATGTATCGAGAGCTACACACCAGTGACTTCGACGTGGATGTACTGGACCCCGATGCTGTGGCATATCGATTGTCGGAGATCCTCGCACTGGTGACGGAGGGAAGACGTGCTAAGGCAGGGACTGTCGTGCAGTGGGATGATTGCCGCGGGTTTCCTCGCTCGCGAAACCCCGCCGTAAGTGGCGCATTCGTCGACAAGAAGATAGCCGCGCTGCGATGGCATCTCGGCATGGTCTACCACCGCCTGCTCCAGAAGGGTGAGGTGGAGATCGGTATCGACGCGTACGAGGCAGATGAGGACGAGTCCGGTGCACCGGTGTCCGTCGATCCGGTCAACCCGTTTCCACGGCCGAAAACGAAGACTGGTTGGCCGGGCTACCCAATGAACCTGATTGCAGAACTCGGAGACAGCAGTGTCACGCTTCACTGCTGCATCTGGCCTGCGAGATCGGAGTCGCCCCTGTTTCGCTTGTATGGGAAGCCCGTCGAAGCATTTCAGGGGCTCTACCTCTACCGCAAGGATCGCCTGCTCATGGGGGGAGGTTGGGGCGGAGTGATACAGGAACGAAAGTCGTACAGGCTTGCCAGGGTGGCAGTGGACATCGACGAGCATCTCGACGTTTTCACAATCAGCGTCGAGAAGGCGGGTGTCCAACTCGCCGAGGATCTCGTGCGTGCGATAGAGCAGGCGACCGATAGGCACGGCCATTCCTTTCAAGGATATCTCGACGATGCCGAACGGGCGTTCAAGAAGGGCAACGTCCGACGGCGAGTCAGGATTCTTCCGCCGGGCCAAGGTTTGCATCCTCGAGTGAAGCAGACTATCGAACGGGAGTCTGCTCTATTGAACGGCGAAGATCCAATTCGCATTCGCTGGACTAAGCTGGGCAGAGACGACTTTGTCGAGTTAGACAGGCCGAACCGAACCCTGTGGTTGAATGCCGACTATCGCGACGCGGTTCTCCATGGTGACGCAGCCGGTGTTAATGATGCCCCACTACTCAAGACATTGTTGTTCCTGCTGTACGAAGACCTGTTTCGCGGCGCAGCAATGGGACCAAAAGACAAAGAAAATCGCGATTATTGGAATGCAATTCTCACCTCCGCAGCTCAAGTCGAAGAACGGTATAACAAGAGATGACTAAACCTGCTGAATATGACGCCCGGCACACGCCCTTCGGCGTGATCGAGACTTACGTGTCTGAGGGCCTCCCGGGGGTCTTCTCTGTCGACGGCGTGCCCGAGGGACGCATTGAACTGATTCCGTGCGACAGGACGATCTCTTTGCTTCTCGAAGCAACCAAACATGTGTCAGACCCACGCGTGAACGAGCTGGCGAACATTGAATATTTCGTGGAGGACCACGGTGGAACGATGTTTCATCGATTGCAAGTGACCTATGAGGATAATCTAGCCGAGGTATACCCAGTTCTATGCACGATCGCCGATTCCGTCCAGATGCGACACAACACATTCACGGATGCCGTTCGTTCGGTTCTCGCAGGCCTCGGCGAGATCCTCGCGGGCCGCGGTGAACTCTCCCTGGAGAAGCAGATTGGTCTGTACGGCGAGATCATGGTGCTTATAGCGCTTGCAACGTGGCTCTCGCCCACAGAAGCGCTCGAGGCATGGCGAGGTGCTGATCGCGAAGAACACGATTTCGGGCTCAAAGATCTTGATCTCGAGGTGAAAACCACGACTACGGAGAAGCGATCGCACTGGATCAGCGGTATTGGCCAACTTTTTCCGACTAATGACCGGCCTCTTTACCTCTTGTCGATCCAGATCACTCCAGCCGGAGCAGGTCCCGGCATCAGTTTGGCCGGACTCGTCGACGTGGCCCGGGCGCTTCCCGGAATACCAGTCTCTCACCTGGACATGCTTCTGGGTGTCACTGGATACCGTTTCAGGCACGCCGACTTGTATCAATCCAGGTGGTCGCTGCGCTCGAACCCGATGTTTCTGCGTGTCGACGACCGATTCCCTGCCATTGTGCGCGAGCGGTTAGACGCAATTGTTCCGCAGGCCGAACGGATCGAAGACGTCCGGTACCGAATAGGTCTCGATGGCCTTGAGGGCCAGGACCCATTGTTCGATATCGAGCTACCCAAAGGACTCTAATGACTCGCGATTGGTTACCCACATCGCTGCAACAGGTACTTTCGGCAATTGGCAGTGGGCCCCCGAAAAACCTTGTGGATCGGATCACACCTGACGCCAGCGACCATGGTGTTCGAGTCACTGCAGCGGATGTGACGACAGTAATCCGCGATGCTCCGGCTGCCGCACCATTCTTAATTGCGCTGGGAATGGCCGTGAACAAATGGGACGCAGCAGCTCCGACTGTCGATTGGGCTGAAGGCACGACGCCTTCGACTTCGGATCGCCGTGCCCTGATCTGCCGGAAGCTCGGACTGAACAAAGCGGGCGCGGACGCACTGCTCAAAAAGAGGCCGGTTCTTGTTGATTCGAGCTTGATCGTTACAGCTCCGTGGAAGAAGTGGTACACGCCCGAGAGGGCGGATTCTCACAGTTTCTACTGGCCCCATTACCGAGATTATCTATTGGGCGTCAAGAAGTGGCCAGAAACAAGTGTTACGGCGATCGATCTTGCAACGACCAGAGTTGTTGAGCGCATTGCTGATCCGACCAGAGTGGAACCACACCAAGCCAAGGGGCTTGTGGTGGGGTATGTCCAGAGCGGAAAGACGGCGAACTTCACCGGCGTAGTTGCGAAGGCGATTGACGCTGGGTACCGACTCGTCATTATCATGACCGGAACGATTGAAATGCTTCGAGCCCAGACGCAACGCCGAATCGACATGGAGATGGTCGGCAAGCAGAACATCGTCGGGGACCTCAGTCCGGACGAAGCACGTTTTGGGCACATTGACTATCAAGGTGATCCCGATTGGTTAGATCGCTTCCTTGACTTTGGCAACGAACAGATCCCCAACGGTATCATTAGGCTGACGTCACACCGTAACGACTACAAAAGAGAGTTTACTAGCCTCAAGGTGGATCGCTTCGATATCAGCAAGCCATTGTATGACCCTGTGAACCTCTTTCCGACAGCCGCACGCCTGGTGGTGACAAAAAAGAATTCGACAGTGCTCAAGAAGTTGGTGACAGGGGTAAGGGGCAACAGCAGGGCCTTCTCAGAAATTCCGGTCCTGATCATCGACGACGAATCTGACCAGGCGTCGGTCAACACCGTCAACCCAGAGAAGTGGAAGGGAACGGCAGAGAAGGAGCGCCGGGCCATCAACAGGCACATCACAGAGTTGTTGAAGCTGATGCCACGCGCCCAGTACGTAGGCTATACGGCAACCCCGTTCGCGAACGTCTTCGTCGACCCATCGGACCCCGAGGATATCTACCCGAAAGACTTCATCCTGAGTCTGCCGAGGCCCGATGGCTACATGGGCGTCGAAGACTTTCACGATTTGCAACAAATCGACCCTCCAGTGACGGCCCGTAATAGCAACTACCAAGCCTTTGTGCGCGACCTGGAGGCCTCGGAGCACCCCGACGATGAGTTCGCACGGTACGAGGAGCTTGCCCGAGCAATAGATATGTTCGTCCTTACAGGAGCCTGCAAGCTGTATCGCACTTCGAAGAAGTGCAACCTCGGGTTCCGACACCACACCATGCTCATTCACGAATCGGTGAAAACACAGGATCAGAAGATCCTCGGGTCCGCAGTCCAGCAGCTCTGGAAAGATGCGGGTTTCACGACACCACGGGGAATGAAGAGGCTTCGGCAGCTGTACACAGATGACATCGTGCGGGTGTCAAAAGCCAGACGTGAGGACGATGTGCCGCCGTTGCCGGACTTCGATGATCTAAAGCCCTTCATAGGCAAAGCCGTCGGCCGTATTACCGAACACAATAACAACCCTGTGCTCATCGTCAACGGCGACCGCGAGGTCCAACTACAACAGCAGCAACTGGATTTTGATCAGAACAGCACCTGGAGAATCCTGATCGGCGGCGCGAAACTTAGCCGCGGATTCACGGTGGAGGGTCTGACAATCACCTACTTCCGTCGAACCGTGAGAATGAGTGACTCGTTGACCCAGATGGGTCGATGGTTCGGATTTCGGCAAGGTTACCGCGACTTGGTCCGCCTATACATCGACCGCAACGCGAAGTTCAGTGCCAAGGTTCGCGTGGATCTCTACAAGGCATTTGAGGCGATCGCATTGGATGAGGAGGAATTTCGCCAGCAATTGGCCATCTATTCTCAATGGGACGGCGACAAGCCCCTGGTGCGTCCTTCCGAGATTCCACCTCTGGTTTGGCAACACCTACCTTGGCTCAAGCCGGCCGCCAGGAACAAGATGTTCAACGCGAGGCTGAAGGAGCAGAGTGACCGTGTGCTCAGCCCGTCCGGGTATCCCTTTCAACTGAATGATCAGCGATGGAACCTGGATCTCTGGCGTCCGGTCCTCAACGAGTGCGGTGAAAGTGTTCCCTTCCCGGCGAGTGGCCAACTCAATCTTCGAGCTTTCACCGGTGTGGTTCACGCAAATCAAATATTGGGTATTGTCAATGAGATGAAATGGATGTACGAGTACAAAAGAGCATGGATTGATCCGCGTGTGACGCACTACTTCAACCTCATTAAGGTAAAGTCCCCACTACTGAGGGATTTCCTTGTGCTCATTCCACAACCCGGTGAAATGGATCTATTGATCCACGATGTGGGAACTCGGAAGATTGTCCACCGCGACCGTAGAGATCGCGGCGGGGATTCCATCCAAAAGTTCGGTGAGATCACCGATCCCAAGCATCGAGACTTTGTACTTCCATTGCTGGACAGACGTGGACCCCAGGGCCATCCGCTTGCCGATTTCTGGCGCAGCACGAGAGGGGTTGCCTTAGTCTATTTGGTGAAAGAGCGGGAGCCCCAGTTTGGGCCGGACGTCATTAAGTCGTTGGACTTGTCATCTGAGCGCGGCTTGATTGTGGCATTCGCGCTCTACTTGCCAGAATCCGGCTCTTCCGGATTGACGGTGCGTGAAACAGGTTCTACTGACCCCAAGATGTAGGTCGGATTTGCGGTGTGAGCCTGCGTGATGTGGGCG
>NZ_JBSFQF010000041.1:1306-3081 GCF_053588575.1 Gordonia sp. NPDC003429
GTTTGTGTGGTGGCGGGGTTGTTTGTAGGTGTTGTTGTAAGTGTTTGAGGGCGTTCGGTGGATGCCTTGGCACTAGGAGCCGATGAAGGACGTGGTAGGCCGCGATAGGCCTCGGGGAGTTGTCAAACGAGCTGTGATCCGAGGGTGTCCGAATGGGGAAACCCAGCACGAGTGATGTCGTGTTACCACCAGCTGAATGTATAGGCTGTGTGGGGGGAACGTGGGGAAGTGAAACATCTCAGTACCCATAGGAAGAGAAAACAATTGTGATTCCGTGAGTAGTGGCGAGCGAAAGCGGAGGAGGCTAAACCGCGCGTATGTGAGACCGGGTAGGGGTTGTGCGTGTGGGGTTGTGGGGTTCATCATTCTTCGATCTACCTGTCGGGGCGTGAGTGAGAAAGCTGCATGTTAGGTGAAGTGGCCTGGGATGGTCTGCCGTAGACGGTGAGAGTCCGGTAGCTGAAAACGTGTGGTCTTGCGTGATGGATGCCCAAGTAGCAGCGGGCTCGTGGAATCTGCTGTGAATCTGCCGGGACCACCCGGTAAGCCTGAATACTTCCTAGTGACCGATAGCGGACGAGTACCGTGAGGGAAAGGTGAAAAGTACCCCGGGAGGGGAGTGAAATAGTACCTGAAACCGGACGCTTACAATCCGTCAGAGCCTTTGAGTCGTTTGGTCGGCTGGGGGTGATGGCGTGCCTTTTGAAGAATGAGCCTGCGAGTTAGTGCTCGGTGGCGAGGTTAACCCGTGTGGGGTAGCCGTAGCGAAAGCGAGTCTGAATAGGGCGTGGAGTCGCCGGGTCTAGACCCGAAGCGGAGTGATCTACCCATGGCCAGGGTGAAGCGTCGGTAAGACGTCGTGGAGGCCCGAACCCACTTCAGTTGAAAATGGAGGGGATGAGTTGTGGGTAGGGGTGAAAGGCCAATCAAACTCCGTGATAGCTGGTTCTCCCCGAAATGCATTTAGGTGCAGCGTTGCGTGTTTCTTACTGGAGGTAGAGCTACTGGATGGCCGATGGGCCCTATCAGGTTACTGACGTCAGCCAAACTCCGAATGCCGGTAAGTGAGAGCGTGGCAGTGAGACTGCGGGCGATAAGGTTCGTGGTCGAGAGGGAAACAGCCCAGATCGCCGGCTAAGGCCCCTAAGCGTGTACTAAGTGGAAAAGGATGTGGGGTCGCGAAGACAACCAGGAGGTTGGCTTAGAAGCAGCCACCCTTGAAAGAGTGCGTAATAGCTCACTGGTCAAGTGATCCTGCGCCGACAATGTAGCGGGGCTCAAGTACACCGCCGAAGCCGCGGCACTCACATAAGCCCGGTCATCGTCTATGGATGGTGGTCTAGGTGTGTGGGTGGGTAGGGGAGCGTCCTGCATCCGGGGAAGCCACGGAGTGATCTAGTGGTGGAGGGTGTGGGAGTGAGAATGCAGGCATGAGTAGCGAAAGCAGAGTGAGAAACTCTGCCGCCGAATGACCAAGGGTTCCTGGGCCAGGCTAATCCGCCCAGGGTGAGTCGGGACCTAAGGCGAGGCCGACAGGCGTAGTCGATGGACAACGGGTTGATATTCCCGTACCCGTGTATCCGCGCCCATGCTGAATCAATTGTACTAACCGTCCAGGACCGGATGGATCACCTTCGGGTGACCGGATGGCGATGCACGGGACCTCGGTTGGTAGTAGGCAAGCGATGGGGTGACGCAGGAAGGTAGTGGGGCCAGGCGATGGTTGTCCTGGTGTAAGCCTGTAGGGAGTGTGGTAGGTAAATCCGTCACACATG
>NZ_JBSFQF010000041.1:3179-4607 GCF_053588575.1 Gordonia sp. NPDC003429
TTGTTCCTGAGAGGTGATGCGTAACCGTTGTGGTGAATTCCATGATCCTATGCTGCCGAGAAAAGCCTCTAGTGAGTTGATACACGGCCCGTACCCCAAACCAACACAGGTGGTCAGGTAGAGAATACTAAGGCGATCGAGAGAACTGTGGTTAAGGAACTCGGCAAAATACCCCCGTAACTTCGGGAGAAGGGGGACCTGCACTGGTGAACGGATTTTCTCCGGGAGCTGGTGGGGGTCGCAGAGACCAGAGAGAAGCGACTGTTTACTAAAAACACAGGTCCGTGCGAAGTCGTAAGACGATGTATACGGACTGACGCCTGCCCGGTGCTGGAAGGTTAAGAGGACCGGTTAATCACTTCGGTGGTGAAGCTGAGAATTTAAGCCCCAGTAAACGGCGGTGGTAACTATAACCATCCTAAGGTAGCGAAATTCCTTGTCGGGTAAGTTCCGACCTGCACGAATGGCGTAACGACTTCTCTGCTGTCTCAACCACAGACTCGGCGAAATTGCAGTACGAGTAAAGATGCTCGTTACGCGCGGCAGGACGAAAAGACCCCGGGACCTTCACTATAGCTTGGTATTGGTGTTCGGTTCGGTTTGTGTAGGATAGGTGGGAGACTGTGAAGTGGGCACGCCAGTGTTCATGGAGTCGTTGTTGAAATACCACTCTGATCGTATTGGACTTCTAACCTCGGACCCTGATCGGGTTCAGGGACAGTGCCTGGTGGGTAGTTTAACTGGGGCGGTTGCCTCCCAAAATGTAACGGAGGCGCCCAAAGGTTCCCTCAGCCTGGTTGGCAATCAGGTGTTGAGTGTAAGTGCACAAGGGAGCTTGACTGTGAGACGTACATGTCGAGCAGGGACGAAAGTCGGGACTAGTGATCCGGCACCAACGTGTGGAAGTGGTGTCGCTCAACGGATAAAAGGTACCCCGGGGATAACAGGCTGATCTTCCCCAAGAGTCCATATCGACGGGATGGTTTGGCACCTCGATGTCGGCTCGTCGCATCCTGGGGCTGGAGTAGGTCCCAAGGGTTGGGCTGTTCGCCCATTAAAGCGGCACGCGAGCTGGGTTTAGAACGTCGTGAGACAGTTCGGTCTCTATCCGCCGCGCGCGTTAGAAACTTGAGGAAACCTGTCCCTAGTACGAGAGGACCGGGACGGACGAACCTCTGGTGTGCCAGTTGTACCGCCAGGTGCACTGCTGGTTAGCTACGTTCGGAAGGGATAACCGCTGAAAGCATCTAAGCGGGAAGCCTGTTCCAAGATGAGGTTTCTCACCACCTTCGAGTGGTTAAGGCCCCCCACAGACCATGGGGTTGATAGGCCAGAACTGTAAGCCCAGTAATGGGTGTAGGTGACTGGTACTAATCGGCCGAGGACTTACCAACAACACCCCCAACATCACCAGCACAACACGTGCAC
>NZ_JBSFQF010000042.1:0-4475 GCF_053588575.1 Gordonia sp. NPDC003429
CCTTCGAGAAAGGCAAACTCGTCGAACCCGACGCCACCTCAGGCACCCAGGAGGCCGCCTGAAAACCGCTCATCCACAGGTCTTGACAATATCTCGTGGGTACTTTGAAAAGACACGCCAAGCCCATCTTTGGCGCAGCGTGTTTCGGTTGAGCCTCAGCCGTTCCCGAAGAGCCGATCCAGCGGAACGAGGTCGAATTGCAGTCAAGTCCTGTGCGCGTGGCGTCCGTACCGTCGTCGCACGTCTATGTTCGTCATCTCAGCGCGACATCGTCACCGCCCGGTGCCGTGCGTCTGTTGGACCCTGAGCCCGAAGACGGCCGCAAGGTTGCTGGCGGGTGGTGGCCACCGGTGATGCTCGATCCCGTCTGGATCGAGCATCACCACTCTGATTTTGACATCTTCCATATCCATTTCGGGTTCGACGCGGTCGAACCTGAAACCATGTCAGCTGTTGTCGAACGCCTGCGGCACTATGGCAAGCCACTGGTCTACACGCTTCACGACCTCCGCAACCCGCACCATCCCGAGCCGGGTGCCCACGAACAGATCCTCGACATTCTCGTTCCAGCAGCCGATGAGGTGCTCACCCTCACGCCTGGTGCGGCCGCTGAGGCGGCGCAGCGGTGGGGGAGGCAGGTAACTGTGCTACCGCATCCGCACGTCGTACCGGCGAGCCGTTTCACCACTTGGACGAAAAACGAAAGAGATGAATTCGTGGTAGGCGTCCATGCGAAGAGCATTCGGGCCAATATGGACCCGGAGCCGGTGATCGCCACGCTGCTCGACGCGGCAGTCGAATACGATGACGTTGTCATCCAGATCAATGTCCACGCCGAGATCTACGATCCTGACAACCACTGGCACAATCCCGGCTTCGCGGCGACGGTCGAGCGACTCAGTCGCCATCGACGCGCTCGCCTGCGGGTGCACCAGTTCTTCAGTGACGCCCAGCTCTGGGATTATCTGTCGGAGCTGTCGGTGTCCGTGCTGCCATACCGCTTCGGCACACACTCGGGTTGGCTCGAAGCGTGTCACGATCTCGGAACATCGGTTATCGCGCCGAACTGCGGTTTCTACCGTGAGCAGCAGGACCTCGACGAATTCGTCTTCACCGAGACCGAATTCGACCCCAGCTCCCTGATTGCTGCACTAGCCAGCGCCTACTCACGCAAGACTCCGCCCGCCTCGTGGGCTGATCGGTCGGCTCAGCGAGAGTGGCTTTCGCATCGGCACGACTCCCTGTACAGGCGATGCATTGATGCCTGATCGTCGACTCCGCATCGCCGTGATCGCATCGAGCAGTTATCCGATCACGCAACCGTTCGCAGGCGGACTCGAGGCCCACGTATGGCATCTGACTCGCGCGCTGTCGTCCGCTGGTCACCAGGTGACCTTGTTCGCGGGCCCGGGGTCGGACGAAGGTCCTGACACAGATATGTTGCACACCAACATATTCGAACCATCTCATGCCGCGCGTGCCGATGTGTCGATGCCGCCAGAGCAGGTGTTGCGCGAACACCACGCCTATCTGTCGTTGATGGTCGACCTAGCTGCTCACCCTGAGCGCTTCGACGTCATCCACAATCACAGCCTCCACCACCTCCCGGTGGCGATGGCCGACGCTGTGGCCACTCCAATGGTCACGACATTGCACACGCCACCGACACCATGGCTTGAGTCGGCGATGACGATCGCCGACCAGACCCGCTGCGTCGCGGTGTCCCAGCACACCGCGGATGCCTGGTCACATATCCTCGACGCTGTCCCAGTGATTCATAACGGCGTCCAAGTGCGCGATTGGGCCCCCGGCCCTGGCGGGGAGGACGCCGTTTGGTTCGGACGTCTGGTCCCCGAGAAGGGCGTGCACCTGGCGATCGACGCCGCTCGCCGCGCCGACATCGGTCTCCGGATCGCGGGACCGATCAGCGACCTCAGCTACTACGCCGATAGGGTCGAACCTTTTCTCGACGAACGGATTCGGTATGTCGGTCACCTCGACCATCACAAGCTCGCAGACCTGGTGGGCCGGTCCTCGGTGACATTGGTCAGCCCGGTCTGGGACGAGCCTTATGGTCTGGTGGTCGCCGAGTCGCTCTCGTGTGGGACCCCGGTGGCGTCCTTCCGCCGAGGAGGCATTCCGGAGATAGTCGGAACTCAGGCAGGGATCCTCGTCGCCCCGGATGACGTCGACGAGTTGGCCAAAGCTGCGATCGACGCACAGCGATTCGACCGCAAGGCGGTCCGCGACCACGCGGAGCAGCACTGTTCGGAGGAAGTGATGATTGAGAAATATCAAGACCTCTACGCAGAACTGATTCAGGACGAGGCGCTACGCGCATGATCGGGTACTACATCCATCACCAAGGGTCCGGTCATCGAACGCGTGCTGAGGCCATCGCACGTCATCTTTCCGCTCCGGTGGTTGCGCTGAGCAGCGCTGACATCGTTGGAGAGGACTTCACAGATGTGATCGCACTCGACCGCGACGATCAGAATCTGGATCCGAGGGACCCCACCGCGGGCGGAGTCCTCCATTGGGCTCCGCGTGGGGATCGTGGACTTTGCCGTCGGATGGCGCAGATCGCGCGATTCGCCGACGAACACGAGCCAGCGGCAGTGGTCGTCGACGTCTCAGTCGAGATCGCTCTGTTCGTGCGGCTTCTCGGCGTTCCGGTGATAGTCGTGGCGATGCCAGGTGACCGCGCCGATCCGACACACCGCCGCGCATACGAGGTGGCCGACGCGATCATCGCACCATGGCCTGGCGACCTGTACAGCCCTCCCTGGCTTGACGAGTTCATCTCAAAGACTACCTTCGTCGGCGGTATCAGTCGCTTTGAGTATCGACCTGCCACCCCCGACCCGGCGCTCGCGTCTGACGTGCTACTCATGTCCGGGACCGGTGGCGAGTCGGAGCGACCCGTGGTCTCGCTGATCACCAAGCGACACCCGGGATTGACGGTGGTCGGCCTGGGACCCGCCTTCGGAACCTGGACCGACGATCCGTGGCCGTATTTGTGCAGTGCGCAGGTCGTGGTGATCAACGCTGGTCAAGGCAGCGTGGCAGACGTCGCTGCGGCCCGACGCCCCGCAGTCGTCATCCCGCAACGCCGTCCCTTCGCTGAGCAGGACGCGACGGCATGCACTCTGGAACGAGAGGGCTTGGCACAAGTGAGGAGCGAGTGGCCCGAGCCCGACGACTGGGCAAAGATCCTGCACGAATCGTCAGTCACCAACGCCGACTGGTCACGGTGGCAAACCGACGGGGCCGCCGGGCGAGCCGCCGCAGCCATCGAGGCGTTGCTCCGATGACCGCCGCAGGCGGCTTACTGGCACTGATCACCATCGTTTCGGGCCGGCACGATCACCTACAACGTCAACTCGACACAGTCGCGCATAGCCCCAACAGACCGTGGCTACATGTGGTGGTCGCCATGGACGACGCGAACGTACGCTCGATCGTCGGCTCCGGGGAGTCCGTAGAAGTCGTCGAGATCGACAGCGGTGCAGACGGTCTCGAGCTTGCCAGCGCGAGGAACATCGGTGCCCGCTTCGCGATCGCCGCCGGCGCCGACTCATTGGTCTTCCTCGACGTCGACTGCCTACCCGGACCTGAGTTGTTCTCACGCTACCGGCGTGCGCTCCATGACCACTACGACGACAGCGTAATCTGTTGTGGGCCTGTCACCTATCTTGAGCAGGGGCAGATCAACGATGATCTTGCGGCCTACACGAACCCGCATCCGGCTCGCCCCGACCCACCGGATGGTGAGGTCCACCTCGACAGTGACCTCACGCTCTTCTGGTCACTCTCGTTCGCCCTTAATGCCCACGACTGGCGGAATATCCGCGGGTTCCACACCGGCTATCGGGGGTACGGCGCAGAGGACACCGACTTCGCCATGTCTGCTGCCGCACAGGGTTATCGGCTCGCCTGGGTCGGTGGCGCGCACGCATACCACCAGTACCACCGGGTGTCCGACCCTCCCGTCGAACACCTCGACGACATCCTGCGTAACGGAGCACTCTTCCGACGCAGGTGGGGGTGGTGGCCCATGGACGGATGGCTGACAGCTTTCGAGGATCGTGGGCTGGTCGAGTACGACGCCGCGACCGACAACTGGACGAAACCAAACCACCGGACCGCTACTGCCTCCAATAGTTCAGCAAACCCGCCCATGAATGCGGCTCGAGCGCCAGGTCGACTGCAACGCACAGAATCTGATCGACCCGAACGGTGATGCGGGTGCCTCACGTAAGACTGAGCGCGAAGGGTGAGCTGGTGCCTCACCTATCGTGAGCGCGTTGGGAGGGCTTGCCTACGTCGTCTAGGTCAATCGGTTGATTGATGGTTGCAATGCTTGCAGGTCCAGATGGCGTGAACCGCCCCGGGTCTGTCGGAGGCTCTCGAACCTGTGAAGGATGGAGAGCATGGCAGCACCACGCAAGTACAGTGAGGAACTCAAGGACCGG
>NZ_JBSFQF010000043.1:0-4457 GCF_053588575.1 Gordonia sp. NPDC003429
GAACGACCGCAAACACCCCTTCGTGTGGACGAAACCGGTCGAGGAGATTCTCAAGAAAGCTCAACCGAAAACCAACTAACGAAACGCGACACTAGAACTGCCTGGACCGGTTATCGGGGACCTGCCAATGTCACCTATTCGTGCAGCAGACCCGACCGATGACGACCGAGTTGCCCTGGGGGCCACGATTACTCGGCCACCAGAGCAACTCGGAGAGAGATTACCGCGTGTGCTGTCGAGAACTCCCCTACCAACCGGGGGTGCGCGTTGCCACACTCCTAGTTCTGTCGAATAGTTCGCCCCATTCACACACCATCCCGATCTGTGCGTGTTGTTGGTGGTGGGCTGGGGTGAGTGGTGCGCGGCATCGCATTGTGTGCGAGGTGTTGCTCTTCGACTGCCACCGCCATCAGCGACTTGGGGGCTGGCTACTGTCGATTCACGGCGCCCGGTCAGCCACTGTTCAACCTCGCTGATCAGAACAATGACCCTGCCACGCACCCACTCCTCAGCAGAGGCGCTCGCTGGAGATGTTATGGCGGCGAGGGAACCTCGCCGCCAGTTCCGAACCCCCGGCTGTGACGATGCGTGCGTGGATAGTCGTCCCAGTCAGTAGAGAGGTCCACAGCGATCTGTTGATCGATCCAGTCAGCATCGGTGACCAACGGTCGATCTGATTCCCGGAGCGTAGTAGCGGTCATGACTTGACCCTCCTCACGGCCACGAAATCGGCGACGGTGACATGGGGGCCGAGGCTTCCTCGATCGATCCTCGACCCCACCGACCAGGGATGTCAGTATGCTTCACTCGGAATAGCTTGGGGCCCACCGGTAATAGCCTGGGGCCCGCCGGTAGCCTCCACCGTGATCTTGCGCGGTTTAGCCTTTTCTGCCACCGGGATCGTCACACTCAGGACACCATTGTCGTAGGTGGCGGCAATACCGGCCACATCGATGCCCTCTCCGAGAGACAACTGCCGCCGATAGGTGCCGGAAAACCGTTCACTGGTCAACCATTGCACCCCCTCATCAGTGGGCACACTGCGTTGCGCCGACAACGTCAACACACCATTATCGACAGCCACATCTATCGAACCAGGATCTGCGCCAGGAAGATCAGCGACCAACATGTAATGATCGTCGACCTTGTACAGATCCAACGGCATGAATCGTGGCGTGCGCGCTGTACCGGCAACAGCACCGGTCATCAATCCACGAGCCAGAGCATCCACATCGTTGAACGGATCAAAACGAAGCACAGCTACTCACCTCCTGAACATCAGGCTGCCCGCCACCCGTTGACGAGCAGCTCACGCTGTACGTCACCAAAATAGCACCACAATCCTCCGTGCGCTAGCACTCAGCTACATCGAGTGCTAAAACATGGGCGCCTGCTTCTGATGGCCGAGTCAAGTGTCAAATACCAAGGAGGGCAGCATGACTGGACACGAAGACCCGACTCTTGACATGGTGGCCACCTGGCCAGAACTGTCGCCATTGCATCACTGGTGGGCTACCGTGATGGCCACCAACGACCACGTCCAGTTGGAGCGATCACGTCCAGTCAGGCAGAGATCACCGACACCACGCCCACGATCTGCGGCACGGAGCGATTCGATGAGGCCAGCCCTGGCTACCGTTTCCCCACACCGAACACATCGGTTCGCGCTACCGCGGCATCGCCTACCGCCGACGAAGTCGCGCCGCGAAGTGCACCCGCCGTACACCCCGCCGTGGGAGAAGCAGCAGCGGTGGGACCCCCTGGATGCGCTCCTTGCGGCAATTCTGGCGACCATCGGATTCGCCGTCACCGTTCTTCTTATTCTCCCCTAGCTCGGTCGGGTACCGCACTCGTGGTAAACATCCCGTCCGGGGAGCACGCGGGTGCGGTCGCGGAGAACCCTATCCGCCCGGCGCCGACGAGTTCATCCGCGCCGGGGTGGGTGCCGACCGCCGCCACCGTAGCCGTAGCCATAGCCGTAGCGATCGTCGCCGACGCCCTGTTCGCAATCGAATCCAACTCGGCACGTGAGGTTCCGGTGGGTCTCGATACCCTCGTCATCGGAATCGTCAGCGGGGTCAGCGTGCTGATCGGACTCCTCGACGACGACCTGCACATCGATACCGCGGGTGTCGGCTTCCTGCTTGCGTCGCCTGGCCCGAACTTCTGCTCGGTCGGCCCTGTCGTAGCCAGTCCGGATGTGCACGCCCCAGGGGCTGACTGTTTGGCTTCGCTGACCGCCTGATTTCACAGCGCCCCAATGCGATTTAATGCCCGGTGCGGCGTGTCGCCGTTCTGACGCGCGACCAGCAGTCCGGTCGAGTCGTTGATGTAATCGGTGTCGATCCATAATCGTCATCGGGGTATCAATCATCCCTGGGCATATACAGTTGGTGCGCGCTCCCTCAGCCGCCCACTGCGTTGCATATGACCGCGAGATCGCCACCACTCCCCCTTTGGACGCGGTGTAGGCTCACCGCCCCGCCCCATTCCGACGGCTCCGACGATTCCGCGCAAAAGGTTGGCCTACGATCCTGTTGGGGTCACCCCATTGACAGTGGCGAACGCGGCACTGGACTCGATGGGTATCGACCCTCGTCCAGCCGGGGTACCGCTGGGCGTAAGAACGTGACGAATGCTCAGCGCCGCTGCTTTCGCTCGTCGAGGATTTTCTGGCGCGATCGCTGATATGCCAGCCAGTGGTCTTGCTGGCGTTGGCGCGCACCGGTTTCGAGGGAACCGCGAGCACGGGCGACACCAGAGGCCGACCTAGTGCCCCGTGTCGTTAGTTAGTTTTCGGTTGAGTTTTCTTCAGAATATCTTCGGTTGTCTTTGTCCACACGAAGGGGTGTTTGCGGTCGTTCCAGCCTGTGATGAATGCTCGTATTCTTGCGTTGAGGTCCTTCACTGAGGTGAACACGCCACGCCGGATCGCTTGCCGGTCGACGATGCCGAACCAGACCTCGACGAGGTTGAGCCAGGACCCGGAAGTCGGGGGGAAGTGGACGTGGATGTTGGGGTGCGTGGCGAGCCACTCGGTGACTTCTGCCTTCTTATGGGTGGCGTAGTTGTCCATCACCAGGTGTAGTTCCTGGTCGTCATAGGTGCGGTCGATCTGGCGTAGGAAGGGACTGCTGCATCGATAGGTGACATCTGATCTGGCTTGCCCGAGGGGGTGGGCCTGGAAGGATGGCTATCGTGCCCAAGCCGTATCCGAAAGAGTTCCGTGATGACGTGGTCCGGGTTGCCCGCGAGCGCGAGTCGGGTGTGACGATCGAGCAGATCGCGAAGGATTTCGGGGTGCACCCGATGACCTTGCAGAAGTGGATGCGCCGCGCCGACGTCGACGACGGTAACAAGCCCGGCATGACGAGCGGGCAGTCCGCGGAGCTGCGGGAGGCGAACAAGCGAATCCGGTTGTTGGAGCAGGAGAATGAGGTGCTGCGGCGGGCGGCTGCGTATCTGTCGCAGGCGAATCTGCCGGGAAAAGGTTCTACCCGCTCGTGAAGGAGCTCGCCGTCGACGGGATTCCCGTGGCGGTGTCGTGCCGGGTCCTCAAGCTCTCCCGCCAGCCCTACTACCGCTGGCTCACAGAGCCAGTCACTACCGCAGCAGCGGACGACCCGCATCGCCGTCGGAGTTGGAACCTTCGTTGGTGTTGACTACGTTGAGCACGAGGCGTGCCTTTCCGCCAGCGCTGCAACGCTGACTTGATCAAGTACCCTGAAGTTTTGACACCTGTGACACAATACGTTGTGCAGCAACATGTTTTGGATGTGCACTCGCAGCGATATTTACCTACGCTATGGCCAACGTGGCCAAGCGCCTGATACTCGAGGCCGAATGACGAATGGCTTGTAGCCCGCACGCGAGGTAATCCACCCCGCAAATCGGCTGTGCGACTGAGTGATTGGACCCTGCTCGCCGTGTCGGCGGAACCGATTAAGCTGTGTGGTCCGGCAGCCGCCTAACACCCGCTGGACTCAAACACCTTGACAAGTTCCGAACCACGTCGTGCGCAAACACGCGTTCTACTGGCACTACGACACACCAGCCGAACTGGAGTTGCTCAACCAATTGTGGGAGGTGGTGTCTGTGCGTCTGAACTTCTTCACCCCGACGAAGAAACCGGTCGGGTACACCACTACCGCCGCGGGCCGCAAGACACGTACCTACGATGCACCGAAAACACCGTGGCAACGCGTCCAGGAATCCGGAATCCTTGACACAGAACAGCTTTCACAGAAATCGGCACGCGTGCACGGGGTCAACCCGGCCGATCTGACCCGCCAGATCACCGCAATCCAGATGGACCTGCTCGATCTGGCGAAAGCCAAAACCGAGGCCCTCGCCGCCGCCCGCTGAATCGCCCCGGGTTTGCTGGAGGCTCGGTTAGTTGGTTCCAGCGTTTGCGGGGACCGGGTTCTCACGGTAGCTGGTGACGGTGTGGGTCGACC
>NZ_JBSFQF010000044.1:0-3942 GCF_053588575.1 Gordonia sp. NPDC003429
GCCAGCGCTGCAACGCTGACTTGATCAAGTGACTACCAGGATCATATTTACGGGAAGGCACGCCCTCCCTGATCCACAGGTCTTGATCATTCCTCGCGCACTCGCAGTCAAGATGGGTTCTCGGGGGCCCGTCTTCTACCGAGCGGAGCGAATCGGCGTCGACAATAAGCCATTTCACATGTGGAAGTTTCGCTCGATGGTGGTAGGCGCCGATCAATTGCGGGCGCAACTCGCGTCCGAGAGCGAGGGCAGCGGTCCACTGTTCAAGATGAAGGAAGATCCGCGAGTAACCGGCGTCGGATCATTTCTGCGTCGCTACAGCCTCGATGAGCTGCCGCAGCTGTTCAACGTTGTCGGCGGCTCGATGAGTCTCGTTGGTCCTCGTCCGCCACTTCGGCAGGAGGTCGAGACATACGACGAGACGGTCACTCGGAGGATGCTAGTAAGACCCGGCATGACGGGGCTGTGGCAGGTCTCCGGCCGTAGTGACCTTAGCTGGGAAGAGTCGGTCCGGCTCGACTTATCCTACGTTGAGAACTGGTCGCTGCCTCTTGCTATTGTGATCCTCGCTCGAATGACGGCGCTCATCGAAATTCCCCAGTGATGCTCACCTAGATTCCCCACCCGTGTGGCGCCGCCAGAGTAGGCGGGCCTCCCGTGATGCTGATGGTCTCTGACCACTCACCAGCTACCTCGGGAGGCCCGCTTTCATGTTGACACGGGAGAGCGATGTGGAAGTACATGCACTGCACAAACGGGGGTGGACGATCTCGGCGATCGCCCGACATACCGGCCACGATAGGAAGACGATCCGGGCTTACCTCAACGGTGAGCGCACCCCGGGCGAACGTAGGAAGCCGGAGGTGGATCCGTTCGACCCCTACCTCGACTATGTCCGGGCCCGACTCGACGAGGACCCGCATCTGTGGTCGCGCACGTTGTGCGATGAACTCGAGGACCTCGGCTACAGCCAGTCGTATCAGACCCTGACCCGCCAGATCCGGACTCGCGGTTTGCGACCAAAGTGTGCTGACTGCGCGCAGGTCACCGAACGGGCGAACGCGATCATCGAGCACCCGCCCGGTGAAGAGACACAATGGGATTGGGTGGAGTTGCCGAATCCTCCAGTGCAGTGGGATTGGGGTTCGACCGCGTTCTTGCTGGTCGGGTCGCTGGCGCATTCTGGGCGATGGCGCGGCTATCTGGCGCCGGATATGACCCGCCCGCAGGTGATCGCCGGTATCGACCGCATCACCCGCCGCTTGGGTGGGGTCACCAAGGTATGGCGGTTCGACCGGATGGCCACGGTGTGTCACCCGTCGACCGGGGCGTTGAACGCCGAGTTCGCCGGCGTCGCCAAGCATTACGGTGTTTCGGTGGCGGTGTGCCCACCCCGGCGTGGGAACCGCAAAGGTGTGGTGGAGAAGTCCAATCACACTGCTGCGCAGCGGTGGTGGCGCACCGTGGCCGATGAGCTGACCGTCGAGCAGGCGCAGGCCAGTTGCGACACGTTCTGCCGGACCCGTTCGGATGTGCGGATGCGCCGCACCAAAGATGGGCGCTCGAACGTGGCTACCGTCGCCGCACGCGAACCGCTGAGCGCCCCGCCAGCGGCCCCGTACCCGGCGACGGTCACCGAGGTGCGAACCGTGTCTCGCCAGGCGCTGGTGGCGTGGAAGGGCAACCAGTACTCGGTGCCCCCGGAGTTGGCGATGAGCGACGTGCACGTCAGTGAGCGACTCGGCGACGGGCATATCGACATCGCCACCGACTCGGGCATCGTGATCGCCCGCCACCGCCTGGCCACTGCCGGCTCGGGAGCCCAAGTGCGTGACCACGGCCATGTCGTCGCCTTGGACATCCTCGCCCAAGCCGGCGCCTCCTCCAGTCGCCGCCCGCACCGCCGCAAGGAACGCATCCCACCCGGCGAGGCCGCCCGACACGCCGCGGAAGCACTGCGCCGCACCACCACAACCGCCCACCCCGCCACACCGACCGAGGCGTCGGTGATCGATCTGAGCGTCTATGAACGCGCCGCGCAGAACAGGACCCAACTCCCATGACCACCACCAACACGACAGCCGCTGACGACTCGAACAGCGTTGCACCGCAGTCACAATCGGCGGTCTCGGTGTACCAGCAACTGCGTGGGCATCTCGCCGCACTCAAACTCGACGCCGCCGCGCAAGCCCTACCGCAGGTGCTGCAGATCGCTGCCGAGCAGGAGTGGACGATGACCCACACCCTCGAGCACCTCCTCGGCATCGAGGTCGATGCCACCGAGGCCCGTCGCCTGGCCGGGCGGCTGCGCTTCGCTTGCCTGCCCACCCCCGCCACCCTGGACGGGTTCGACTACGATGCCGCCCCCGGAGTCGACCGGGCGTTGATCCGTGAACTGGGCACCTGCGCGTATCTGGAATCGGCGACGAACGTGCTGCTCATCGGCCCACCCGGCACCGGCAAAACCCACCTCGCCGTCGGGCTGGCGCATGCCGCGGTGCACGCCGGCTACCGCACCTATGTGACCACCGCCGCGGATCTGGCTGCGCGCTGCCACAAAGCCGCCATCGAGGGCCGCTGGGCCACCTGCATGCGGTTCTTCGCCGGCCCCACCCTGCTGGTGATCGACGAACTCGGATATCTACCGTTGCCGGCCGAAGCCGCGTCAGCATTGTTTCAAGTTGTGGCACAACGATATTTGAAAACATCAATCGTGATCACCACCAACCGGTCAGTCGCCGAATGGGGCGAGGTCCTCGGCGACACCACCGTCGCCGCCGCCATGCTCGACCGACTGCTCCACCGCTCAGTCGTGCTCAAACTCGACGGCGATTCCTACCGGCTCCGCGACCACCACGCCCGCACCCACAACCAGCGCACCGCCACCGCACCAACCCGCCGGACGCTACAGTAGGAGCCGCCCACGGGTGGGGAATTTCAGTGAGCACACCTGGGGAAGTTTCTTGAGCCTCGTCACCTGCGGCACCCGCAATACCCGACCGGTGCGCAGACACGTCACCAGCTCACGCTTGAGAGCGCCACGCCCTTCGATATAGAGCGACTGATAGATCGCCTCATGTGAGATCCGCATACTCTCATCATCCGGGAAATCGAGCTCAAGGCGATGTGAGATCTGTTCTTGACTCCAGCCACCGCCCACCGACGATCCTCACGACGAGGTTTGTTGCGGCCCTTTCATTCTCGCGGCTTCGGACCGCCGACTACCTGCCCGTCCTCATCGCGCACCACACCCTCGAGACGGTCCTGAACATATTCACGCAACCGCGGATTGGCCACCAACTTGGCCTCCTTCGGTCGACGCGCCATCAACTCCGCTTTCCACTGGGCCACCGAGACCCGGTACTCGACCTTTCCGCTGCGCGTGGCCGCGTTCCGACGCAACTCGCTGAAATCGTCGACGGCGAGCGCCCCAGCAGCTGTGCGATCGCGCGAGCGCTCTCACCCCGGCCGTGTGCCAGCGCGATCTCCTCGCGCTCGGCGAACGACAAGTACCGACCGGACCCGCTGTGCAATTCGAAAGGTGCCATGCCCCCACCCTGGCGGAACCATCGGGTCCCAACGGCCTGCGACACGCAGCACGCGACCGCGGCGTCGTCACTCGTGAGACCTTCGGCGATCTTGGCCCAGAACTGACGCTCGACATCACGGCGATACGGCGGACGGCCCGGCGACCGCATTGCCGGCCTACCCGTCACCGTCACCATCCACCCGTCCGGACGACCCATCCAAACACCCTCTCTCCCTACGGGTGTTGCGTCCACTGGTTGAACCCGGTCAGTATACGAGTGTGCGCCTCGTTGAAACACTGGCACTTTCGGATCTACGTCGAGATATTGTCAAGACCTGTGGATGAGCGGTTTTCAGGCGGCCTCCTGGGTGCCTGAGGTGGCGTCGGGTTCGACGAGTTTGCCTTTCTCGAAG
>NZ_JBSFQF010000045.1:0-2651 GCF_053588575.1 Gordonia sp. NPDC003429
CGCGACGCATACCCCCGCGCCACCTGCACACCACCCAGATACAACTCCCCCGGCACCCCCGGCGGCACCACACCCAACCGCGCATCCAACACGTAGGCGGTGGTGTTCCACACGGGCGCGCCGATGGTGATGTGCTCGGCGTCGGTGACGTCGGTGTCGGTGACGTCGACCGCGGCCTCGGTGGGGCCGTACAGATTGTGAATCCTGGTGTCGCCGAGCAACTCGTGGGCCCGCCGGGCCACCGACGCGGGCAGCGCCTCACCCGAGGTGAGCAGCCAGCGCAGCGAATCCAACGCCCGAATCCGTTCGGCCGGAACCACATCGAGGAACACCGACAACATCGACGGCACGAAATGCACCGACGTCGCCCGCGTCTGACCGATCAACTCCGCCAGATACCCCGGATCGGCATGCCCACCCGCACGCGCCACCACCACCTGCGCACCCGACATCAACGGCGCGAACAACTCCGGCACCGACACGTCGAACGTCACCGGCGTCTTGAGCACCACCCGGTCGGCGTCGGTGAGCGAGAATCGGTCGATGGCCCACCACAGCCGGTTGGCCGCCGACCGGTGCGAGACGGTCACACCCTTCGGGCGGCCCGTCGACCCCGACGTGAACAACGTGTACAACGCCGCATCCGGACGCAACACCGACAACCGCTCCCCATCGGCCACCGGAGCCGCCGACTCATCCACCGACCCCGAGGCATCCACCTCCACGATGTGGCGGGCTCCGACGCCGGCGAGCCAGCCGGGCCGCTCGTCGCGGCGCACCACGATCACCTCGACGCCTGCGGTGTCGAGCATGTAGGCCGCGCGTTCGGCGGGTGCGGACGGATCGATCGGCACGTACTGGCCACCGGCGGCCACCACCGCATGAATGGCCACCACGAACTCCACCGACCGCTCCAGCGACACCCCAACCGCCACCTCGGGACCCACGCCGACAGCAATCAACTCACGCGCCAACACCGCCACCCGCGCACCGAACTCCGCATACGACACCACCCGACCCTCGAACCACAACGCCGGCGCACCCGGCGACCGCACCACCTGCGCCGCAACAGCATCGGCGACTGTGGTGGTGATCGGGTCGACGATCGGACCGGTCGCGGCGGCCACCGCCGCATCGGCCTCGGCGCGGGTGATCATGACGACGTCACCGACCGCATCTCCCGGCACGGCGGTCAGGCCACCGAGCAGCGCACGGTAGCGCTCGGCGAACGTCGCCACCCTCGACTCGTCGAACAGGTCGGTGGCGTAGACGATCGAGCACCGCCAGTCCTCGCCGGCGGGCTCGGTGGCCACGGTGACGGCGAGGTCGAGTTGGGCGGGCACCACCGGAGGGGCCACCGACTCCACCTCGAGGGTGTCCACGCGCACGGCATCGTCTGCGGTAGCGCCCGAATCGAGCGAGAGCATCACCTGCGCCAGCGGTGCGAACGCTTCCGAACGCACCGGATCGAGCGCGTCGACGATGGTCTCGAACGGGACGTCGGCGTGGGTGAAGGCCTCCAGATCGGTCACCCGCACCCGGTCGAGCAGATCGCTGAACGGTTCGGCGGGTTCGATGCCGGTGCGCAGCACCAGTGTGTTGACGAACATACCGACAAGCGGATCGAGGACGGCCTGCCCACGTCCGGCGACGGGGGTGGCGATGGCGATGTCGTTGCCGCCGGAGAGTCGCGCGAGCAGTACGGCCAGCGCCGCGTGCACCACCATGAAGGGGGTGACGCCGTGTGCGGCGGCGGTCGCGGTGATACGTCCGGCGACCTCGGCCGGGATCGTGACCTCCAGCCGGGCGCCACGATGCGACGCGACGGTCGGGCGAGGACGGTCGGCGGGGATGTCCAGCACGTCGGGCAGCCCGGCCAGCGTCGTACGCCAGTGATCGAGTTGCGCTCCGACCACCGATGCGGGATCGGCCGGATCGCCAAGCGTTTCGTGCTGCCAGATCGCGTAGTCGGCGAATTGCACTGTGAGCGGCACGAAGTCGGGAGACCGGCCGCCGGCACGGGCCAGGTAGGCGGTCACCAGGTCGGCAACCAGCGGCCGCATCGACTCCCCGTCGGCGGCGATGTGGTGGGCGACGACGGCCACGAGGTGCTCGTCGGCGTTCATCGCGAGCACCCGCACCCGCAGCGGCCACTGTTCGGTGACGTCGAATCCGGTCGACACCGCCTCGCGCAGTGCGTCCTCGTCGTCCACCACCGCGAAGTCCAGGTCGGTGGTAACACGGTGCGCGGGATGGATCACCTGCACCGGCGCGCCGTCGACCGCGGGGAACGTGGTACGCAGGATCTCGTGGCGTGCAACGACATCGACCATGGCGTGTCGCAGCGCGTCGATGTCGAGCGGTCCGCGCAGCCGCAGCAACGCCGGGATGTTGTAGGTCGCGGTGCCCGGCTCGAACCGGTTGATGAACCACATCCGCGACTGGGCGAATGAGAGCGGAATGCGCGCCGGGCGGGGCTCCACGGCACGGATCGGTGCCAGCCCCGCGTCGCGCCTGCCGACCAGCTCGGCGAGTTCGTCGACGGTGGGTGCATCGAACAGATCACGCACCGACACCTGCACCCCGAACACATCAGCCACCCGCGCCGCCACCCGCATCGCCGACAACGAATTACCACCCAACGCGAAAAA
>NZ_JBSFQF010000046.1:0-2387 GCF_053588575.1 Gordonia sp. NPDC003429
CGGGCAGGCGGGCCGGCTGCGTGATCATGTCGACCGCGAGGTCGCTGATCTGCCGATCGTGGGGCACCCGACCCGGCTGCACCTGACGGTGCCGCTGTTAACGACGCCTGAAAACTGACCCCATAGCGACGGGTGAATTTTGACCCCCGTCTGAGCTAGGAGGGTGATTTCAGTGGAACAGTGGGCGGAGATCCGCCGGTTGCATCGCAGTGAGCAGGTGCCGATCAAGGAGATCGTGCGTCGGTTGGGGGTGGCCCGGAACACGGTGCGTGCGGCGTTGGCCGCTGATGAGCCGCCGAAGTATTCGCGGCCGGCTCGTGGGTCGGCGGTGGATGCGTTCGAGCCGCAGATCCGGGCGTTGTTGCGGGAGTATCCGACGATGCCGGCAACGGTGATCGCCGAGCGGATTGGGTGGAGCAGGTCGTTGACGGTCCTCAAAGATCGGGTCCGCCAGATCCGCCCGGAGTACCGCGGAGTCGATCCTGCTGATCGGGTCGTATACGAACCGGGAGTGTGTTCGCAGTGGGATCTGTGGTTCCCCGATTATCGAATCCCGGTGGGCCATAGCCAGTTAGCGATCCTTCCGGTGTTGGTGATGACGTTGGCGTACTCCCGGTATCGGGCGGCGGTGATGATCCCGTCGCGTCAGGGCGGTGACATTCTGGCCGGGATGTGGCTGCTGCTGGCCCAGATCGGGGCAGTCACCCACAAGCTGGTGTGGGACCGCGAATCGGCGATCGGCGGCAAGGGCACACCGACAGCGTTGGCGGCCGGATTCGTGGGCACCTTGGGCACCCGACTCGAACTAGCTCCGCCGCGCGATCCGGAGTACAAGGGCATGGTCGAACGCAACAACCGGTTCTTCGAAACCTCGTTCCTGCCGGGCCGGATCTTCGAGTCACCGGAGGACTTCAACACCCAGTTCCGCTGGTGGCTGGGTGAGCATGCCAACACCCGGATCGTGCGTTCGATCGGTGATCGCCGCCCGGCCGACGTCCTCGAGATGGATGTGGCGGCGATGACCGCTCTGCCACCGGCGGCCCCGCACGTCGGTCTGACCCACCGAGTCCGGTTGGGCCGGGACTACTACGTGCGGGTGGCCGGCAACGACTACTCGGTGCATCCGTCGGTGATCGGCCGGTTCGTCGACATCACTGCCGACCTGAGCGATGTGGTCATCCGATGCGGGGATGTCACCGTGGCCGATCACCACCGCAGTTGGGCCAACCACGTCACGATCGCCGATCCCCAGCATGTGCGGGCCGCCAAAGAACTGCGGCGCAACTACCGCATGCAGGACCTCAACATCGCGGCCGGCAACGCGGCACGGGTGCGGGCTCACCTCGACGGCCACCAGGTGCCGATGAGGGCGCTACCCGACTACGACGACCTCTACGGCGTCAACTTCACCACCACCACAGATTTGGAGTCCCACAATTGAGTACCGCCGATACCTCGACCACTGTGTCGGGCAAGCAGATTCACACACAGATGGAGTTCCTGACCCGCGCGTTGAAGACCCCCACGATCCGGCGGTGTTGGGCGGAGTTGGCCGATCGTGCCCGCGATGAGGGCTGGAGCCACGAACAGTACTTGGCGGCGATCCTGGAACGCCAAGTCTCCGAACGTGAAGCCAACGGCACCACCCTGCGGATCGCCGCCGCGAGGTTCCCGGCGGTCAAAACGGTGGAGGACTTCACCTTCGATCACGTGCCATCTTTGCCGCGCGATGTGATCGCACATCTGGCCACCAGTACCTGGATTGCCAAGGCAGACAACGTGATCCTTCTCGGACCACCCGGAGTCGGGAAAACGCATCTGGCGATCGCATTAGGGATGAAAGCCGCCCACAACTCGTATCCGGTGCTCTTTGACACCGCGACGGGTTGGGCGGCACGGTTAACCGAAGCCCACACCGCGGGACGGTTGGCCGCGGAGATCAAACGGCTGCGCCGCTACCGGCTGCTCATCATCGACGAGATCGGGTATCTGCCGTTCGACTCCGACACCGCGAACCTGTTCTTCCAACTCATCGCCAGCCGCTACGAACAAGGCTCGGTGTTGATCACCTCGAACATGCCATTCGGCCGATGGGGAGAGATCTTCGCCGACGAGATTGTCGCCGCCGCGCTCATCGATCGGCTGGTCCATCACGCCGAGGTCATCACCATCAACGGCGACTCCTACCGCACCAAATCCCGACGAGACCTCGTCACACACGACCAATAGACCAACCACAGGGGGTCAAAATTCAAACGTCGATAAGGGGTCAGATTTCAGCCGCCGTTGACAGCCGCGCTACACGTGCGCCACCAGCGACTGCTCGACGTCGATCTTCCGTGCCGACCTCAGCGCGATCGTGGCCCCGCGAGCGCAGGTCACCTGCC
>NZ_JBSFQF010000047.1:0-2314 GCF_053588575.1 Gordonia sp. NPDC003429
AACGACCGCAAACACCCCTTCGTGTGGACGAAACCGGTCGAGGAGATTCTCAAGAAAGCTCAACCGAAAACCAACTAACGAAACGCGACACTAGGGGAAGGATCTCACCCCAGCGACGCGACGAAGGTGGCCGCGATGGCTTCGAGGCCGCGCTGGTCGTGTTCGGTGAACCGGTCGGTGACGGGACTGTCGAGATCGAACACCCCGATCAGTCGGTCGCGGTGAATGAGCGGCACCACGATCTCCGAGCGGCTGTCGGCGTCGCAGGCGATGTGATCGGGTACGGCATGGACGTCAGCCACCAACTGGGTGGCTCGGGTGCGGGCGGCGGCCCCGCACACACCCTTGTCCAGCGGGATACGGACACACGCCGGCTTTCCCTGGAACGGTCCCACCACCAGTTCGGTGCCGTCGAAGAAGTAGAAGCCCACCCAGTTGACTTGTGGCAGGGCGTGATACACCAGCGACGAGAGATTGGCGGCATTCGCGATGCGATCGGGCTCGCCCTCGATCAGGCCGCGGGCGGCGTCGTCGAGCGCGGCATAGTCGGGTACTGGCCGGTCCGGTGCCGACTCACTGGGATCGGGGACCGGCACGATGTCGAAACTCATGATGTCAGCGTTCCATTCGTCCCGCTCTCGATCACAACCGGCTAGGCCGGTACCGCCGCGTAGGCTGAGTCGGCGAACCTGCCCGGGGTGCCGGTCCGCGCGATCACGTCGGCGGCAGGTTCACCGGTCACCCGCGCGATGAAGGCGTGCGCATCGTCGAGAGAGTTGATGTGGCGCAAGGGTTCCGGATCGGAGATGAGATCGACGAGTGCTGTCGCGAACGCGGGGCTCGCCGCGGCTGCGGCGAAAAACGACTGTCCGATCTCCGCATACTGCGGGTCACCCAGATAGAGCTTGGTGGCCTTGGTGGCGATCTCCCCACGGGTGCGCCAGAACTCGTCGAACCTCTCCTCCAGCCAGGCCTTGTCGAACGCCCCGTCATGGTCGCGCGCGGCGGCGACGAGCGCCGCGGCCTGGATCAACGCGCTCTGCGCGCCTTGGGCGGCGATCGGGTCGTGGGCGATGGCGGTGTCGCCGAGCGCCAGCACGGGATGCCCACCCGGGGTGAGCGCCACCGCCTTGCGCACTGTCGGTGTCACGGCTCCCGACAACCAGGAGTGCGAATCCGCGGTGATGATCCGGGTGGCCTCCACCTCCGGCAGGTCGAAGTCGAGGTAGTCGCGGAACAACTCACGCACCACGCGGTGGGTCGACTCGGCGTCGTGTGCCTGCGCGAAACGGTGATCCCACTCGCTGCCCGGCCGGGCGAACCCCAGGAACGACCAGCTCTGTCCGGCATCCTTGTGCAGGTAGGGTCCCCACCACGCCTCGCCTTGCTCGACGACCACCGACAGCGAGTTGTGCGCGCCACCCGACGGACCGCGGTGAGCGAACACGTCAGGGCCGTGACCCAGTCCTTCGGCGTTGAACAGCAACAGCTTTCGCTGCGGTTCCGGGTAGAAGGGCCGTGCCTCGTCCACCGGGAACAGATCGGTCAGGCCCCTGCGTCCGGCGGCCACCAGGGTCAGGTCGTGGGTGGCCGCGATGTGGTCGAGTTCGTCGATGTCCACGGTGCCGACGTGATAGCGCCCGCCGAGGTCGAGCAGTTGCTGCAGGCGTTCGACGGTGATCAGGCGGGTGTCGACGGCCGCTGCCCGGTATCCGCCGTAGGCGGCGTCGAACTCGAGCAGATCTTCGCGCTGGGCGCCGCGGCCGGCCAGCACGCGCACACTCATCCCGGTCACCGGCGGCACCCGGTCGAGGAAGCCGACCACCCCCAGATCTCGTTCGGCTTGCTGGGCCAGCGCGGAGATGGCCGCGGTACCCGACACGGGAACGTCGTCGCGAAGTCCGGCGGGGTCGCGGTCTCCGTAGAGGTCGACGTCGAATCCGGCGCGACGGAATCCGACACCGGCGGAGGTTCCGATGGGGCCGGCGCCGATGATGGCTACCGATCGTGATGCGGTCATGAGTTCACCTGGGCTTTCTGTGCGAGTCGTTGCGGGCGGTTGCCGCGTGGAAACCCTTGGCGACCATCGTGAGCGGCGGGCGCCGCCGGCACGATCATTGCGCGCAGCCCGATCTCAAGTCACGGCACGCGTCACACCCGGCAGCTCAACTCCATGGTGTCTGCGCCCTTGCCGGGAAAATTGATACTGACGTAGCCGTTGCTAGTGTCGCGTGTCGTTAATTAGTTTATGGTTCGTGGTTTGAGAGAATTGGCTATGGCGAATTCTGCGGCCCCGGCTCTTGGCCTGCGTGAT
>NZ_JBSFQF010000048.1:0-2299 GCF_053588575.1 Gordonia sp. NPDC003429
GGACCCGCCCACATCACGCAGGCTCACACCGCAAATCCGACCTACATCTTGGGGTCAGTAGAACCTGTTTCACGCACCGTCAATCCGGAAGAGCCAATTTGAGAGGGCACGATCCAAACTCGATCGGACGCTCGGCTCCAACTTCTACGGTGAAGTCTGTGAAGGCGTCGGTGTGTACTCCCGCCTGGTCGGCGTCATCGACTCCTGGAGCGACGCGCTGGCGGATCAGATCCGCTCCCTCACCCAACTGGCGTCCCAATGCGACGGCGCGGACAGCGAACTTCATGGTGCGGACCAAAAGAGTGCGGCCGACCTTCACGCATAATCGCTATCGGTTCGCGACGCTCCTCCTGTGCAGCTGTATTGCTGCGTCGGTCAGCGGTTGCTCAGCACAGGGCACGCCGGTTGCTCAAACTGCAGGGAAAATGGCCACATCAAGTCCGGTCACGATCCGACAAACTGACGACAACGGTAGGCCTCTGCCGTTCAGGACAACCTTTCCCGACCGTTGGAACAGCGGCAACGACGGGACCACATACGAACCATGCACGTCCGTGCCGGAGTCGACCCTTCTCGAGTTCGACTTGGACCCGCAGACGGCAAGTGACGCCGCGGCTGCGAATTTTCAGACCGCGCGTGGATGTGATTGGCACTACTCTGATCGCCCTCTGGCGACACTGTCGCAGTTCGTCGGGAACTCGCACTCGCTGGACGTCTATAAGAAGCGACAGTCAGTCATCACCCAATGGTTTCCTGATCAGTCGATCGCCGGACGTCGAGTTGCCGTTGGCAAGTTCACGAGTCCCGACCTTTGCATGGCGGTTGTCACCTCAGGGCGTTCAAGTGTCATCACCCAGGTAACCATTCCGCTCGACACACCACCGATCGCCGACATCTGCGCCAAGGCCGTCGACTTCACCCGCGCCACCATCGACCAGATACCGGAATGAAACTCTTGCGCTGCCATCCCTACTCCTGCGCTGCTGAAAACAGCGATCGCAAGTACCGGCAACTCGGTGGACCGACACGCCATCGCACGGCACCGAGCGGCGATGCGCTGCCAGTCGAGATCAGTCAGACCGATACGCGGAGGCCACGATTGCCGTTCGTGACTACACCCCCGTCGCTGGAATCAGCCTGCACGAACCCACGGAGACGGGCCGCAGCCCGACAATCACGAGGGAGACGGTCTGACGGACTTCCGACTGCTCCCGAGCGGGACCGTGAACCTACCGGGCCGCGGACCCATCGGAGGCACCCCGACCGTCACCCCCCAGAACTCCGCACCCGAGGGTGGGGTCGTTCAATTCACGAGCGCGGAATGGCAACAGCGGGCCAAGGTGGCAAAGGGAGTGTGCGGCGGATTTGGAGAGGGCGCGCTAAATACTGGAGAGAGTGGCTCGCTACAACTACTACGGTGAGGTGACCGAGGGTGAAAGTCTATCTTCAAGTCTTGCACCGATGGTCGTTGCTTGGAGAGGGCAGCTAATGCAACAGTCGCATGCTCTTTACAACCTAGCTAGCCAATGCGAATCAGCCGACACTGAACTTCATCGCGCCGACGAAGCTGGCGCCCACAACCTTCGTGCGTAGAAGTCGATGGCTCGCCGTGGCCATCCTTGCAGGGTCATTGACGGCATCGGGGACAGGCTGTTCGATCGAAGGTACGCCAGTCGTTCAACACGCCCGCACGCTGCCTGGAGCTACGCAGGCAGCGATCAGACAGACAGACGATAGCGGGCGCCATTTGCCTTTCGATACAGCGTTTCCTGATCGATGGAACACTGGGAATGACGGCACAACCTACGAACCATGCACAGCTGCAACAGATTCGATACTGAATTCGGCAGATCTGGACCCTTCAACTGCACGCGATGCCGCGGCAGCGAATAACCAAACGATTCGAGGTTGCGAGTGGCGATACATAGGCAACAACAGCGGGCTGCTTTCCCAGTACGTCGCAAATGCACAGGCACTTAGCGAATACAAGCCTCGTCAAAGCGGGATCATCGAGTGGTTCCCCGATGAAAGCGTTGCGGGGCGCCAAGTCGCGGTGGGCACCCTTGGCGGATCTGACGAATGTACAGCAATCGTCGTTTCCGGACGCGCTCATGTCGCTACCAGTGTCACAATCCCCTTCAGTCCCCCACCCCTCGCCGACATCTGCGCCAAAGCCGTCGACTTCACCCGAGCCACCATCGACCTGGCAGGTCCCCGATAACCGGTCCAGGCAGTTCTAGAGCCAGTTCCTTGTTGTGATCGTCAGTCGATCTCGCAGCCCACGGGGTGATGTTGGTGG
>NZ_JBSFQF010000049.1:0-1743 GCF_053588575.1 Gordonia sp. NPDC003429
GCGACCTGCCATCAGGTTCTCGAACCAATCGAAGAACGACGACGGGCCTCGATGTCGGGGACCACGAGGTTCAAGTCGCGGCCGGATCTTACGGGGTCTGTTGATTGTCATTCCACTTTCGTGTCTGGTCCGATGGATAACGGTGGTGCGCAATTCGAATTGTTCCGTCCAGGCGCATCTCCGTGGTCGACTTATAGGGGCGGCGCGAGAATTGAGGGGTCACAGCGCGGAGGCTCACTCCGGTATCTGGTCGATGGTGGCGCGGGTGAAGTCGACGGCCTTGGCGCAGATGTCGGCGATGGGTGGTGGATCGACCGTCAGGGAAACCATGGTTGTGACGTGAGATCGCCCGGTGTCAACGACCGCCACGCATATGTCCTGTCCACTGAATGCGCCGACTGCTACTCGCCGGCCATCGACGTACTGGTCAGGAAACCAGCGAATGATGATCGATTGACGTTGCTTGTAAGCGTCGAGATGTTCGGCGTTAGCGACGATCTGCGAGAGGCTCCACAGACTGTTGCCCGCGAAGAGCCATTGACAGCCTCGCAGGGTTTGGTAGTTGGCTACCGCCGCATCTTGCGTAGTTGCAGGATCCACGCCGGCGGACTGCAGAACTGCAGGTGTAACCGCAGTGCATGGTTCGTAAGTAGTTCCGTCATTCCCGGTGTTCCACCGGTCGGGGAATGAAGTCACGAACGGCAATCGCCGGCCCTGCGCGTCGGTCTGCCGGATACTTTTTTGAGTAGTCGAGGTAACGGCAACGTTGGACTGGGTAACGGGGCTGCCATCTGTCGCGCAGCTACTCACCAATCCGACGAGGCAGCCACCGGCGAGTAGCCGTAGGAGGCGGCGACGTTCATGCACAAAGGTCAGTCGCACTGGCCACGCCCACCAACTGAGAGTGCAATTTTCGCCCTTCATCTACGTCACCAAAATAGTTGTAAGCGAGAGTGTCGGCGATCCCGGTGCGCGCCCTCTCCAAATCCGCCGCACACTGCCGCGCCACCTTGGCCCGCTGTTGCCATTGCCGCGCTGGTCAATTGCAGCGATGCAGCGGGCAGGTGTGGAGTTGGGTGGGGCGATTTTTGCGGTGTCTCCGGCGGGCACGACCTGGCTGGTCCACGTCCGGAAGTACGAACGAGTCGGTCACAGATCCCCCTCACCACCGTCGGGTCCGCGGCACGGGGCCGGCCCTGTTCCCATTCGTTCGGTCAGTCTAACCAGGATACGGTTGGGCGGTTGGTCCGGTTCGAGAAGGTGTGGATGACGCCCGTCGTGTGACGGATTACGAGAGGTAGTGCCGGCATCGCAGGTCGGGTGGTGGATTTCGTGGACGGTCAGGATTGGGCTCAAGAAGCTGAAGGTCTCGCGGGATACGGTGAAATCCATTGCTGCAGAACCGGTGTTGGAGGTTCTTGAGGAGCGGGCGCCAGCCGGTCGGAGGCTGGCGGCATTAGCGATACAGACGGGGTCACAGCGGACTGCGGAGACAATTATTGTCGTGGCGGCCCGCTGTGGCCCCGATTGTATCGAGGATGAAGTAGGCAGCGGCGTCACGGTGGTATCTGGTCGATGGTGGCGCGGGTGAAGTCGATGGCCTTGGCGCATATGTCGGGGAGGGGTGGAGGATCGATCGTCACGGAAACTCTAGTGTCGCGTGTCGTTAATTAGTTTATGGTTCGTGGTTTGAGAGAATTGGCTATGGCGAATTCTGCGGCCCCGGCTCTTGGCCTGCGTGAT
>NZ_JBSFQF010000050.1:0-1634 GCF_053588575.1 Gordonia sp. NPDC003429
CCTGACTTTTATCAATTAGTGCGTACCGGCGACCGCGTTGATCGCGGCTTGGAGGTCCTCGGGTAGTGGGTCGGCGGCGGTCAAGGTCTGTTGTCCGGCCTGGATGGTGATGGTGCGGTAACGGCGGGCGGTGGTGACGAACTTCTTGATCGACCACCCGGTACGGGCTTCGATAATGCGCGTGACTGCAAGGGCTGCGAACACGACGCTGAGGTGGGCACGGATCGAATCTTCCTTGCGCGCGAAGATAGGTCGGGCGGCCAGGTCGGACTTTGACATCCGAAAACTCTTCTCGATCCGCCACAGCTGATGGTACGAGCCGATCACGAAATCGGCTGTCGGAGAATCGATATTGGTGGCATAGGCCTTCCAACCGGCCAGGGTACGGGCCTTGATTTCCAGCTCCCGGTTGACAGTTCGGTCACCGCCTTTCAGCTTGACGAACCGGTTGCGTTTGACCGGGATCTTGCCTTCCACCGCCTTCTCGGCCTTGGCGATCTGCTCGTTGATACCGCGGATGCTGCGGCGAGCCCGATCGGCACTGTAGCGGTAGTACACCACCCGGTGACGGCGGTAGCTGGTCTTGGAGTTCGCCGGCAGTGGCTGGGTCAAGGTCAACCCGTCAGCGGGCGTGGAATTCGGATTGTTTTTGTGCCACTTCTGAATTTGGTACGGGACGCTGGGGATCTTCTCACCCAGGATGAACGACAACCCGGCATCCTCGATGGCCTTCATGTTCGCCGCCGAGATCATCCCGGCATCGGCCACCACCGTCACATCGGTCAGCTTGTGCGCGGTCATGAACGCGGTCAGGGTGGGCATCATCGTCAACGTCTCGGCCTTGTTCCCCTCGAAAGCTTCCATCATCAACGGGAATCCTGTTGCGTCGGTGAGCAACCCGACAGTGATCTGTGGTTCAAGACGACGCTCCTTGGAGAATCCTGGCTCGCGGAATCCATCCGCCTTGTCGGTCTCGAAGTAGAGGGTCGTCACATCGTAGAGACACAACGTGGCCGGCCCCAGACCAGCATGGGCGGCGCACGCGGCCGCCAAGTCGTGACGCCACCGGGCCGTGGCATAGATCGGCAGACGCCGATTCAGGGTGGGATAGGACGCGGCCTCGATCCCGGCCTCGGCCAAGACCCGCAACGAGTCCAGTTTGCTGGTCGGTTCGATGATCCGTGCGATCACGAGATCCCGAAACACCTGGTCACCGCCGGTCGCCGTCTGAAAGCCGAGTTCGTCATACACCCCGGCCACGCTGTCGCAGAGGTGACTCATCCGCGACGAGGTGATCGGCAGCGGCGCGCCAGTACCGCCCGGCGATACACCCACACCCAGATCAAGGGTCTCCTGATCACCGGCGATCCGTTGCGCAGCTACAGCTTTCAACGCCACGATCGCAGCCTCATCATGCGCCGAGCCGAGATGCTCAATATCGCGGGCACCCCGTCGTGACGAGTGCACGATCTGCACCGCAGTCGCTCCCGAAGCGGTCTTCACCGTCCGCACATACGCCACGAACGTAGCCTACGAGACCCCACTTAGTGCGCAAATCCACCCGCCCAACCACACAACACCCCAGGTCAGCGCGCTACGCGTCTACTATGTCCGATTCGGTGATAAAAGTCAGG
>NZ_JBSFQF010000051.1:0-1623 GCF_053588575.1 Gordonia sp. NPDC003429
CTCCAGGCACACCGCCGCACCATCGGCGACCTTCATCACCCCCACATCTTGTGGTCGCCAGAACCTGTTTCACGCACCGTCAATCAGGAAGGGCCTGATTGCGGCTCGCTGAGGCGCCGCATCGCCGCTCGGTGTCGTGCGATGGCGTGTCCGTCGGCCGAGTCGCCGGTACTTGCCATCGCCGTTTTCAGCAGCGCAGGAGTAGGGATGGCAGCGCAAAAGTCTCACTCCGGTATCTGGTCGATGGTGGCGCGGGTGAAGTCGACCGCCTTGGCGCAGATGTCGGCGACGGGTGGGGGATCGATCGAGATCGAAACCATTGTGCTGACATGAGAACGTCCGGTGTCAACAATCGCCATGCACCTGTTCGGTTCTTGAAACGCACCGACTGCTACTCTTCGACCATTGATCGATGTGTCGGAAAACCAGCGAAAGATGATCGATTGACGCTCTTTGTACTCGTCCAAGGGTTCTGAATTTGCGACGATCTGCGAGAGGGTCTTGAGACTGCTATTCGCGTAATTCCAGCGACAGCCCCGCAGGGTTTGGTAGTTGGCTAGTGCCGCATCTTTCGTAGTTGCAGGGTTTAGACCCGCAGCGACAAGAACTGGGAGTGTAACCGCAGTGCATGGTTCGTAGTCTGTTCCGTCGTTGCCAGTGTTCCATCGGTCGGGGAATTCAGTCACGAAGGGCAATCGCCGCCCCTCCGCGTCTGTTTGGCGGATCGTGACTGCAGAAGTCGGGATCGAACCGGGGCTGGACTGGGAGACGGGGCTGCCGTCGGTCGAACAGCCACATAATGATCCAATTAGGCAACCGGTGGCAATCAGCCACGGGAGCCATCGATACTCAGGCACGAAGGTCAGTCGCACTCGTCTGGTCAGCGCAATGTAATTCAGCGTCGGCGCAATCACAACCCGCGGCCAGGGCCGTAAGTGCGCTGATCTGCTCCGTTAGATTGTCCTTCCAGACCTCGACCACACCTACCAACTGCGAGTGCAATCTGTTGCCCTCCTTCACTTTGCCGAAGTAGTTGTCGCCGAGCACTCCGGCGATGTTGTCGACGGCCACCTGCAACTCATCCGCACACTCCCTTGCCACCTTGGCCCGCTGTTGCCATTCCGCACTCGTGAATTGCACGACCCCACCCTCGGGTGCGGAGTTCTGGGGAGTGACGGTCGGGGTGCCGCCGATGGGCCCGCGGCCCGGCAGGTCCACGGTCCCGCCCGGGAGCACGAAGAAGTCCATCACACCAATCCCCCTCGTTGTCAATGGACACCCGTGACCGTCGGGCTGCGGCCTGTCTCTATGGGTTCGGGCAGGCTGATTCCAGCGGTTGGGGGATGTAGTCGCGAACGGCAATCGTGGCCTCCGCGTATCGGTCTGACTGATTTCGACTGGCAGCGCATCGCCGTTCGGTGTCGTGCGATGGTGTGTCCGTCGGCCGAGTTGCCGGTACCTGCGATCGCCGTTTTCAGCAGCGCAGGAGTAGGGATGGCAGCGCAAGAGTTTCATTCTGGTATCTGGTCGGAGGAATGATCAAGACCTGTGGATCAGGGAGGGCGTGCCTTCCCGTAAATATGATCCTGGTAGTCACTTGATCAAGTCAGCGTTGCAGCGCTG
>NZ_JBSFQF010000052.1:0-1520 GCF_053588575.1 Gordonia sp. NPDC003429
CCCACCCATCGAATACGAGACGCGCTACCGTGACACCGTCGCCTCCAAAGCGGAGGTGGCCTAAACCAGGTCTCCATCCGATCCAGGACGGTTCAGGTGGGTGCATCCGGCAGCGTACTCGGCCGGGGTTCGGTAACGCAGTGCTGAGTGCCGATGTCGGTGGTTGTGGTCGTCTTTGAAGTCGTCGATGACCACGCGGGCCTCGAGCAGGGTGGGCCAGCAGTTGCGGTTCAAACACTCGTCGCGCAACCGGTTGTTGAACGACTCGATGAACCCGTTGTTCCACGGCGTGCCGGGCGGAATGTAGGAGATCCCCACCGACCCTGCACAGAAGTCGCGCAGGGCTTCTGAGATGAACTCAGGGCCGTTGTCCATGCGCAGCACCATCGGCGGGCCACCCCAGATCGCGAACGTCTTCTCCAACTCCTCGATCAGCCGTTCGGCGGTGATCGAGCGGTCCACGATGTTCAGCAGCGATAGCCGGGTGTGTTCGTCCACCATCGATGCGATCTTGATCTTCTTCCCATCCACGGTGGAATCGAACTGAAAGTCCAACGCCCACACCACTTTCGGTGCGTCCGCGACCACGACCGGCACCGACGATTGGCCGGCGCGTTTGCGCCGCGGAGCACGCCGCACTTGCAGGCCCTCCTCCTTCCACAGTCGATGCACCCTCTTCTTGTTGATCTCGATGCCGTCGTCGAAGCGCAGGTGCGCCCACGCTCGCCGGAACCCGTGCCGCGGGTGTTTGCGGGCATAGGTGCGCAACTGGTCACGCATGGTTCAAGACAATGAAATACGCGCCGGTGTTCCCGGCCACAGGTTCGGGTCGATACAGCACGCGCGTGAGTTCATGGCGATGTTCGTGGACTGGTACAACCACGACCACCACCACAGCGGTATCGGCCTGCACACCCCCGGTGACGTGCACTACGGCCACGCACCAACCGTCTCGGCCGAACGCTCAGCTACCCTCGCCGAGGCCCGCCGCACCCACCCCGAACGATTCAGCGGCCACACCGACCCGAAGATCCTTGACATGCCCGACGCCGCCTGGATCAACAAACCCGAACAGGAGAACCAACAACCGACAAAACCGGCAGCCGCCTAACACCCGCTGGACTCAAACACCTTGACAAGTTCCGCCTCGGCGACGATCGTACGGGGGAGATCCCATGGGATGGGCTCCAAGTTGAGGCACCGGCACGCCTTGCTCAGGGTTCCCGTCGGCGTGCCGGTTAAAGTACTCGATGATCGGTCATTAAGATCCGTGAACTCAAGGACGCGGATGAGTGAACCTACGGGGTGCCTCGGTCCAGCGTTCGTCCAATATTGCGCAGTGGCTGTGTGCTGGGGGAACGCGTGTTCATTGGGTCGTGTCGCATTCGTTCTGATCGAGGGTTAAGGCTTCGCATCCGTGGGTACTGAGGAATGATCAAGACCTGTGGATCAGGGAGGGCGTGCCTTCCCGTAAATATGATCCTGGTAGTCACTTGATCAAGTCAGCGTTGCAGCGCTGG
>NZ_JBSFQF010000053.1:0-1486 GCF_053588575.1 Gordonia sp. NPDC003429
GGCTCTTCCTGATTCAGAGTGCATCGAGGCGTTCTGCGAGTTGGCCAGAGTGGATCAGTGACCGCAAGATGTAGTGGCTGAGGTTGCGGAATCCGAGGGCGATGCCGCGTAGGTGCTCGAGTCGGCCGTTGATCGCTTCAACCGGCCCGTTGGAGGCGCCGGTGTCGAAGTAGGCCAGGATCTCGCGGTGCCGTGCCCACAACGATCGGCCGAGTTGGGCGAGCTCGCACAGTCCTGCGGGTAGGCCGTTGCGGATGCGTTTGAGCAGCTTGTACATCGCGATCTTGCCCGCACGCTTGTCCGGGTGCTCGTAGGCGCCGATGAGGTCTTGATACACCGCGTGGGTGACCGAAACGGCCATATGCTCGTCACGGGCATCCAGCCCGGTCTGCAGCTTGGTTGCTTGTTTGTCACTGAGCAACCCGATCCGCGTCAGCAGAGTGCGGCGGATACCGAACAACGGGTCCCCGCTGCGGCCGCGGTGTCCGCAGGTATCTTGTTGCACGCGTTGACGACACAACGTTAGCTTCTGCGCCGCCAAGTGCACCACATGGAACGGGTCCATCACGGTGCGGGCCTTGTCGAGGGTCTCCGCGGTGGCGGTGTGGTAGCCGGCGAACCCGTCCATGGTGACCACCCGGATACGATCGCGAAACGACTGGTCGCGAGCATCGAGCCAGTCCTTGAGCGCCGCTTTCGAGCGGCCGGCTACCACATCGAGCAACCGTGCCGGCCCGGTGCCATCGACGATCGGGGTGAGATCGACCAACACGGTCACGAAACTCGAATCACCCTCACCGCGAACGTGTTTCCACTTGTGCTCATCCACACCCAAGACCCGCACACCGGCCAGCCGGTCGGGTGCGGCCGCCAGCTTCCGGGCCGCGTCCAGGGCCAGTGCGTTGACGGTGTTCCAGCCCAGGCCGACCGAGGCAGCGACCGCCGTGACGCTCATCTTGTCCAGAATCATCCGGCGCATGATCCAGGTGGTGGTGCGCCGGGTGACTTGGGTGCGCGGTGCGACGATCGTGCTGATGTCGGCACGGAAGATCGACGTCGCACACTCGGCGGTGCTGCACACATACCGCGGCACCCGCAGGTGCAGGCGGGTGGGATGACCGACAATCGGCAGATCAGCGACCTCACGATCGATGTGATCACGCAGCTGGCCCGACTGCCCGCAGGCCGGGCAGGTGTCCTTCGGGGCCAGGACCTGGCAGAACAGGTGGGTGCGGTCCTCGGCATCGACGGCGGCGTCGGTGATCGACACCCCTAACTCGATGGTGCGGCAAATCGTGTCAGCAATCGCGCTACGCTGCGTCATGGGTCCTGTCGGTGTGCTGGTGTTTGTGTAGGAGCTTTCACCCTTACACCGCAGGACCCGCCTACATCTCCAGGCACACCGCCGCACCATCGGCGACCTTCATCACCCCCACATCTTGTGGTCGCCAGAACCTGTTTCACGCACCGTCAATCAGGAAGGGCC
>NZ_JBSFQF010000054.1:0-1333 GCF_053588575.1 Gordonia sp. NPDC003429
TGAACCGTCCTGGATCGGATGGAGACCTGGTTTAGGCCACCTCCGCTTTGGAGGCGACGGTGTCACGGTAGCGCGTCTCGTATTCGATGGGTGGGCAGTAGTCCAGAGACGAGTGCAGTCGCTCTGTGTTGAACCAGTGGACGTAGGCGGCGGTCTCTCGTTCGACGTGGCCCCGATCGGTCCAGGTGCGGCCGGTGTCGATCAACTCGGTCTTGTAGAGGCCGATCGCCGATTCCATGAGCGCATTGTCGAGAGCATCGCCCACCGATCCGATGGAACCGGTGATGTTGGCCTCGGTCAAGGCGGCGGTGAACGCCAACGACGTGTACTGACTTCCCGCATCGCTGTGATGCACCAAACCCGTTGAAGTAAAAGCGAATCCGGACCTCCGTCGAGTGAACAGTGCTTGTTCGACCACACTGGTCACCAACGGTGTGTGCTTGCTGGTCATGACCCGCCATCCGAGGATGCGCCGTGAGAACACATCGACGAGGAACGCCACGTAGACGAACCCGGCCAATGTCCACACGTAGGTAAAGTCGGCGACCCACCACTGATCGGGATGTGTGGGTGTATTCCACTGCCGCTCAACATGATCAGGGAAGCGCGGTGCCGTCTCGTCGCGACGGGTCGTAGTGATGCGATGCGAGCCACGAACCGCGCCGGAGATTCCGCAGATCCCCATCAGCCGGCCGATCTGGTCGCGTCCCATCATATGACCGGCACGCCACATCGTGTGATACATCTTGCGCACCCCATACACACTGCGGTTCTTCTCAAACTGCTGGTAGACGGCGTGCGCGGCATACGCCTCGGACAGTGTCGCTGCCGAGATCGTGCCCCGCTGTTTGTGGGCGTAGTAGGTGGACGGGGCGATCTGCATTCCGTACTCGGTGAGTACCCGGCAGATCGGATCGACCCCGAACCGGTCGCGGTGAGCGTCGATATACTCGACGATCAACGAAGTCGGCGGTCGATCTCCGCCGCGGCGAAAAACGCCGACGCTGTCTTCAAAATCTCATTGGCTCTGCGTAATTCGGCGTTCTCCCGCCGAAGTTCACGCAATTCCGCGTCATGGGCGGCCACCGTCGTCCCCGATCCGGAGACGATCGGAGTGTCCTTCTCGATCCAGTTGCGTAGCGTCGCCGGATTGATGTCGAGCAACTCCCCGACATGACGACGCGCTCCTGACTTGGACTCGCCGGGCTCGGCAAGCCGATCCCGATACATCCTCACCGCCCGCTCACGGGTCTCCTGGTCGAACTTCCGTGGTGCTCCCATATCCGTATTCTCCTGGTGAGATCACGGTCTCCACCAGACCCAGGACGGTTCA
>NZ_JBSFQF010000055.1:0-1325 GCF_053588575.1 Gordonia sp. NPDC003429
TTCGAGAAAGGCAAACTCGTCGAACCCGACGCCACCTCAGGCACCCAGGAGGCCGCCTGAAAACCGCTCATCCACAGGTCTTGACAATATCTCCCAGCCCCAACCGGAGCGAGGCTGTCAGCACACACTGAGCACACACGGCCGGAAGCTCGAAGAACGATTCTTGTGTGCACTGCGGCAAACCCCGTCTTTGCCCAGCAGCTCGTAGTGACAAGCAACGACGGCCTTCAGTTGATCTCTCATAGCCAATACCAAGTGACGTTGAGTTTCATAGATGTGACTTCAACCGAAAGCCGCCTACACTTGGTATGTGCAGTTAGAACGCTTCGCTAGCAGTCCGATTGGGAACCTGCGACCGATCTCTGGGACCGATGGACGCAACGGCAGAACCTACGAACACGCCGCCTATATAGCCCACCCACTGTCGACCGAGCCGGTTCTATCCGGACAGACCTGGCGCGCAGTCACCAGCGCCAGCAGGGCTCTCGCACAGCTAGATCAAGCTTCCCGACAGGTACCAAACCCCCGCATCCTCCGCCGTCCGACACTCACTCGCGAGGCTCAGAGCACGTCGGCGCTGGAAGGAACCTTTGCGCCGATCGATGAAGTCTTGGCGGCGGACGAGAGCGACACCGAGGACTACAGCGCGGAACTGGTTGAAGTGATCAACTACATCCGCGCAGCAGACGATGCGTTCGATTTCGTTGCGGAGCAACGAGTTATCACGACATCGCTGATCGAAACAGCCCACAAACAGCTTGTCGACGGAACGGAGTCCGAAACCCGCGATGCTGGGCGTGTGCGACGCTGCCAACTAGCCATCGGCAGTCCCGACGGAACTATCGAATCTTCTCGCTTCGTTCCGATGCCTCCCGGACCCGATCTCGAAGCGTCGGTACGCGACCTGATGACGTGGATGAACGACTCGACCGCCGCGCGTGACCCGTTGGTCGCAGCGGCCATGTCCCACTATCAGTTTGAAACCCTTCACCCATTCAATGACGGGAACGGCCGTATCGGCCGTCTGCTCATCATCCTGCAACTGATGGTCGACCGCCTGTTACAGGAACCTCTCCTCAGCGTGTCACCGTGGTTCGAAACGCGCCGGAGCCAATATCAAGACGAACTTGCGAACGTATCGGTCTCCGGCGAATGGGACTCCTGGGTTCAGTTCTTCAGCGCTGGCGTAGAGGCCTCCGCTATCGATACCGCCAACCGTGTCAACCTGATGCTAGTGTCGCGTTTCGTTAGTTGGTTTTCGGTTGAGCTTTCTTGAGAATCTCCTCGACCGGTTTCGTCCACACGAAGGGGTGTTTGCGGTCGTT
>NZ_JBSFQF010000056.1:0-1305 GCF_053588575.1 Gordonia sp. NPDC003429
GAGGAATGATCAAGACCTGTGGATCAGGGAGGGCGTGCCTTCCCGTAAATATGATCCTGGTAGTCACTTGATCAAGTCAGCGTTGCAGCGCTGGCGGAAAGGCACGCCTCGTGCTCACGGTAGTCAACTCCAACGAAGGTTCCAACCCGGCTGGCGAGGACCGCTCCATCCTCGATCAGATCGTCCGAGACGGTGCTCGGCAGATGCTCGCCGCGGCATTGCGCGCCGAGGTCGCCGCCTACATCGACCAGTTCACCGATCAGGTCGATGAGAACGGGCACCGTCTGGTGGTGCGTAACGGCTCCCACAACGAGCGGGAGGTGATGACCGCTGCGGGTGCGGTTGCGGTGAAGGCACCGCGGGTCAACGACAAGCGCGTCGACCCAGACACCGGTGAGCGGCAGAGGTTCTCGTCGAAGATTCTGCCGGCGTGGGCACGCAAAAGCCCGGAGATCTCCGCGGTCCTGCCGCTGCTGTACCTGCATGGACTGTCCACCGGCGATTTCGGGCCGGCACTCGAGCAGTTCCTCGGTTCCGGCGCTGGGTTGTCGGCGGCCACCATCAGCCGACTCACTGCCCAGTGGCAGAAAGAAGCCGCAGCCTTCGCCGACCGCGACATCACCGCCGACTATGTGTACGTGTGGGTCGACGGCATCCACCTCAAGGTGCGCCTGGAGCAGGAGAAGCTGTGTCTGTTGGTCATGATCGGCGTCCGCGCCGACGGCCGCAAGGAGTTGATCGCGCTCGCTGACGGCTACCGGGAATCGACCGAGTCGTGGGCCGATCTGCTGCGCAGCTGTAAACGCCGTGGCATGCCGTCCCCGACCCTGGCGGTCGGGGACGGCGCGCTCGGGTTCTGGGCCGGGGTCCGCGAGGTGTTCCCCGAGAGCCGGGAACAACGCTGCTGGTTTCATAAGCAAGCCAATGTGCTTGCGGCACTGCCGAAATCGGCACACCCCAACGCTATCAAAGCGATGCAGGAAATCTACAACGCCGAAGACGAACAGCATGCCCGTCAAGCCATCGCTGCATTCGAGAAGACCTACGGTGCCAAGTATCCGAAAGCCGTGGCCAAGATCGTCGACGACACCGACGTGCTCCTGGAGTTCTATCGGTATCCCGCTGAGCATTGGATTCATCTGCGGACCACCAATCCGATCGAGTCGACGTTCGCGACCGTGCGGCTACGGACCAAAGTCACCAAAGGCCCCGGATCCCGCGCGGCCGGCATCGCGATGGCCTACAAACTGATCGAGGCCGCGCAGTCGAAATGGCGGGCGGTCAACGCACCACATCTGGTGAAAC
>NZ_JBSFQF010000057.1:0-1285 GCF_053588575.1 Gordonia sp. NPDC003429
TGGCGTGTCCCCCGTGAGCCGGTCCGGGTTGTTTTAGAGTCCTGATTGCCCTGATGAGGGCGGAGAAGGGACGATGAAGAACATGGCAGGACGGAAGCGTCACTCGGCGGAGGACATCGTGCGCAAATTGCGCCGGGCCGATGAGTTGACCGCGGAAGGCAAGACCGGCGAGGAGATCGCTGCCGATCTCGAGGTGTCGGCGGCCACGTTGTACAACTGGCGGCGCCAGTACGGCGGCATGGACGGCGACGCCGCCAAGGAACTCAAAGAGCTGCGCGAGCAGAACAGCCGACTCAAGCGACTGCTCGCCGATGCCGAACTCGAGAAAGACGCGCTGCGGGAGATCGCCAAGGGAAAATTCTGAGCCCGACCGCCAAACGCGCCGCCATCGACATGCTCAAGGACGTCAAGAGCATGTCAGAACGCATGGCGTGCAAGGTAGTTGGGCTTTCCCGTTCCGCCTATCGACGGCTGCCGCAAGCACACACCCCGGCCGACCCCGACGCCGCACTGCGCGAGCAGCTACGCACGTATGCCCGCAAGAACCCCCGGCACGGGTTCCGGCGCGCGTGGGCACACCTGCGCTTCGACGACGGCATCGAGATCAACAAGAAGAAAGTGCACCGGTTGTGGAAAGAAGAGGGCCTGCAAGTGCGGCGCGCTCCGCGCCGCAAACGCGCCGGCCAGTCATCGGTCCCGGTCGTTGTCGCGGACGCACCGAAAGTGGTATGGGCATTGGACTTTCAGTTCGATTCCACCGTGGATGGGAAGAAGATCAAGATCGCGTCCATGGTTGACGAACACACCCGGATGTCGTTGCTGAACATCGTGGACCGCTCGATTCCGGCTGAGCGGTTGATCGAGGAGTTGGAGAAGACGTTCGCGATCTGGGGTGGCCCGCCGATGGTGCTGCGCATGGACAACGGCCCTGAGTTCATCTCAGAAGCCCTGCAGGCGTTCTGTGCAGGGTCGGTCGGGATCTCCTACATTCCGCCCGGCACACCGTGGAACAACGGGTTCATCGAGTCGTTCAACAACCGGTTGCGCGACGAGTGTTTGAACCGCAACTGCTGGCCCACACTGATCGAGGCCCGCGTGGTCATCGACGACTTCAAAGACGACCACAACCACCGACACCGGCACTCAGCGCTGGGCTACCAAACGCCGGCCGAGTACGCTGCCGGATGCACCCACCAACATCACCCCGTGGGCTGCGAGATCGACTGACGATCACAACAAGGAACTGGCTCTAGAACTGCCTGGACCGGTTATCGGGGACCTGCCA
>NZ_JBSFQF010000058.1:0-1194 GCF_053588575.1 Gordonia sp. NPDC003429
GATTCCGCAACCTCAGCCACTACATCTTGCGGTCACTGATCCACTCTGGCCAACTCGCAGAACGCCTCGATGCACTCTGAATCAGGAAGAGCCCGCAATCAGTCAGACCGACACGCGAGGGCGACGATTGCCTTTCGTGACTACATCCCTCAACCGCTGGAATCAGCCTGCCCGAACCCATGGAGGCAGGCCGCAGCCCGACGGTCACGAGGGAGACGGTGTGACGGACTTCGTCGCGCTCCCGGGCGCGACCGTGGACCTGCCGGGCCGCGGGGGTGGGGTCGCGCAATTCACGGCCGCGGAATGGCAACAGCGGGCCAAGGTGGCAAGGGAGTGTGCGGCGGAGTTGGAGAGGGCAATTGAAATAGTCACCGGAGTGCTCAGCGACAACTACTTCGGCGAAGCGAAAGAGGGCAACAGATTGCACTCGCAGTTGGTAGGTGTGGTTAACGACTGGTCGCGTCAGTTGGACAAGCAGAATGATTCATTGCGAGATCTTGCTTCCGCATGTGAGGCCATGGATGCTGAGCTTCATTACGCAGACGGCTCTAGTGCAACCGATCTTCGTGCGTGAGCGCAGCTATTCGTTCTGGCTATTTCTTGGGATTAGTTTGAGCGGATTTCTTAGTGGCTGTTCGATGAACGGCACCCCGGTCACGCAATCGACTACAGGCATCATTTCCACTACCAAGGTTGCGATCCGCCAAACTGATAGTGAAGGGCGACGACTACCGTTCGACACCAAGTTCCCCGACAGGTGGAATACTGGCAATGACGGAACGCCCTACGAGCCATGCACCGCCATAAGAGATTCCGTTCTGCGGACTGCGGGCGTCAATCCTTCAACTGCGGAAGATGCTGCGCTGGCCAACTATCAGACACTTCGTGGTTGCATGTGGCGCTATGAAGGCACCCGTCACGGATTCATATCGCAGGTCGTCGCTAACTCGGAACCTTTAGCCGAGTACAAGAAGCGTCAGTCCGTCATTATTCGCTGGTTCCCCAACACATCGATCAATGGTCGAACAGTCGCAGTCGGCGCGTTTCAAGGACCAAAACGGTGTCTGACGATCGTCGACACCGGACGATCTCACGTCACCACTAGTGTCGCGTTTCGTTAGTTGGTTTTCGGTTGAGCTTTCTTGAGAATCTCCTCGACCGGTTTCGTCCACACGAAGGGGTGTTTGCGGTCGT
>NZ_JBSFQF010000059.1:0-1124 GCF_053588575.1 Gordonia sp. NPDC003429
TGTCGCGTGTCGTTAATTAGTTTATGGTTCGTGGTTTGAGAGAATTGGCTATGGCGAATTCTGCGGCCCCGGCTCTTGGCCTGCGTGATGGTGATGCGGATGAACTTGATCGGCTACTACGGTCGACGTCGACGCCTGCGGGGCTGGTGCGTCGGGCGCGGATCGTGACTCTTGCTGCTGCAGGGGTGGCCAATTCGCGGATCAGCGAGGTTGTCGGGACGTCGGTGCCGACGGTACTCAAGTGGCGTTCCCGGTATCTCCATGACGGCCTCGACGGACTTCTTGACGCCCAACGATCGGGTCGCCCAAGACATCTCGATCACGCGGGTGTCATCTCGGCGACGTTGAAGCCACCGCCCAAGAAGTATGGGGTGACCCACTGGTCATCACGCCTGTTGGCCAGTCACCTCGGGATCGGCAACGCCACGGTCGCCCGCGCGTGGCGTGAGTATGGGGTACAGCCGTGGCGTTCGGGGACGTTCAAGTTCTCCACCGACCCGGAGTTGGTCGCCAAAGTCACCGATGTCGTCGGCCTGTATCTGGCACCGCCGGAGAATGCGATCGTATTGTGCGTGGACGAGAAGTCCCAGATTCAGGCCCTCGACCGCACCGCGCCTATGCTCCCGATGCAGCCAGGACAGATCGAACGCCGAACCCACGACTACAAACGCCACGGCACCACCACACTGTTCGCCGCACTGGAGATCGCGACCGGACAGGTGACCGCCACAGTCAAGCCACGGCACCGCCACCAGGAGTTCTTGTCGTTCCTCAGGCAAATCGACCGCACCTACGGCGACCAGGAGTTACACCTGGTGATGGACAACTACGCCACCCACAAAAAGTCGGCAGTCACCGAGTGGATCGCCGCGCACCCCAACATCCACGTCCACTTCACCCCGACATCAGGGTCGTGGCTCAACCTCGTCGAGGTCTGGTTCGGCATTATCGACCGGCAAGCGATCCGGCGTGGTGTGTTCACCTCAGTCAAGGACCTCAACGCGAAGATCCGAGCCTTCATCAACGGCTGGAACGACCGCAAACACCCCTTCGTGTGGACGAAACCGGTCGAGGAGATTCTCAAGAAAGCTCAACCGAAAACCAACTAACGAAACGCGACACTA
>NZ_JBSFQF010000060.1:0-1091 GCF_053588575.1 Gordonia sp. NPDC003429
GGCTCTTCCGGATTCAGAGTGCATGCAGTCGTTCTGCGAGTTGGCCGGAGTGGATGAGTGACCGCAAGATGTAGTGGTTGAGGTTGCGGAAGCCGAGGGCGATTCCGCGGAGGTGCTCGAGGCGTCCGTTGATGGCTTCGACTGGCCCGTTGGAGGCGCCGGTGTCGAAGTAGGCCAGGATCTCGGCACGTCGGGCCCACAACGATCGGCCCAGCTGCGCCACCTCCGCGAGGCCTGCGGGTAGGCCGGTGTGGATTCGTTTGAGCAGCTTGTACATCGCGATCTTCCCGTCCCGCTTGTTCGGCTGGTCGTAGGCGTCGATCAAGTCCTGGTAGATCGCGTAGGTGACCGCAACGGCCACATGCTCGTCACGGGTGTCGAGGCCGGCGCGCAGGCGGGTCTTCTGCTTGTCGGTGAGCAACCCAATCCGGGTCAACAGGGTGCGGCGGATACCGTAGAGCGGATCCCCGCTGCGACCCCGATGCCCGCACGTATCCTGTTGCACCCGTTGACGACACAGGGTGAGTTTCTCCGCGGCCAGATGCACCACATGGAACGGATCCATCACCGCGCGCGCCTTGTCCAGCGACTCGGCCGCCGCGGTGCGATAGCCGCTGAACCCGTCCATGGTCACCACCTGGATACGATCGCGGAATGCCTGATCGCGGGCGTCGAGCCAGTCCTTCAACGCGGCTTTGGAGCGGCCGGCGACCATGTCCAGCAATCGTGCCGGCCCGGTGCCATCGACCAACGGGGTGAGGTCGACGAGCACGGTCACGAAACTCGAATCCCCCTGGCCACGAACATGTTTCCACTTGTGCTCATCGACTCCGAGGACCCGCACGCCCGCGAGCCGGTCAGGTGCGGCCGCCAGGGACCGCGCCGCCTCGCAGGCCAGGATGTTGACGGTGTTCCAGCTCAACCCCACCGCGGCGGCCGCGGCCGTGACCGACATTTTGTCGCAGATCATCGACCGCAGAATCCAGGTGGTGGTGCGGCAGGTGACCTGCGCTCGCGGGGCCACGATCGCGCTGAGGTCGGCACGGAAGATCGACGTCGAGCAGTCGCTGGTGGCGCACGTGTAGCGCGGC
>NZ_JBSFQF010000061.1:0-1085 GCF_053588575.1 Gordonia sp. NPDC003429
CCGGTCCTTGAGTTCCTCACTGTACTTGCGTGGTGCTGCCATGCTCTCCATCCTTCACAGGTTCGAGAGCCTCCGACAGACCCGGGGCGGTTCAGGGCCACGAAACCGACCGGGATTCAACGTGGAGTTCTATCAGGTCGGCGAGGACGACTGCCCGATCGCAAGCTTCACGATTCGGGCGGGATATGGCGGCGAACCTCGTGCGTTACGCAATCACATCGCGCTGGAACTTGAACTCGCCAAGGATCAATTGCAGACGGCGCGGCTGATCAAGGACTATCTGGCCACTCTCGTGCGCTGCTGGGTCCCCGAAAGCCTCTCCGCGCACACCTATGCGTTCATGAAGGCCCAGGGATGGAAGGCGCCGCAGATATCGGTCGGCTGGGACAACTTCATCAGCAACGCGATAGCGCTCGACGAGTCCGTTCTCGCGCCGACCATTCACCTCGAACATGCTGATGGCGGAGCGTATTTCACGCTCGATGGCACACCCGCGGAGCCGAGCCTCGATCAGTCAAGACTGGTACGAACGGCGCTCGGCTACGAATAGTTGGCGACGCTCGAGCGACGGTCTTTCCTCGCCGCGTCTGTCCTCGAAAATGCGTACGAGTCTGGGGCAAACGCCGAAACCGGATCTGAACAGCGTTATAGGGCTTTGAGAGGCCTGTCGGCGGGCTAGGGGCGGCCAAGCGGACTTGAAAGGCTTTGCCGCGCAGCGGCGATAGCGTACTAGACGGACCGTGAGGTGATAGCGCGGTGCACTTCATTTGCGACATAGAACTTGCGATAGGTTCCGTACGGTCCGGTGAGAACCCCGACCTTCACAAGTTTCTGCACAGCTTGATCGGCTCCTTGTGGGGACTTTCCAAACCGTCGCGCGAGATTGGGCACTCGCACAATCGGTGACTCGACCAGTATCTCGACGATGTCGCGCGCTAGACCGCCGCGGTAGCCGGAGTCTTGTAGCCGCTGGGAGTAGTCGCGCTGGGCGTCTAGTGTCGCGTGTCGTTAATTAGTTTATGGTTCGTGGTTTGAGAGAATTGGCTATGGCGAATTCTGCGGCCCCGGCTCTTGGCCTGCGTGAT
>NZ_JBSFQF010000062.1:0-1053 GCF_053588575.1 Gordonia sp. NPDC003429
ACCCATCGAATACGAGACGCGCTACCGTGACACCGTCGCCTCCAAAGCGGAGGTGGCCTAAACCAGGTCTCCATCCGATCCAGGACGGTTCACGGCAAGTGTGACAACAGCGCGCGCTTCTTCCTCTGACGGCTGGCGCTTGGAAGACACGCCGCCATGGCGATCGTGATTCGGCCAGATCACGTCAAGCATGCCAACGAGCGGACTTACGTCGTGATCCTGCGCTTTGCCCGGCAGCACCAGTTTCCATTGATTGCCTTGGTTACGGAGTTGACCCACGACATGCCCTAGATTTGGCTTGGCCTGGTTCGGCACAACGGAAGGAATCAGCACATCCTCAACGGCCTTAATTGCGTGATCCCATGCATCGGAGGGGTCGCCGTCGCGCCCAAAAGCATTAGTCCACGCCTCCCTAAGTTCCTCGGAGGCATCGTCGTCAGGCGACGTTGCAATCTCGTAGGTCGATTGCGCTTGGTCGGAAACGACGCGGATTAGTGACCGATTATCGTCCGCGACCGTCCAAACTGATCCCGAAGTCTCTAGCAGGCGAGCGAGCGCCCTACCGTTTGTCTCACTCCCCCGCATCTGGAGAAGCCATCTATGAGGTCGAGAAAGTACTCTCCATTCTCGCGGCCCAACCTGAGGAGCCCTGCGGCGACGTCATGCGCATCCCAACCTGCAGGCACGGAGGTTCGCATGAGAGATGCAAGCTCACGAATGGTCTCCGCGTTACTAAAGTAGCCACCCGGTCCGGAACTCAAAACCGAGTCGAACCAGTGCTCCAGCAGGTGCGTCAGATGGGGAGGTACGCCTTCGTATGGGCCATCCGGTTCTGACCTGCCCGTTCGTTGCGACAACCGCTTACGTGCCATGCACAAGAGCTTAGGTGGCGGTCCTGACAATCTGGCCTAGCCACGCAGCCGTACAACGTTCTCCCCTACCGTCGGCGTGCCCATCGCGGAGATATTGTCAAGACCTGTGGATGAGCGGTTTTCAGGCGGCCTCCTGGGTGCCTGAGGTGGCGTCGGGTTCGACGAGTTTGCCTTTCTCGAA